>DAOTTM010000025.1:0-7777 GCA_034437915.1 Dehalococcoidia bacterium | reverse complement strand
CGCGCACAAGGCCAGGCGGACGCCAACAGGCTGCTGGCTGCGTCGCTTACGCCAGCAGTCATCCAGTTTCAAGCCGTGCAGAAGCTGTCGGACAAGATCCAGATTGTCATGCTCCCAAGCGGCCAGGGGATCATCATCGACCCCGCGACGCTCCTCAGCGGCGTCGTGAAGCCCTAGCAGCGAACGAGACTTACCAATGAGCACGAAGATGACGAAGGCCGAGCGCGAGGCCTTTCTCGCTGATGTCCACGTCGCCGTGGTCTCTGTCGAAGATCCTGGCCGCGGGCCGCTCACGATGCCCGTGTGGTATCGCTATGAACCCGGCGGGGCCGTCTGCTTCACAACAGGCGGCGATTCGCGCAAGGCCGCGCTGCTCCAAGCGGCTGGTCGCATCAGCCTCTGCGTGCAGACGGAGACGGCGCCATACAAGTACGTCTCGATCGAAGGGCCTATCACGATCGCGAAGCCGGACTACGAGCGGGATTCGCGCGCCATCGCCCAGCGCTACCTGGGGGAGAAGGGCGGAGACGCGTACCTTCGCGCGACGGGAGGCGGAGGCGACTCAGGAATCGTCGTCCAGCTTCATGTGGAGCGCTGGCTCACGGTCGATTACGGGAAAGCCTGAACTAGCGCGGCATCGGGCGGGTGGGGTCGATATCTCGCGGCGCGGGAGATGGCCCCTCTCCCCCGTCCGTTGAAAATGTGTCGAAAAGTCCGGGCTTCGGCGGGACGGCGGCGGGGTTGGGTCCGTCCCTCGCTCCGTCCCCACGGATGCCCGTTGGCTCGCCTTCTCGCGCGGCGGGAGTCGCCTTCGGGGTCGCCGCCGTGGGCGTGGGAGAAGCGGTGAGCGTGGGAGTGGGCGGCGAGGGAGGCGGCAGCACGGTCGCGACGGGCGCTGCGGCTGCGGCTGCGGCTTGCGCGGAGGGCCGAGCCAGGGGAACAGGCGTGGCGCTCAGTGCGGGATCCGTGGCACTCTCGACAGCCTCAACGACGGGTTCCATTGCGGCGGCGATATTCGGGACAACGAGGCGTGTTTCCGCCGGATGAAGGCTTTTTACGGCAAAAGTATCAACACGGGGTAACGGCGCCAGCCGTGCTTCCTGGCGGTCGTAAGGAAGTGTGAAACTGAACCCAACAAGACCGACGACGAGGAGCGCCGCACCGGCAACCAGGCTTGCGCGCATTTGCAGCGATTGGCGCCGTGGTGAGTCGATCAGGCGTTTCGTTTGAATTTCCATGGCGTTTCTGAGTCGATGGTGCCAGCCAGGAGGCAAATGGACTATGCGGGGTTGCCCTAACAATTGGTGCACTCGAATGGTGTTCGAGAATCCAAGGCAACGTCCATCATGCGTGAACCCCCGTGCGCCGGAGACCAATAGGGGATCTCCTTACGTGCGCGCTTCCGATAACCCGCTTGCGCAGTTATAGCGTCTCGACGGGGCGTAGCACAACCACTCCGCACAAGCCCTGAGCTGGGGTATGGGGTTCAAATTTTTTGCGCGGATAGCGGTTCGAGACCGAGCAGTCGCGGTAGTAAGGCGAACTCAGCGTCCGTAGCGCGCGCGTAAGCAAGCGCTGCGCTGTGCAGGCTTGTGATTCTGGTTGGCCGGTCGAGGGTGGTCTGCCCTCCGGACTCCGCGCAAAGCTTTGCACGACACTCGCTAAGCCGCGTCGTGGCGATTGACAATGCCGCCGCACGCGGGACAGTGGGGAATACGCGTCACGCGGGGCGCCGGGCTGAAGTTGAACAACGTGTGGCAACGATGGCATTCCAGGCGCTCGAACATCTTGCCTTCGAGGAATTTTGCCCGGACGTCCGGAATGAACGGTTTTTGCATGTTGCGCCTCTCAACCTGATAGTCGGCGCATCCAGCTCTAACCTCAGTCCACCGTCGGCAGAGTCGCACCAGAAAGTTAGGGGTGGGCGTCAAAGTTTTGCGTACGCCTTGTCCTGGTTCGGTTCTCACGTCGTCCGCCTGTCACCCCCGTTCGTCCTGAGCCTTTCGAAGGATGAACACGCCGCTGTCCATGGCTCGAGTGTGACCGGCGGCGTCGGAACATAGGGGTGGCGCAACCTATACTCGGCGTTATGCAACCTGGAACTCGCCACCTGCTTTCGTCTGCTGACCTCTCGATCGAAGAGGTCCACCTTTTGCTCGATATCGCCAGCGCGTTGAAGCGCCGTCCTCAGCGCCTGCTGGAAGGACGGCAGCTCGCGCTCCTATTCGAAAAGCCATCGTTGCGCACGCGGGTGAGCTTCCAGGTGGCGATGCGACACCTCGGCGGCGATACGATTTACCTCGCCCCCCAGGAGGTTGGGCTCGGGGAGCGTGAAGCGATCAAAGATGTCTCGCGCGTGCTTGCGCGATACGTGCAGATCGTCGCGGTGCGGACGTTTGGGCAGAACATCGTTGAGGAATACGCCGAGTACTCCGGCATTCCCGTCATCAACGCGCTCACGAACGAGGAGCATCCTTGCCAGGCGCTGGCGGACCTGCTCACCCTCAAGGAGAAGTTTGGCGACCTCAAGGGCCGGTCGCTGGCGTTCATCGGCGATGGCAACAACGTCTCGAGCAGTCTCGTCATGACGGCCAGTTCGCTGGGAATGGACGTCCGAATGGCGGCGCCACGCGGCTACATGCTGCCCGAGGCGATCATCAGCGAAGCCTCGGCGCGGGCCGCGGCAACCGGAGGCTCGCTCACCCTCACCACGGACCCGCTGGAAGCAGTCGCCGGGGCCGAGGCTCTCTATACGGACGTCTGGACCTCAATGGGACAGGAGCGAGAGGCGGAGCGCCGGCGCATTGATTTCGCGGGATTCCAGCTCAATCGCACCGTCACGGCAGGAGCGGCCCCTTCCGCGTTGATCATGCACGACCTCCCGGCCCATCGCGGCGACGAGATTACCGACGATGTGTTCGAAAGCGAGAGTTCGATCATTTTCGACCAGGCCGAGAACAGGGTGTGGGCGCAGGCGGCAGTGGTGGTGTTCCTGCTTGGCGTCGCCGCCAACGTCAAACACTAGCACACCCGGGGTTCGGACGAACGCCCGCCGATTGCGGGCGCCGCGCGCGGTATGATGGCGCGGCGCACAAGTTTCGCCGGGACGTGAATTGCCAAACCTCGACCATATCCAGGAGATCCTCGGCCAATTCGGGCCATCAAGCGCCGTGGACGTGCTCCTCATCGCGTTGCTCCTGTTCTGGGCGTTGCGCCTCGTCACGGGCACGCGCGCCATGACCCAGCTGCGGGGGATGCTCCTGCTCGTCCTCGTCGCCGTCGTCCTCGGCCGCCTGTTCGACCTCACCGTAGTGAATTACCTCGTCGATCGGTCGTTCACCGTGCTTCTTGTGGGCGCGGTCATCATCTTTCAGCCGGAGATCCGCCGCGGGCTGGATCGCGTTGGCCGCGCCGGTGTTCGCGGGTTGGTGACACGGCCGCGCTATGGCGACGTGATCGACTGTGTCGTGACTGCCGCGGGGCGCATGTCCCACGATCGACACGGTGGGCTGATTGTGTTGGAGCGGGAGACTGGCCTCCAGGACGTGATCGATACCGGGGTGCCCGTGGATGCGCGCATTTCGCCCGAGCTCCTCCAGGGCATCTTCTTCCCGAACTCGCCTCTGCATGACATGGCCGTGATCCTGCGAGACGACCGCGTGGTCGCCGCCGGGTGTATTCTCCCCCTCGCGGGTGAGCTCCTGGACGGCGACCGGACGCTGGGGACGCGGCACCGAGCGGCCGTCGGCATCACTGAGCAGACGGACGCGTTGACGGTGGTCGTCTCCGAGGAGACCGGCGCCATCAGCGTTGCCCTCGGTGGCAAACTCACGCACGTTGCCGACGAACGGCGTCTGCGGGCAGTCCTCGAGTGGCTGCTGGGGCCCTCGTCCGGCGCGCGTTTCGCACCGGAACGGGGGACGCCGGTATGAGATCGTGGTTGCGCGCGCTTTCGGAGTCTGGTCCGGGCGTGGCCCGCGGGCTCCCACGCCTGTTCTGGTCGAACGCATCCCAACACTGGGGTCTCGTGCTTTTCAGCCTCGTTGCCGCCCTGGGAATATGGATGTTGGTCGAAGACCAGCAGAATCCGCGGACGCAGGCGGTTGTGCCACTCGAAACCAACCAGGCTATCCCACTCACTCCGCTGAACGTGCCCGATGATGCCATCCTCCGCGACCAACCGACCGTCCGCGTCCGGGTGGAGGCGCGCAAAGCCGACATCGATGGCCTGCGCGAGGGTGACTTCCGGGCAACCATTGACCTTCGTGGGGTGACTCCTGGGGAAGCCGTCAGCCGCCCCGTGCGGGTGGAGTCACGCCGCGGTGGCGTCCGCGTGTTGTCGGTGCAGCCCTCCCAGGTCGATATCACCCTCGTGCGGGCAGCGACGCGGGAGGTCCCCGTCCAGGTGCGACTGGTGGGCGAATTCCCGTCTGGCTACCGGCTCAAGGAAGGCGTTGTACCTTCCGCCGAACCGTCGCTTGTGAAACTGCGCGGCCCGGCGGACCTCATCGATAGCGTGGAAGTCGCGACCCTGGAAGTGAACGTGGCGGGCCTGCGCGATGGCGTCGTTTCGGTGGAGGGCGACCTCGTCGCGCGCACGAGCGGCGGCAACCGCGTCGAGGTCGCCATCACGCCCGAGCGTTCGCGGGCGACGTTGCGAATCGAACAGACGTTTTCGCAGCGCGCCCTGGCCCTCAGCGCGTCGGTCACCGGCTCACCGGCCCCAGGCTACCGCATCACGAACATCAGCATCGACCCGCCATCCGCCATCGTCGCGGGGCCGAAATCGCTGGTGGATTTCCTCCAAAGCCTGGCGATCGAGAAAATCGATGTGACCGGCGCGAAGACCGATGTCACCCAGACCAAACAGATCGACCGTCCCCCCAACGTCACGATCGACCGCCAAACGGTGGTCGTGCGCGTGGAAGTACGCGCCATTGAATGCTCCACTGCCCAACCGGCTTCCCCTTGTATATCCGTCAGCTATGTCATCGGTCCGGCGTTCACCGATTTCCCGGCGGGGATGACCGTGGAGGGCGCTTCGCAGGTCGTCGTGCGCGTGTTCGGGCCGCTCCCACAGATTCAGCAGTTGAAGGCAGCCGACATCCGCGCAACAGTATCTCTTACGGGCGTCACCGTGGGCACGTCAACGCTGAATCCGGTGGTGACGATTCTCCCTTCTGGGCCGCCCGGCTTGCGCGCGGAAGCCGACCCACTGCCTGTGAAAATCGTTCCCCTGGTGTTTCCATGACTGACCTAGCCTACCAACTGCCGAGCGTGGCCATCGTCGGGCGACCGAACGTCGGGAAGTCGTCGCTCTTTAACCGTGTTCTCGGCGAGCGCCGCGCAATCGTCGAAGATGAACCCGGCACAACACGCGACCGCGTGGAAGCCGATGTCGAATGGCTCGACCGCCGCTTCCGGCTCATCGACACCGGCGGCTTCGAAACGGACGCCCAAAGCGTCTGGGCGCCCCTGATCATGAGCCAGGTGAAGGCGGCCATAGAAGCTGCATCCCTCGTCTTGTTCTGCATCGATTCCCGCGACGGCCTGACGGCGAGCGACTTCGACATGGCCGAAGTCGTGCGTCGCAGCAACCGTCCCGTGCTCCTGGTCGCCACCAAGGCGGACAACGACAAGCGCGAAATCCAGGGCCTCGCCGATTCGGCCCAACTGGGATTCGGCGAGCCGATGCCGATCAGCGCGATGCACGACATCAACGTCGGGCTGATGCTGGACGAAGTCGTCGCACGACTCCCGGAATCGGGCGCCCTCCCAGAATCAGACCGGGTGCGCGTGGCGATCATTGGGCGGCCGAACGTCGGCAAGTCCTTGCTCGTCAACGCCATCCTCGGGCAGGATCGCGTGATCGTGTCGGATGTTGCCGGGACAACACGTGACGCCGTCGATACGGATATCGATTCGCCCGAGGGATCGTTCACGCTGATCGACACGGCGGGCGTGCGTCGACCGGGCAAGCTTGGCGTCGGCGTCGAACTGCACTCGGTGATGCGCACGCGCACGGCGGTCGAACGCTGTGACGTGGCCGTGCTCGTGATCGACGGTTCGGATGGCGTGACCGCCCAGGACACGCACATCGCCGGCCTCGCGATCGACGAACACAAGGGCCTGATCATCGCCGTCAACAAGATCGACCTCTGGGAGGACGAAGACGAACGTCGCGAATGGTCCGAGCGGCAGATGCGCGGGCGCGTGCAGTTCGTCCCCTGGGCGATGGTGGCGTTCATCTCCGCGCTCGAAAAGAAAGGCCTTCCCAGGCTGCTTTCGTTGGCCGCGACTGCCCGCGAAGCCCGGCGCTTGCGCGTGGTCACGAGCGAACTCAATTCCCTGCTCAAGAAGGCCGTGACCGAACACATCCCCCCGATGGTGAAGGGCAAGCGCTTCAAGCTCTTCTATGCGACCCAGGCCAATGTCGATCCGCCCACCTTCATCCTCTTCGTGAACGACCCGAAAATCGTCCACTTCAGCTATCGGCGTTACCTCGAACGCATCATCCGCGAGGCGTACGACTTCGAAGGCACGGCGATCAAAGTGGTACTCCGCGCCAGATCAGAGGATGATGCGCGCTCGTGATGGGTGACTACGCCGCGAACATCGTCCTCGGCTACCTGCTCGGCTCGATTCCCTTTGGCCTGATCGTTGGGCGCATCTGGCTGGGGAACGACATCCGCGACGCTGGGAGCGGCAAAACGGGCACGACGAATGTCCTGCGCACGGCGGGGAGGTTGCCTGCGGCGCTCGTCATGATCGCGGACATCGCCAAGGGTGCGGCCCCGGGGGTCATCGGGAGATACGTATTCGACGATGATGGCGTCGCTGCGGCGGGCGCGACACTCGCCATCGTTGGTCACATCTGGCCCGTGTTCGCCGGGTTCCGCGGCGGCCGCGGCGTCGCCACCGCGTTTGGCGGTATCCTCGGGTTGTCGCCGCTGTTGTCGCTGCTCTTCCCCGTGGTCGGGGCCGCGCTCGTCATCCCGACACGATACATGTCGGTCATGTCGGTCGTGGGCACACCGATCTGCGCGGTGATCATCGCCATCCTGGCGATTGCCGGGTACCAGCCAGCGGCCTTCGCCTGGTACGCGGCGGCGGCCGTGGCCCTTATCGAGTACAAACACATCCCCAACATCCGGCGGCTGTTGGCGGGCACGGAACCAAAGCTCGGGCGCGGCGGCGACCGGCCGGCGACGGGTTAGCGCGAGCTTCGCCTGGCCCCCTTCGCCGTCATCGGCGATGGCGGCGCCCCATGGCATCCCGGTAGCCCGACCGTCAGCGAGGGTTCGCGCCTCGGCCTGGGCACTGCACACGGGCCATGCCCGCCCCCAGTCCGTAGCCCGACCGTCATGGAGGGTTCACGCCCCAGCCCGCCACCCGCGCCGCCGCCGCCCACGGCCATGCCCGTCGCCCGCACCGCCCCCGCACAGTACATTTGAATCATGAAGAATCCCTTCTCCCGCGAAGCGCCCGTGCGGCGCGTGACTTTCCACCCCGTGGCCGATGTCGCCGCCCTCAACACAGTCTTCGCTGGCGCGGCCGATGCGCCCGTCGCCCTCCTCCTCCACGATCCCTGGTGCCCGATCAGCGCGAGCGCCTACGAGGAGGTCGAGGCGGTCGATGGCGACGTCTTCATCGTCGACGTCTCCGAGCAGCACGACGTCTCGAAGGCCGTCGAACAGCTTACCGGCGTGCGCCACCAGTCCCCACAGATGTTCGTCCTCAAAGCAGGTGCCCCCCTCTGGCACGCCTCCCACGGCCG
>DAOTTM010000024.1:0-11098 GCA_034437915.1 Dehalococcoidia bacterium | reverse complement strand
GATGTCGATGGCCGCGATGTGCTCGCGAAGTTGGACGAAGTGCCCATCCAGCGCTGGACGGCGAAAGACATCGACGGCGCCCCGCCGCACATGGGTCCCATGGCGCAGGACTTCTTCGCCGCCTTCGGCCTCGGTGATAGCGATGTCACGATCAGCACGATCGACCTCGACGGTGTCTCCCTCGCGGCGATCAAGGGCCTCCACGCGATCACGAAGGAGCAGGAGCAACGCATCGCCGCCCTCGAGGCGCGCCTCGCCTCGCCCACGAATGGCGAGGTTGCCGGGAACGGCGCTTCGTCTACCGTCACCGTCATCCGCGAATCCGTCTCGGGTTGGCCACTCAATGGCTGGGCGCTGCCGGGGCCGATCCTCGTGTTCGCGGCATCGCTCTTCGCCCTGGCCCGGCGCCGAACCCGCGCGTAGTCACGGACCTCCGTGTCCGGGGGCCACGGCACTAACACCTGGCTGCCATCAACGCCGGTCGCCCGTTCGCCGGCCATCGGCCACACGCCGGGCGGCGCGCCCTCACCCCCAACCCCTCTCCGGACTTCGCGGGAGAGGGGAGACAGAGCAAGCGGACGCCGTCGTCGCCGGGGCCAACACGGAGGTTGGCGTTCCCGGCATCGCGGCAGCGGATTACGTCCCTATTTCAGCACCCATTCGCTTGTGAGGAGGCGCCAACTGCCGCCAGGCGCCATCCCGACGCGGTTGGACATCTGGCCCCAGCTTACTCCTGGCTGACTATATCGACCGAGATCTCCACTGCCGGAATGGTTCCTCTGTTCTCAAGCCAGTGGTTGGTGTTTCGATCCTCGGGCCAGCCCAATCCTGGCCCATATTCCGTAGCGACTCCATCTCGATGGTCGGTGATCGTTCCTTGCAGTACGTAGACGATGCCTGGTCTGCCTTTATGGTCGTGAATCGGCCCGAAAACGCCCCCAGGCGCGATGGTCACCATACGCATTCGGAGTTGGCGCCCCGCCAGGCCCTCCATTTCAGGGGCTAGGTCAACCGTTGCAAGTAACTCCACCGTGATACCGTTCGTTTCGGGTGCCGCCTGTTCGTTGCTCATCGTGATGCCCTCCCGTACTTCCAGGACGTAACTTCCGGTATACGCTTTCTCATTACCAACGTCACTCTTCGAAACGGTGAAGACCCTACTTCAGCACCCACTCGCTCGTGAGGAGGCGCTTACCGCCAACGCCCCCGCTGAACTTCGCGACATCCTCGGCGATCGCCTGGCGGCCTTCATCGTTGATGTAGAAGCGCTCGCGGAAGTCCTCCGCGGTGCGAAAGTGCAGCAGCGCAAAGCCGTCCCACGGCGTGGAAGCCCCGGGGAGCGCGCGCGTAACGTGGTTCTGCATGTAGCGCCACATACCAATATGGATGCGCAGGGCCAGCGGCGCGTGCTTCTCGGACCAGTATTCGGAGTACTGCGCGTGCGTCATCGCGGGGTTGCGCAGGGCAAGGTAGACCGACTTCAGGCCTGGCGACCGCTCGCCCAGCGCCCAATCGCGAACGTACGCCTTCTTCTCGCGCTCCTCGACTTCGTAGGCGTCGAACTGCTTCGCGAGACGGGCGGGCGGCGTAATCAGTGGCTGCGAATCCACCCCGTCTGCCGTCCACACCTCGAGCGCAGCGTCGAAGGCGGGCTCGCCGCCGGGGCGCAGTCCCGCGTCTTCGGCCGGGATATCCACGAGATTCGTGACCCAGCCTTCGACGCCTGTCGCCGTCGCCGCCTCTCGACTCCAGGCCAGGAGCGCATCTCCAAAATCGGCCCGGCCCATGCCGTCCGCCCGTCTCACCAGGGAAAGAGTCTTCATCGCACCACCTCATCCGCGCAATGTATGCGCGCGCCGCACAGTGCGCACCTGCCATGGTCGCAAGCGAGGGGAGTCCGAACCGTCGGCGGCCTGTCCGTAGCGCGCGTGAGCAAGCGCCGGGACGCCAAATGATCCTGTACACCTCAGGACAACCCATCACGTTCGCACGCAAAAGCGTTGGCGCCCTCCCCCAACGGGTGGGCGTCAGAATTTTGCACGGCAACGTGATGGGTTCCGGTGACAGGCGGAACGACGTGAAAATCGAACCAGGACAAGGCGCACGCAAAACTTTGACGCCCACCCTCCCCCAACCGGGGCTTGGGCGTCGCATCCCCCGTCATCGCAGACTCTTGAGCCGGGACCGGCGCCTGGGATCGCACCGCTTACTTCGTGCGCGGCTCTGATTCGGTTGACCGGATTGGGGCTCGACGAACCCGTCTCGAGCGAGGACTTCCATGCTGCGGTCGTGAACTAGCCGGTGGTCGTCGAAAGCGAGCCAGCCTCTTGGCCAACTGCTTCCGCTGCCCGCAAGCGCGTGAGCAGGTGGTATTCCGCCAGCCATTTACGGATCTCCCGTGTCTCGCGATATCTGCCTTCGCAATGTCGCGGTCCATCGTATCCGAGGCGCACTCATAACGCCTTTCCATGCGCGCGACAAACGTCTCCAGACGCCGGACAGCTATTGATGTGCCTCGTACCGAACCGGAGTTCGCTGAACAACGCCCGCCCTGCATAGTCTCCTGCTCCGCTGCCGCGGAATCTCACCCTAATCATCTTCGAACATTGCGACAGTGTTGGCGAGCGCGTGCCTTCGCGGGCGCCTCACCCGCCGCCATCATCTGTTGCCAACCTTCGCGCGACGGAGCACAGTATATGGAAGAGTCTTTGGCCCGGGAGGGCATGCCATGGAGAGTGAACTGGACCGCACCATGCGCGAAGCGGAGGAATCGATGCACACTGGAATTCACGATGTCCCGGGGATCCTGGCGGATCGCGTCGGCAGCCGCGCCGGTTCAAACGCCGTGTTCGGCAACCCCGTCGAACGTGACGGCGTCACGGTTATCCCCGTCGCGAAGGTGAGCTGGGGGTTCGGTGGCGGTGGCGGCGGCGACGACGACGGCCAGGGAACAGGCGGGGGCGGGGGCGCCATCGCCTCGCCCGCGGGCTATATCGAGATATCGGGCGGGTCCGCCGAATACCGGCGCATCGGTTCGCGTCTTTCGCCGCCCATGATCATCGCTTGTGGCGCCGCCGCCTGGCTCGTCCTCCGGGGCCTGCGCAAGCTGTTGCGGTAGCGCACTGAAGCACGCATTACCCGTTCGCCCTGAGTCGTGGATGGCCTATGGCCACAAGCGGGGATGAAAACGAGAACAGTTCCGAGACCGCGGCGCGTGCCGCTGCGGGTGTAGGCACGGCCGTTGTTTCAGCTGTGAGCTTGTCGAACGGTCGAAGCATGGACGGGCAGCGCGAAGGTGGTCGAACAGCCCGCTCATCCTTCGACAGGCTCACGACGAACGGTTTGGTTCCTGATTCCGGGCGGGCCGGCGGCACTCAGAACTCAGAACTTTAGAACTGAGAACTTCCCTCCCTCTCAATCTTCCTTGCGCGTGCGCGCGGCCGCGCTGAGCACGCGAAACACTGTCCTGCGCGATACGCCGAGCGCCGCGGCCACCTGCGGCACGGACATCCCCTGCTGGTAGGAAAGCCGCCGGATGCTCGCGTCGCGGCTCGGCCGGAGCATCGCCCGTGCGCCCCCGGGGTCTTCATAGCGGCAGCGCGCGAGGGGACAACGCAGGCACGACGGGTAGAGGTCGCAGCCATTGTCGGCGTAGTTCGTGTGTTCCGGCAGCGCATCGAAACGCGTCTTGCGCTCTTCATGGGTGGATTCCATAACGCTTCTCCTGGCGTCCTCCCGCTTCCGGGAGGGCGGTGTCTGGCCGTCACTGTAGAACATATGTTCTGAATCAGCAATGCATAACAGGTGAAGAAACCGGCGCCGCGCGACACCTCCCGTCCGCCCTCACGCCGCCGTTCGCCTGTCCCCTCTGCCGTCGCCGGAGCGCTGCTGCGACGAAATCAGATCCGCGCACGCCAATAAGTGGGCTGGGCCACGAAAACCCGCCCGGCGCCGTCCCATGGGTGGGTTCCATGTCTTGCATGAAGCGGGATCGGAGGACGCTGACCATATCGAAAGGACGTTCACACCCGAACAACGGCAGCGTGTTCATCCTTCGACAGGCTGCTCTGAAAATCACCGAAACACCGCTCGCCCACAGCCTGTCGAAGGGTGAGCACCCGTTCGACTATCGTCACGCTGTCCGTCCATGCTTCGACCGGCTCAGCACGAACGGGCGATTGGCCACGCCTCCACCTTCGCCGCGCCTCCGCTGGCTCCGCGCCTCCGCGAGAAACTTTCGTTACGGCGAGACGATGTTCCAGGACACCGTGCCGGAGCCCTTGATGGCCACCCAGTACGCGTTCCCGCGCCGCATCACGGTGAGGTCGTTTGCGCCGGGGATGCCCGCCCCGCTGGGGAAGTAGGCACGCCAGTTCGTGACCGAGATATCCCACCAGAAGACGGCGGAAACGCGCGCCGTAATCGACGTCGTGGCCGGGTTGTCCGGTGTCTCTCGCCCTTCGAGCGCGTTGAACACGGACATGTTGTCCAGCCCGGCCCAGGTGATCAGGTTCCAGCGGAAGCTCAACGTGTAGCCTTGGGATGTCGATGCCGTGTAGGTGAACTTCGTGTTCACCGAAGCCGTGGACGTACCGAGCGATGTCGTCACGAGCACGTCCACCGTACCGGTGACGTTGGGCGGACTCACCACCGTGATCTTCCCCGGTTCGTTCGCCACCGCCGATGGCGCGATAACGCCGCCGAAGGTCACCGCCAACAATCCCGTGAAGGTGTTGCCAAAGAGGACGACGGTCGTGCCGCCTGTCGATGGACCCGAGGCTGGGGTGACCGAAGTGACCGTCGGGAGGGACCCCGCATAGGTGTAGGTCGAGGCGGCGGAGACAGGGCTGGTGCCAAACGCGTTCGTGACCTGTACCGTCACGGGGCCGGCGGTGGCACGGGCCGGGGCGATTACCGCGAGCTGTGTGGAGGTGTTCGAAACGATGTTCGCCGAAACACCCCCGAAGCTCACGAGCGTCGCGGCGCTGAGGTTCAGCCCGTTGATCAACACGGTGTTCCCGCCCACCAACAGGCCCGCCATCGGGTTCACGGATGTTACGAGCGGCAGTCCGCTGTCATTGTCCGTGATCGTCAGGATCGCGTTCGATTGGCTCGCCAGCACTGGTCCGCCCTGGGGCACGGCGAGGCTGAGCGCTATGGTCTCGTTCACCTCGATCGCGGCATCGTCGATCAATGGGATGCTAAACGTCTTGATGAGTTCGCCCGGGAGAAAACTCAACGTGCCCATCGCGGCCACATAGTCGCTGCCGGCGATGGCCGTCCCGTTCGCCGTGGCATATTGAACGCTTGCCGCGTTCGCGTTCGAGTTCGAGCCAGCGATGCGCCGCACCGTGATTGTGGCGACGGCGGCGCCTTCACTGGCCGTGAACTCCGTGCTTACGAATTCGAAGATGCCGTCCGCCGGGATGTCGTCGTCGGTGATAAGGAGGGTTGCGGTCTTCTGCGCGCCCAGTACGCCGCCGCCCCCCGGGTTGCTCAGGAAGAGCAGGACGGTTTCCGTCCCTTCGATGGCGGTGTCCTGCATGGTGGAAACGGAGAACGATTTCGGCGAGGAGTCTCCCGCGGCCCAGCTGAGCGTACCGCCCGCTGGTCCGTAGTCGGCTCCGCCGGCGGTGCCGTTGGAAGTGAAGTACAACACGCTGACCGCCCCGAGGATCGACCCGGTGCGTGTCACGATGATCGTGGCCGCTGACCCTTCCGCCGCAGTGAACGTCTCCGCGCTGAAGGCGAGGGTTCCCCCGGCCGTGGCGTTCGATTCGTCGTCGATGATCGTGAGCGTCGCGCTGTTCGCCGCGCCCAGGGATGTCCCGCCCGTGGGGTTGCTGAGGGCGAGGATGATCGTTTCGTTCGGCTCCACGAACGTGTCGTTTATGATCGTGATGGCGAAGCTGGTCTGCGTCTGCCCGTTGCCGAAGTTCAACGTGCCGCTTGTCGCGACGTAGTCGGCCCCCGCCACCGCCGTGCCGTTCGCGGTGGCGAAGTTCACCTGGGCAAACCCGCTCGACGCGCCGCTGCGCACAACCGTGACGTAGAAGATGCCCGCCGCTTCCGATACCGAGTAGGTTGACGCGCTGAATTCGAATACCCCCGCGGACGACGTAGCGCCGTACGTATAGTCGTCGTTGAGGGTGTTTAGACTTGCACCGCCGAGTGGCGTGACAACGATGATATCGACGACACCCGTGCCCGCGGGGGCGATGGTCTGGATCTCGGTCGCGCTGAATACGACGGTGTTGAAGGCGAAGGCCCCGCCGAAGAAGACTTGCATACCGGGGTTCACGAAGTTCTCACCGTGGATGACGACGGCGTTCCCACCGCTAATCGGCCCGAAGCTCGGGGTGACGCTCGTCACCTTTGGGGCGTCCACGGCGGCCGCGCGCTGGTAGCCTCCCCCGTGGAGGAACGCCACCCCCACCGCCACGAACAGCGCTACCGCCAGCCAAAGCCGTGGTCTCGATGGTTGCGTCTTCCCGCGCACTCGGATTCCCCTGTCGGCAGACGCGCTGGACCCGCGCCGCCGTTCCGACAAACTGTACTACGGACTACGCGTTTAAGCCATAACGCACGGTGCGTTGTAAACTTTTGCGTGGGTCGGCCAAGCGCCCGTTCACCCTGACTCGTCGATCGCCTATGCCTCAACCAGGGGTGCAACGTCGTTCCAGGGCAGCCGTCGAAGGACGCCCCACGCTTAAATCGCCCCGTTCGTGCTGAGCTTGTCGAAGCATGGACGCGCAGCGCGACAATGCTCGGACAGCCTGCTCACCCTTCGACAGGCTCAGGGCGAGCGGTTGGAAACTAAGGGACTGTCTGGCAATAACCGCTTCTGTGTCCGAACCTGTGTTAGATTCAGGAAGTGCATCGGTAATTTACGGACAAGCCCTAAGCATCGCTCCTTGTTTCAGAGCAGTCGTTGATGGCCTTCGGCGTCTATTCCCGGAACGACTCCACGGTCAGGCGCATGCCCTCCGCGAACGATGTCGTTGCCTCCCAGCCAAGGATCTGTTTCGCGAGCCCGCAATCCAGCCAGAAGTTGCGCACATCACCGACGCGTGGGGGACCGAAGGCGGGCGCCAGCGTGCTCCCCGTCGCGCGCTGGAGTTCCGCGAAGATGGCGTTCACGCTTGTCCCCTCGCCCGAACCGATGTTGACGGTCGCACCGCTCCCCTTCGTCAATGCGAGAACGTTGGCCCGCGCCATATCGCCGATGTAGACGTAGTCTTTCTGCTGCTCACCATCGCCATCGATCATGCAGGGCACGCCCGCGAGCAGCCGGCCCGTGAAGATGGCGACGACGCCAGCTTCGCCGTTTGGGTCCTGGCGCGGGCCATAGGCGTTCGAATAGCGCAGGATCGTGAAGTCCAGTCCCGCCGTCCGGTGCGCGAGCTGGATGTAGTTTTCGCCCGTCAGCTTCGACAGACCGTAGTTCGAAACGGGCCGCGTGGGATGGCTCTCGGCGATGGGGAGGGCGTCCGGGTTGCCGTAGGCCGTACCCCCGGAGCCCGCGTAGATGAGCTTGCCAACACCGTGTTCGATGCACAGCGCCGCCACGCGCGCCGTGCCACCGCCGTTCACATCGAGGTCATGCACCGGGTCGCCCGCGCTCAGCTTCACGCTCGCCTGGGCGGCGAGATGGTTCACGATTTCTGGCTTGAAGTCGGCGAACACCTTTGTCATCTCCGGGCCATGGATATCATCCTCGTTGAGCGTCGCCCCGGCGTTCACGTTGGCACGCCGCCCCGTTGAGAGATTGTCGATGACCTGCACCTCGTGGCCCGCTGCCACGTAGGCATCGACGACGTGTGACCCGATGAACCCGGCCCCCCCGGTGACGAGGATTCGCATGCATGTGCTCCTGTGCCGCTCGATGTCATCTGAGGATCGCCGGGCGGCCGTGTCCGGGCAAGGTCTAGGAACTCAGAGCGTTGGCGCGCACCGGGCCTCCCCGCCACAATCGCTTCCAGAGGAGAGAAGCAACTGTGGGCTCGGGACGTCTCGAAGACTTTAGCGACGGCGTGATCGCGATCATCATCACGATCATGGTCCTGCAGCTGCAGCCGCCGGAAGAGCCGGAGTTTTCCGCGCTCAGGCCGCTGCTATTCATCTTCGTGAGCTACATCCTCAGCTTCGTCACCATCGGGATATATTGGAACAACCACCATCACCTCTTTCAGGCGGCAGAGCGCGTCAACGGCGCCATCCTCTGGGCGAATATGCACCTCCTCTTCTGGCTGTCGCTCATCCCCTTCGTCACCGCATGGATGGGCCAGAACGACTTCGCGAAGACTCCCGTGGCTCTCTATGGCGCCAACCTCGTGATGGCCGCCCTCGCTTACTCGATCCTCGTGCGTGCCCTCGTTGGCAAACAGCCACCCGGCTCCGATCTGGTGCGAGCGATCAGAGGGGACCTCAAGGGGAAACTCTCCGTGGTCGGGTACTTTGTGGGCGTGCCGATCGCCCTGGTGGCCCCATGGGCGGCCTTCGCGATATATGTCGCGGTCAGCCTCGCCTGGTTCTTCCCGGACCGCCGCATCGAGCGTGTGGTGAGCGGACGCGACGAGCAGGACGACCACGACATCCACGAAATCACCGGTCCGCCCCAGGACCATTCCGCTGATCCGAAATGACGCTCTGACGTTCGCCGCTTATTCGCCCTCACGGGGCGCGTTCGTCGGCACTCAGCAGCCAGGCTCGCCATCGTTGCCGCAACAGTTCTGGCGCGTCCGCAGCTTCGTCCAGTTGTTGCGCAGGAGCATGCGCAGCTTCGTCGCGAAGGGGGCATCGAATTCGCGGAAGTTCGCGCGCGATGCCGCGAGGCCCTGGCCTGGACGACGTGTGCGCGCCATCAGATAGTCACCGGGTAGAGGTCGTTTTCGCGCGATGATTCGAATGCCGTCACTTTGTCCTCTTCCAGAAGGGTCAGCCCGATATCGTCGAGACCGTTGAGGAGGTTGTTCTTCACGAACGGGTTCATTTCGAACTTGCGCACGAAGGAGCCATCGGCGCTCGAGACGGTCTGCGTGACGAGGTCCACCACGAGTTGCGCGCCGGGGAGCTCTTCATGGCGCGCGATGAGGTGGTCGATGTCCTTCTGCGGCAGCGTCACCGTGAGCAGGCCGATCTTCGCGCAGTTGTTGCGGAAGATGTCGGCGAAGCTGGGCGCGATGAGGACGCGCAGACCCAGCCCTTCCAGCGCCCAGGGCGCATGTTCGCGCGAAGAACCGCAGCCGAAGTTCGCGCCTGTTATAAGGATAGGCGCGCCGTCGTAAGCGTGGTTGTTGATGACGAAGTCCGGGTCCTTGCGCCACTGTTCGAAAGCGAACGGACCGAAGCCCGTGCGCTCGATGCGCTTGAGGTATTGCGCGGGGATGATCTGGTCGGTATCGACATCGGCGCGGTTCAACGGGATCGCCTTGCCGGTGACGGGTTCGAACTTTTCCATGTGGTGTGGCTCCTTGATCGGCGTCGTGTTCATCCTTCGACAGGCCCAGGACGAACGGAGTATCCGAGCGCTCGTTGGGCGCTTGGGTCGGGGTATCACTTCCAGGTTCGGATATCGACAAAGTGGCCGGCGATGGCGGCGGCGGCGGCCATCTGGGGGCTGACGAGGTGGGTGCGTCCGCCGCGGCCCTGGCGCCCTTCGAAGTTCCGGTTGCTCGTGCTCGCGCAGCGTTCGCCGGGGAGGAGGATGTCCGGGTTCATCCCCAGGCACATCGAACAGCCGGCGTCTCGCCATTCGAAACCCGCGGCCGTGAAGATCTTGTCCAGGCCCTCTTGTTCCGCCTGCAACTTGATCAGCCCGGAACCCGGGACGACGATCGCGTTCACGCTCTTCGCAACCTGCCGCCCGCGGGCGACCTCCGCGGCCACGCGCAGGTCCTCAATGCGGGAGTTCGTGCAGGAGCCGATGAACACCTTATCGAGCGAAATGTCCTCGATTCTCGTCCCCGCCTTGAGGCCCATATACGTGAGCGATCGCTCGGCCAACTCACGCGCGCCTTCGTTCGCCGCCTCCGAAGGGTCCGGGACGCGGCCCGTGACGGGGACGCTCTGGGCCGGCGTCGTGCCCCAGGTCACGCACGGCTCGATGTCCGCGGCGTTGAGCGTGACGGTTGTGTCGAAGACCGCGCCTTCGTCCGTGGGCAGGGCGCGCCAGCCATCGAGGGCGCGTTCCCAGGCGGCGCCCTTGGGTGCATGCGGCTTCGTCTCGACGTAGGCGAACGTCGTGTCATCGGGGGCGATGAGGCCCGCACGCGCACCCGCTTCGATCGACATGTTGCAAACGGTCATGCGCCCGGCCATGGAGAGGCCCTTGAAGACGTCGCCACGGTATTCGATGACGTGCCCCACGCCCCCGGCGACGCCGATCTGGCGGATGATCGCGAGGATGACATCCTTGGCGGTGACACCGTCGTGCAGTTCGCCGACCAGCTCGACCGACATCGTCTTGGGCGTGGCCTGCGACAGCGTCTGCGTTGCGAGCACGTGCTCCACTTCGCTCGTACCGATGCCAAACGCAAGCGCCCCGAACGCGCCGTGGGTGGACGTGTGGCTATCGCCGCAGACGATCGTCATACCTGGCTGCGTGAAGCCCTGCTCCGGCCCGATGACGTGGACGATACCCTGGCGGATATCGCCGACGCCGTAGTAGGGGACGCCGAAGTCCTCTGTGTTCTTGCGCAGCGTCTCCACCTGCTGGACCGAGAGCGGGTCCGTCCACGGCTTGTCGCGGTCGATCGTGGGGACGTTGTGATCGACCGTCGCCAGCGTCAGTTCCGGTCGCCGCACCTTGCGCCCGGCGAGGCGGAGGCTTTCGAAGGCCTGGGGGGAGGTGACCTCGTGCACCAGGTGGAGGTCTATATAAAGGAGGTCCGGCTTGCCTTCAGCACGGCGGACGAGGTGGGTATCCCAGATCTTCTGGGAGATGGTCCTGGGTTCGGACATGGCACAATCTCCGTGACGGGCGCGCGAAATCAGCGCCGCGCTTGTTCGGCAAGTGTACGGCAGGGGTGGGCGGGCCGCGAACGCAGCCGAGCCGATAGTCCGTGGCGCGCGTGGAAGCCCTTCCCGCAAGGACTGG
>DAOTTM010000023.1:0-20993 GCA_034437915.1 Dehalococcoidia bacterium | reverse complement strand
TCGTCGCCATCCAGGACGGCGCGCGTCTGAACGTTCGCGAGGTCCGAGCCGGCCGTGGGTTCAGAGAGTCCAGCGGCGCCTATCCACTCTCCACGCGCGCTGCGTTCGAGGAGTTCGCGGCGACGTTCGCCCTCGACATGCTGGGTGCCGCCGCCCTGGGCGCGTGCGATGATGCTGGCGACGCTCATCCATGCGCGCGCCAGCTCTTCGGAGACCATGCAGTATTCGAAGGCGCCGAGGCCCATTCCCCCGAACTCTTTCGGGATGCGGATACCGAAATAGCCCTGTTTGCCCATCCGTTCGAGAAACCAGCGCGGGATCTCGGCCTTCTGGGGATCGAGTTCGTTGGCCAGCGGGAGCACTTCTTCCATCGCGAAGCGGCGAGCCTCTGCCTGGACGGCTTCGCGCTCGGGCGTGTGATAGGGCGGCGTGAGCACGGGGATCGGCGGCTGTTTGAGATCCGTCATGAGGATTCCTTGCGCATCGCCACAAGGTTCGTGCGCCGGTAATCGACGACGAGTTCGCCGCGTTGATTCGTGGCTTCGGTGTGCCAGGTGACGATGCCGGTGTCCGGGCGACTTGCGGAGGCGCGCATTTCCTCGACCACGGACTGCGCGGTGATCGTGTCGCCGGGATAGACCGGCGCGTGAAACGTGCACTCGTTCACACCGAGGAACGGCCCGCCCGCCTCGCTGAGATCCTCGACGGACATGCCCACCACCGTGCAGAGAACGAGCATCGGGTTCACGACAACAGTCGGATGGCCGTGCGCCCGCGCGTACTCAGCGTTGAGGTGCATAGGGTTCCAGTTGCAGGTTGCCGTCGAGAAGACGACGTTGTCGCCCTCCGTAATGGTCCGGCCCCAGTGGTGGTGGAAGACCTGTCCAAGGGCGAAGTCCTGGTATTGGTGCCCACGCCTCACTGTCGGAAAACTGGCGAGGTCGAAATCTGCCACAACGGCCACCTTCGTGATGAGATCGCCCGGAGGCGGTGTCAGTCTAACCGTATACTCTGGCCGGGAACCAATTGTCGAGGCCGAACCGTTCCGAAACCGCGGCCCGGAGATATCGCATGTTGAAGTTTTCGTTCCGATTGCCCCCCGGACCACGGACCGTGGAATACGCCCTCCTTGCCGAAGAGCTCGGGTACCACCGCGTGTGGTGCCCGGAGATCCCCGCATATGGACATGACATCTGGATCACGCTGGCGCGCGTAGCCGAACGGGCGACGCGGATTGGCGTTGGCGCCGCTGTCCTGATACCGAGCTACCGGCACCCGCTGGCGCAGGCGACGGCGATCGCGACGGTGGAATCGTTGGCGCCCGGGCGGCTCGCTGTCGGCTTCGGGACGGGGTTCACTGGCCGCTCGGGACTCGGTCAGCGACCGCTCTCACTCGCCTACATGCGCCGCTACATCGGCCAGGTTCGCGGCCTTCTCGCGGGCGAACCCGTCGAGGTCGATGGGGCGATGGTCCAGATCCTTGCGACGGAAGGTTGGCTCCCTTCGCGGCCGATTTCGACGCCCCTCCTCCTCGCCGCCCAGGGACCGAAGGGCCGTGCCCTGGCACGGGAATGGGCCGACGGTCTGATTGCGCTTGGCACCCCGGAACCCGGTTGGCAACACTGCGTCGTTTCCTACAACGGCACCGTGATGGATGCGGGCGAGACCCTCGATTCGCCAAGGGTGCGGGCGGCCGTCGGTCCACTTGTCGCGGCGGCCTACCACAGCGCATACGCCCGCGATCCGGAGAGTGTGAAGCGACTTCCCAATGGTGAACAGTGGCTCGCGAGCGTCCAACGCGTTCCCGAGGCAGTACGGCATCTCTCCGTCCATCGCGGGCACACCATCGACACGCCCAACGGCCACGACGATCTCGTCGACCTCAGCATCGCCAAACAGGTCTCGTTCACGGGTACGCCGGACGAGCTTCGCGCACGGCTCGCGACGCTGGAGGCGTCGGGAGCAACGGAGATCGTCTTCGGGACGAGCGGATACGATGTTCTCCGCGAACTTCGCGCCTTTGCGGACGTCGCGGGGATGTAGGCGCCCAGATCTTCACATTCGCGGGCGCGAAGCCTGGGCGAATCGGGCGTAGACTCGGCTTTGCGAGATGGGCGCGCCATCTTCATTTTCACATCGGAGAGAGAACCAATGACCGTTGCCAGTTCATACGGAGATGTCAGCGTCAAGGTCGGCGAGAACGGCGTCGCGGAGGTGGAGATCCACCGGCCGCCCAACAACTTCTTCGATATCGACCTCATTCACGCGCTGTCGAGCGCGTACCACGCGCTTGATAATGATCCCGCCTGCCGCGCGATCGTGCTCTGCGCCGAGGGCAAACACTTTTGCGCGGGCGCGAACTTCGGCGCGCCAGCTGCTCCCGCCGGCACCGCCGCGCCGACGGAACGCAGCCTCTATTCGGAAGCGGCGGAGATGATCGGGGCGAAGACGCCTGTCGTCGCGGCGGTACACGGCGCGGCCATCGGGGGCGGCCTCGGTCTCGCCTGTTCCGCCGATTTCCGCGTGGGCAGTAGCGAAACACGCATGGCGTCGAACTTTGCCCAACTCGGTTTCCACCACGGCTTTGGCCTGACGATCACGCTGCCCCCGCTCATCGGACAGCAGCGGGCGCTCGAACTGTTGCTCACCGGCAAACGGATCGCGGGCGACGAAGCCTATCGCATTGGCCTCCTCGATCGCTTCGTCGAGCCTGGCGAGGTCCGCGCCGAGGCCCACCGCATGGCGGCTGAGATCGCCTCCTCGGCGCCCCTCGCCGTGGCAAGCATCCGGGCGACGATGCGCGCGGGAATCGGCGACCGCTATCGCGCCGCCACCGACCACGAGAACGAGGAGCAATCGCGGCTTCGTGTTACCGATGACTTCCGCGAGGGCATCAAGGCCACGGCCGAGCGTCGCCCGCCGCGGTTCCTCGGTCATTAGGGCGTGGCGGTGGAACCCGGCGGTGGAGGAACAGGCGACGGACCGCGCCCACCGCATCGGCCAGGAGAAGCCCGTCTTCGTCTACCGGCTGGTCACGACCTCGTCGATTGAGGAGAAGATGGAGGCATTGAAATCGCGAAAGCGCGAGCTCGCCGCGGGGATTTTCGACCCGGATGGGGGGACGGCGCTGGACCTGACGGAGGCCGATGTGGAAGAACTCTTCGCGCCCGCATAACCGCAGGTGTTGCGCCCGGCGATACCGCGCGCTGCGCTCGCGTATAATCCGCCCAACCCGACCGCCTGGCAGTGTTCCCCAGGGAGGATAGAGATGCAAACGACTGAGCCCGAAGGGAAGGGCGCGGCAACGAGGCCCGCGTGATACTCGTCCGCCCGGCAACACTCTCCGACGAACAAGCCGTGCTTGTCCTCCTTGCCCAGCTATTCGGTTCTCTCGCAGGCACCGATGAACGGGCGTCGCCGGTCGCGGCAGCGCGCTCGCGGTCGTTTCGTCGAATGCTAAACTCCGAACGAGGCGCTGTCCTGGTGGCGGAAGAGGCAGGCCAAGTGCTGGGCGTTATTTCCCTTTCGTTCAACCTCGCCATTCGGTTCGAAACCGCATACGCACAGATTGAAGAGCTCGTGGTGGATGAAGCGGCTCGCGGAAGACAGGCTGGCGCGTTGCTGGTCCGGGCGGCACTGGACCACGCGTCGCGCGAGGGATGCAACGAGATCGGACTCTACCCGCGAGAGGAAACGCGGGCGTTCTACGAAAAGCTTGGCTTTCGTTATGCCGGCGTCGAACTTCGACAGGCGCTCCCCTCGGCGCCCGGGCACCCCTAAGCACGGCGACTATCGCAGCGGGACCGCGTTGGAGCTGACGGAGGCCTGTGTAGAAGATCTCTTCGTGCCCGCATGACAGCGCGAGCCGCGCTACCGCTCGCCACGCCTCGCGTATACTCCGCCCAAGCCGGCCGCTCCCGGTGAGAGAGTGTCGTCGTGGTTTTGGAAGGGACTGGTCCCGCCGCCGGAGAGGCTCGCGCGGGCGACCGCGTGCACGGGGCCGCCGAAGGCTGGTTTCGCAGGACGTTCGATTCGCTGCGCGAACGAAACCTTCGCATCCTCTGGATCGGCACCTTGCTCAATTTCGTCGGCGTGACCATGAACCAGACCGCGCAAGGCGTCGTGGCATTCGACTTGACTGGCAACAGCCGCGCGGTCGGCACGGTGATGCTCGGGATGGGATTGGCGATGCTGCTGATCGCTCCGATCGGCGGCGCACTGGCGGACCGCGTGTCCAAGCGCAGAATGCTGATCACCTGCCAGGCAATCGGCGCTGCCACGTTCGTCTTCGTCGGCTTCGCAATCTCCGCGGATTTCATCTCCATCCCAATCCTCGCCGCCAGCGCTTTCGTGAGCGGCACGATGTTCGCGATGATCCGGTCGGTCCGAAACGCCTACATTGGTGAAATCGCGACGCCCGCCCAGCGCGGAAACGCCGTCGCCGTCCAACAGCTCGCAATGACGGTCATGCAAGTCACCGGTCCATTTCTCGCGGGCATCTTGATCGGCTGGTCGGCCTTCGGTTCCGCCGGGACCTATACGATGATGGGCGCGTTCTTCGCCATCGCCATCATCACGATGCTCCAACTGCCCGCCACCTCCGCGCCAAAGCGAGCCTTCGATGCGCCTAATATCTTGCAGGACACGTGGAGCGGTATGCGCTACGGATGGCAGAACGCCGAGATCCGCTGGGTCCTCGGCGGCTTCCTGCTGTTGACGGTCGTCGGCAACCCCTACATCACGTTGCTTCCCGGTTATGTGAAGCGCGAACTCGGTGAGACGACCTCAAACCTCGGCTTGTTGCTGGGCATCTCCGCCGTGGGCGGGTTTCTCGTGAGCCTCGTCGCGGCCTCGATGGCCGATTCGGCGCGCGCGCCACGGTTGCTCGCCGCCTGCAACCTCACCTTTGGAGCATCGTTGATCGGGCTGGGCCTGGCGCCAAACCTGGGGTCCGCGGCCGTAGTGATGCTTTTCCTCGGCGCGGGGACCAGCGGATTCCAGGTGTTGAACCTCGCGGTCGCGCTGCGCGCAGCCGATGTGGCGTACATGGGGCGCGTCGCCTCATTGACGATGATGGCGATGTCGTTGAGCTCAATCGTCGCGCTGCCCGTCGGCATCCTCGCCGACCGCTTTGGCGATCGCCCCATACTCACCGTCATGGGTTTCGCAGTCCTTATCGTCTCGGTCGTGCTCGCGCTTTGGCGACGGGCGAGCGACGGCCAGATCGCCGCCGCCGCCGGTTGATGCCAAACGCCAGGCGAGTTCCGGACCGTTCCGCAAGGCATACCCTTCGCCCGACTTCAGAACTTCAGAACTTCAGAATCCGTTTCTACAGCAGTACCAGGTTGTCGCGGTGGATCACTTCGTCGCCGTACGCGTACCCCAGGGTCTCGGCGATCCTATCGCTGCGAAGGCCGCGGATGCGCACCAGCTCGTCGCTCGCGTAGTTCGTCGTGCCCGCTGCGATTCGTGCCCCGGTTGAATCCCGCACTTCGACCGATTCCCCCCGCACGAACGTCCCCGCAATCTCCGCGACTCCGGCGGGCAGCAGACTGCGACCCCGGTCCCGTAGCGCGGTGACCGCACCCCCATCCACGACGATATGTCCGCCGTGGCTGATGCTACCGAGAATCCAACGCTTGCGCTCCTCTAGCCGATCGCCCGCCGCTGGAAAGAGCGTCCCGTTCGCTTGCCCGGCAACGATTGCTTCGAGAATATCCGGCCGCCGTCCATTCGCGACGACCACATCCACCCCGCCCTGGGTGGCGAAACGCGCCGCCGCCAGTTTCGTCACCATGCCCCCCGTCCCGGGCCCATTCGCGCCAGCCGCACCCGCCATTACGCTGTCAACACGATCGACGCGTGTAATAAGTGTCGCCGATGGGTTGGTGTTCGGGTCGCTGTCGAATAGGCCCTCGACATCCGTCAAAATCACGAGCAGATCCGCATCAATCAGGTTCGCGACATAGGCCGAAAGGCTGTCGTTCTCCCCGATGCGGCTCGCCAGCACTTGATCCAGCGCGACTGCATCGTTCTCGTTCACGATGGGGACGGTACCGCTTTCGATAAGATCGCGGAGAGTGTTGCGGGCGTTCAGATACCCGAGACGGTCGCTCAGATCCCGCCGCGTAAGCAGCACCTGGGCGACCACCGTGTCATAGGCGTCGAACAGCATCCCCCACGTCTGCATCAGCCGATGCTGGCCGATACTCGCGAACGCCTGGCGGCTGGGCTGATGCCCCGGATGGAGGCGCCGATGGGCCTCGTGCCGACCTGCCGCCTGCGCCCCGCTCGATACGGCGACAACTTCGCAGCCCTGCGCGCGCAGCCGCACGACCTGACCGACGAGCCGCGACATCGCTTCGATGTCCAGCCGGTCGCTCCCCGCCGTCAGCAGGCTGGTGCCGAACTTCGCCACAATCCGCCGATACATCGCCCAAGCGTAAAGGCAATCGCCTGAAGGGAGAACGAACAACTCAAGCAGGGGTGGACCGTCCAGGCGAATACGGTGGCGTCCAGCAGAGTTTTCAGACTTCCGTAACTGCACAAAGCGCCGCGCCACGTAGAGTGGGCACGTGACCGAACGACGATCGCTACTCGGCGTCCTGACGATTCTCGCGAAGGCGCCCGGCCCAGGCGCCAAGACGCGCATCGCGGTGACCATCGGCGCCGCACGGGCGGAACAGCTGGCGGAAGCGTTTTTGCGCGACACCGTCGCAATGGCGCTCTCCGGTCCCTGGCAGACGCACCTCGCCTTCTCGCCGGCCTCCGCTCAACCCCTCTTCCAGGCGCTCGCTCCAGCGACGCCACTCGTCGTCCAGCCGCACGCGGACCTGGGCGAGCGTATCCTCCACGCCATGGCGAACGCCGCCGTGCGCGGCCAGCCCGTCGTCCTCATCGGCACGGATACCCCGGACTTGCCCTGCGAGATCATCGAACAAGCCTTTGCCAGCCTCTCTCACTCGGACATCGTCCTCGGCCCCGCCCACGATGGCGGCTTCTACCTCATCGGCGCTCGACGCTCGCTCCCGAAAACCATCTTCTCCAACATCGAATGGAGCACGGGAACAGTGTTCGAACGCACTGCCGGCAACGCGCGTGCCCAGGGCCTCTCCCTCCTCACTCTCCAAGCATGGGAAGATGTGGACGACGAAGGTTCGCTCAACCGCCTCCGGGAACGTCTGAAAGACGGCGGCGAGGCACCCGCCACCCACGCGGCACTCGCCGCACTCGGCGCACTCGGCGCCGAGCAAGTGGAAACCACGAGAGCGTGAGACACACGACAATCGCTGAGACCGAGAACAAACTTCTCCACCTCTCCCGCGAAGTCGGGAGAGGCAGAATCCCTACCCGGGGGGTAAGGGCGGCGCGGGCCACGGCCACTGCTCGAACGTCGACAACCACTGTTGTGGCCGTCTTGCTCGCCGCTTGCGCCGCTCTCTGGTTCGTCTCGGAAGCCGTGAGCCGCCATCACAACTTTCAGACCAACGCATACGACCTTGCGTTCTTCGACCAGATCATCTGGAACACGGCCCACGGGCGCTGGTTCCAAACATCGTTCGTGGAATACAACTTCGCGGGCCAGCACTTCGAGCCGGTCCTCTTGTTCTTCGCCCTTCCCTATCGTTTCGGAGCTGGCCCGCTGTTGTTGACGGTCACCGAGAGCATCGTCGTCGCTCTTGCCGCCGTCCCCCTCTTCTTCGCCGCGAAGCGCCTTGGCACTGGCGCCTTGCCGGCGCTCGCCCTGGCGGTAGCGTGGCTGGTGAACCCATACACCCAGCGCGCCGTCCAGTTCGATTTCCACCCCGAGGTCATGGTCGCCGTCCCGGCATTCGCCGCCGCCTGGGCGATCGCCGCCCGGCGACATCGAACGGCGGTCGTCCTGGCGCTTTGCGCCCTGCTCGTGAAAGAGGACGCCGCCTTCGTCGCGCTGGCGTTGGCAGGCCTGCTCTGGCTTCGCGGCGCTCATCGCGCTTCCCTCATTCTCGGCGTCGCCACCACGGCGTACCTCGTGGTAGTCGTGCTCGTCCTCATGCCGATCTTCCGCGACGGCCATTCGAGCGACCTCGTCGGCCGTTACGGCTATCTCGCCGAGGGCCGCGATGGCGCCGCCGCCGTCAAATACACCGTTCTCCACCCATGGGTCATCGCGCAGGCCCTCTTTGCTCCGGCCAGACTCTGGACGGTAGCGCTGTTCATCGTGATTTGTGCGCCGATTGCCGTCGTCCGCCCGTGGCTCCTGCTCGGCCTCTTGCCCGGCCTGGGCGTTGCCCTCCTCAGCGACCACCCACCCCAACAGCAGCTAGAACTGCACTACAGCGCTAACATCCTGCCCCTTGCCTTCGTCGCTTCGGCCGTTGCGCTCGCTGAAGTCCGCGCCGCGTGCGGGCCACGCAATGTGTGCCCGGGAATCGCGGCCACAGTCATCGTCGTCCCGGCGCTTCTCGGCTTCATATTCATGAGCCCGCTCGCTCCCTGGCGCGACGGCGCGGCCAACCCGACAGCTGTCCACCTCGGCGCGCTAACGGCCGCCGTCGCAGTCATTCCCCCGGGCGATTCCGTGGCCGCCCAGTCCGCGATCCTCCCTCGCCTCTCACAGCGTCAGGACGCGTACGAATTTCCGGCGGCCGGTTCCCATCGCGTTCCGTTCGATGCCGCCTGGGTTGTCATCGACCGTGACGGCGCCGTCAGCCGCCAGTCGCTCCAGGCGGGCTTCGAGGTGCGCCTGGGAGAAGTGCGCGCGTCCTATGAGCGGGTTTTCGAACGTGACGGCGTGGAAGTCTTCAGGAGGCGTGAGTGAAGGCCGCGCTCATCATCCCCGCGCGCAACGAAGAGGCTTGCATAGGCGATGTCATCCGCGAGGCGCGCCGATACTTCGAAGGCCCGATCATCATCGGTGACAACGGCAGCACGGACGCCACCGCCGCGGTCGCGTCGGATGCAGGAGCATTCGTCGCCTTCGAGCCGCGGCCCGGTTATGGCCGCGCCTGCAACGCGGGTTTGGCTGCCGCTCCGCCGGACACCGAAGTCTTCATCTTCATGGACGGTGACGGCAGCGACCGCCCCGAGGATATCCCCGCGCTTCTCCGCGCTATCGAATCGGGCGCCGCCCTCGCCCTCGGTGCCCGGAAAGGCCCCGGAGTCGAATCCGAATCGATCGCCCCCGCGGCCCGCTTCGGGAATTGGCTCAGCGGCATGCTCATCGGCCTCCTTTGGGGGCGCCGCCTCCATGACCTTTCGCCCCTCAAGGCTGCGCGCGCCGACACCCTTCGCGAACTGCAGCTCAAGGAACAAACCTACGGCTGGACCGTGGAGATGCTAGCGAAGGCGGTCGCGCGCGGTCTCTACATCCGCGAGGTGCGCGTCGGCTATCGCCACCGCAGGGGAGGCGTGAGCAAAGTCTCCGGCGACTTCCGGGCTTCCCTCCGGGCTGGCACTCGTATTCTCGCCACCATCGCGCGCACGGCGCTTCACGAGCCACCACGCTGGCGCCGTCGCTCCCGGCATAACATTCGTCCGACCTGAACGGAGGCATGGCGCACCTGCAAGGAAGCCACCGCCACCCACGCGGCCGCTCAATTATTTTGTCTCTCCGCTGGCTCCGCACCTCCGCGGGAAATCTCCGCTGCACGGTTGCCCCAGCCGCCCCAATCCACGATTATGAGCGCTCAATCGTTCCTTCCCGAGGAAGCAGCCCATGGCCGATTTCGCCGCCGCCCGCCCCATCGAAACCGAAAAGCAGGGCGCCTTCCTTCACGACCGCAAGAACCGCCCCGAACCAGCCACGTGGACTCGATCCGCGCTCGCCGTTCGCCATGCGCCCATTGCCCTCGGCTTGCTTTTCGCTGCGGGCTATCTCGCCATCGCCTTCCAGACCTGGGCCTGGTGGGGCTACGATCGGGCCTGGGCCGTCGCGCTGATGCTTCCGCTCTGGGCGCTGGGCGGGTTCGCCGGCGCCCACCTCGCCATACGCAGAGAATGGAAGGTCCTGACCTTCGGCGCCCCCTTTCTGCTCATTGGCCTCATCCTCCTCTGGTCGAACATCTGGCGGGGCAGCGTGGTCGATGGCCCCGACAACGGCCGCGACGCCATGACCATCATCTCCGCCATCTGCTTCATCGTCGCCGCCAACCTGGACATCCTCGGGCTCGTGTGGGTCGAAGCCCGCCGTCCCACCCGTGCTCCAAAGCTCGAGATGTGATTTCCGCAACCAACACCGGAAAGCACTGCCCCAAATGAGCAAGGATCCGCGCTTTTCCGACGCAATCTCCAGAATCGATACCGCCAACGCGGACGATCCCAATGTGCTGACGTTCGGCGGCACAACGCGGCCCAAGGAACTGGCCCACGCAGAAATGCTCACGCGTTGGGTTAAGCAACTCAGACCGGAAGCTTCAGATGAACTCCGGCTCGCGGCCCGTGGCCATCACATCCACCGTTGGCAGCACCCTCGGGCCGAGCAACCGGACGGGCGCCAGGGCTACCTTCGTTGGCGCACCGCGCTCTACCGCTTCCACGCGGAGGAGGTCAGCGCCATCCTCGTGGCCTGCGGTTACGAGGCCACGGTCGTCGATCGCGTCGCGGCTCTCGTTGGCAAGCGCGTCCCGAGGCACGATCCTGACGCGCAGGCACTCGAAGACGGCCTTTGCCTCGTCTTTATGGAAACGCAATTTCAGCAACTGAACGATCGCGTCGCCGACGACAAGATGGTCGATGTCCTGCGCAAAACCTGGGCCAAGATGAGTCCATCTGGCCGCGACTTCGCCCTCTCATTGGACCTTCCCGCACATCAGCGCGAGCTTGTGGAGCGCGCGCTCGCCGCGGGTTAGTTCTTCACGCCAACGATGAGCGCCATTGGCAGGCTCAGTCCCCAGGGTTCCTCGGTGCGAAGGTCGAATGCCGCCTTTTGTGCGGGTGACGCTTCCGCGAACAACTCTCGGATCATCGCCACCTTGCTCGCGGGCGTTTGCATCCGTTTCACCCAATCAGCGCCGTCGAGCACGATTGGCGCCCGGTGCCGCACTTCCGCTGAAAATCCATGGACGCCAAGCAAACGGATCCACTCCGACGCGCGCATGTCCCGTACATGCGAGATGTCTCGCAAGAACTCGAAGACCTGGACGAATGTATCGAGCGCTGGCGTCTCGGGCGCCACGGTATCCACCAGCACGAATCGCCCCCCCGTGATAAGCACGCGCGCTGCCTCTGATAGCGCCTGGCCCGGGTCGTCGAAATGGTGCGCGCAATAGCGGCAGGCCGCCACTTCGAAGCTGCCATCCGCAAAGGGCAGGCGCGAGACATCGGCTTCGTGGAAAGTCACATTCGAAAGACCCCGCTCCTTGGCCAGCCCGGCCGCAACGGCGAGCATCTCCGCCGTCAGGTCGACGGCGGCAACGCTGGCGCAGTGCGGCGCCAACGCGAACGCCGTATGCCCCGCCCCGCAGCCGAGGTCCACAACACGGTCGCTTGGCTTCAACTGGGCGGCTTCGACGACCAGCGGGAGGTCCGGCCCGAGCGCGTGCACAGTGCTCACGGCGTAGCTCGGCGCCGACGCTGAGAATTGCGACTTTATGGATGCAGAGGATGGCGCGGAAGGCATGGTTGGGGGTCCCCTGAGCGTTGTTTCAATTGTTTTACTCTGCCTGCACACGGCGGCTGTGTCCAAGATGTGACGAGCGCGACACAACCCGACCACTCGGGGTCTGCCAGGAGGGTTGCCCAAACCGATTCTTGGGGCCTGACAACGTCTTCACGAACTTCGGTTCATCGGTCGTGGCACAATACTCACATGGAAACCATCGGCCACATCACCATCGCAGGCGCTGGGCCCGGCGATCCCGGCTTGCTCACCGTGGCCGCTGGCCGAGCCATCGCGACCGCCGACGTGATCGTGTACGACGCCCTCGCGAACCCCGCCCTCCTTCGGGGGGCCCGCCGCGGTGCCGAACTCATCGACGTAGGCAAACGCGCCGGCGCCCACACGCTGCCCCAGGAACAGATCGAAGCACTGCTCATCCGCGAAGCCCGTGCCGGCAAGCAGGTCCTCCGTCTCAAGGGCGGCGACCCCTTCGTCTTTGGTCGGGGTGGCGAGGAGGCCCAGGCGTGCGCCCGCGCGGGCGTTTCCTTCACCGTCATTCCCGGTGTGACATCGGCGATTGCCGGACCTGCTTACGCCGGCATACCCATCACCCATCGCGACCTGTCGCGCGGGTTTCTCGTCATCACCGGGGACGAACGCGGGAGTGAAACGATCGATTGGGAGGCCGCCGCGCGCGCCGACACACTCGTCATCCTCATGGGCGCCTCCACGCTCGCGGCGAACATGGATCGTCTTTGCGCCGCCGGTAGAGAGGCGGCGACCCCGGCCGCGTGCATCCAGTGGGCGACGCGTTCCACGCAGCGTGTCGTTGTCGGAACAGTCGCCTCCATCGCCGAAGAGGCGACCCGGGCAGGGCTTTCCGCTCCACTTATCACTGTTGTCGGCGAAGTCGTGCGTCTCTCCGGCGAAATCGGTTGGTTCAAGGCTGGCCCACTCGCGGGCCGCTCCGTTGTCGTCACACGCGCGACGACGCGCGCCAGCGCACTTGTCGGCCGACTCGAAGCACTCGGCGCCGAAGTGTTCGAAACGCCAACAATCCGCAACGTCATCCTCGATCCAAACCCGGCACTGGATGCTTTGCTTTCTCAGCCAATCGTCCCGAAGAGCTGGATCGTCCTCACGAGCGTTAGCGGAGTGGAGTCACTCTTCAAGGCCCTATCCCGCGCCAGGCTGGATGCCCGCGCCCTGGCCGGTCGATGCGTGGCGGCGATCGGTGGCGCTACCGCCGATGCGCTTGGCGGACACGGCGTCATCCCGGACTTCATTCCCTCGCTCGCGACAGGCGAAGTGTTGGCCCTTGAACTCCCCTTCCATCCGGAAGCGAACGTCCTGCTCCTCTCCTCGTCGCTCTCTGACGAACAGCTCGCCTTGGCCTTGCGTTCTCGCGGTTTTGGCGTCACGCAGGTAACAGCGTACGAGACCATGCATGAGGAAGTGGACCCATTGAACGTCGAACTCCTACTCGCTGCCGATGCCATCACGTTCACGTCCGCGTCCACCGTGGCGAACCTCCACCGTACGTTGTCTGGGCGATCGCTCTCAGAAGGTACGAAACTCGTGAGCATGGGTCCTCGGACGGCGGAAAGGCTTCGGACGTGCTTCGGGCGTGTCGATGCCGAAGCCACACAGCCGGGACTGGACGAGCTGGTCACCGCCGTCGTGAGAGCATTGCCGTGGGAATGATGGTTGACCTGCAAGCTGATGCGGGACCTGCCCTTGTCTTTGGGGGCGGAGCCGTCGCCACGCGCAAAGTCAAAGGCCTGGCCGAAGCCGAGTTCCAGGTCATGGTCATCTCCCCCTCGGTCTCCGATGAGATCCGAATTGCGCCACAGACAACCGTCATTGATCGCTGCTTCTCCCCGGCTGATCTCACGGGCGAGGCCCACTACGCATTGGTGTTCGCGTGCACCGACGATCGTGCGGTGAACCGCGAAATCGGGCGCCTCGCTCGCCTCGCCAACATCCCGGTCGTTGTGGCCGACGCGCAGGAAGAGAGCACGTTCTTCACGCCCGCGGTCCTCCGCGATGGTGATCTCTCGATCGCCGTCTCCACCGGTGGCGCCTCGCCCGAGATCGCCCGCACGATTCGCGAACGCATCGTTGCGGCGATCGGTCCGGGTTGGGGGCAGATCCTTCGTCTCGCCCGGGACGAACGAGACCTCCGCAAAGGACAACGCTCCGATGCAGACGACTAGGCCGCACCTGCTCCTCCTCGGCCACGGTTCCCACCTCGATTCGAACTCCAGCGCGCCCGTCCACGCCCTCGCCCAACGCCTTGAGGAACACGGAGAGTTCGGCCCTTCCTCGGTCGCTTTCTGGAAGGAAGAACCTTCCCTGTCACGCGCCCTCGATGCCTTCCCGCCCGGCGCGACCGTGATCGCCATCCCCATCTTTATCTCCAACGGCTACTTCGTTCAGGAAGTCGTCCCCCGCGAACTCGGACTCATAGTTCAGGGGCCATCTGGCCACCCGAATACGCCGAGTTCGTCCCCAGCCGATGCTCCCCCTCTCCCGCAGGGTCGGGAGAGGGGGCCGTGGGGTGAGGAGGCGCTGGTCCGCGGCGTACACGTGCATTACACACCGCCCATCGGAGACCACCCTCGCCTGGCCGAGGTCATCGCCCTCCGCGCGAAGGAAGCGGGAGCGGGCGCCCGAGATGCTGTCGCCGTTCTCGGCCACGGGACCAATCGTAACCGGGACTCCGAGGGCAACGTCTTCGCCCAGGCGGAGCGGGTTCGCGCGATGGGCGCGTTCGCCGAAGTCACCACGGTCTTCATGGACCAGGAACCGTCTATGGCGTCGGTCTTCGAACGTGTCGCCGCCGAGCGTGTTTTCATGGTCCCGTTGTTCATCGCCGACGGATGGCACGTCGGCCAAACGATCCCCGAAGAGCTCGCATTGGATGCCAGCGAAGCCCGTCGCGCCGACCGTCGCCTTACCTACACCCCGCCCGTTGGCACGCACCCGTCGCTCGTCCAGGTCGTGTTCGACCTGGCAAACGAGGCCATACAATGAACACGCCACGTCAGTGTGGCCAACTCTCCGTGACCGGAGAGGGACCATCCGCGGTGGTGCACGGTCCTCAGGGCGCGGGCACCGAGTCCGTCGTCCTTCCGATGCCTGACGCTCTGCGCGCCTGGGTTCGATTCGACGACCTTGGCCGATACCGCCCGCTCTCGGGGGCGCGGACGATGCCAAGCGGCTGGCGAGTTGAATGCGACGAACAGTTCCGCTCCCAAAACGTGATTGCGGTCGTCTATCCACAATTCCAAGAACACATCGCCCAGCAACTCGACGGCACGCTGAGAATAGTCCCCCTTGAAGATGTCCTCCAACGCCAATCCGGCCGCTACGCCGTCGCCAAAGACCTACCGATCGTTTCGCGCGATGTCGCCACGGACACGCTTTGCGGGCGGTGCGTGAAAACCCCCGTCTGGCGAACGAACACGCTGCGGTCCACCGGCGAATCCGTTCTGCCCTGCCCCGAACCGTGTAGCGTCCTCGTATCGTTGTGTCGCGAAGCAGTTCTCTGGGAGCGGGACCTTCCGCCATCCGTCGCCCCCGACGACAGCGCCCCCTGGGCCGCCTTCGATACACCTGGCAACGAAGTCCGCGAGCAGTACCTCCGGACGCGCTTCGCAAACACGCCGTTCAGCGCGAGATCTGGCTCATAACGTCCGCTGCGGCATTCCCCGCGGGGGCGGCTATTTCGACGATCCGTTCGTCCACGTTGTCATATTCGAGGCGCAACGCACGCGTCATCGTCGCGTGGAGCCGGTACATGCAAACTCCATACGTCAACTCGAGGACCTGCTCATCGCTGAGCAGGGCCTTCAGGCGGGCGAAGGTGGCATCCTGGACGCGCCCATCGGCCAGCACAAGTTCGTCTACGTACGCCAACACGGCCCGGTCGGTCGCGTCGAACACGTCGGCGCTCGCCCAGGCGGGGAGGGCGGCGATCTTCTCATCGGGTACGCCAGCGGCCCTGGCGGCTTTGCAGTGCTGCGAAAATACGAACTGGCTCCCCCCACAGAACCCCGTTCGCGTGAGGGCCAGCTCGCGGAGATAGGGCGGGAGCAGGCGACGCCTGCTGCTGAAAAAGCCGAACCCCGCCTGCGCGTGCGCCAACAGGTCCGGCACCAGCGCGAACACCGTCCACCAATCGCCTGGTGTGCCCGTGGCCGTGCCTGGCTCGGCGACGGGGTCGCGGTCCCCGAACAGGCGTTGATAGATGGCTTTCGTATCGTCGTTGGCTTGATCGCGGCTGACCTGGCGAAGGCGTGGCATTGCGGGTTCTCCGGGAACGGTATCGTGTCGCACGATACAGCAGGTGCACGGGCAGCGCTCAGGCGGAACGTCCAGTTCGTTGGTCGGCCCTCGGGTTCCGCTGGGGCCTCGATAACGCGAATGCAACTTTCGGGCGAGTTCCAGAGCAGAAGCCCCGCTCCGTGAACAGCATCTCGTCGTAACCAGGAGCATGCGGTCGTGCTGTCGCGGATTCGGGCATCCCGAGGTCCTCCTTGAACAGCTCCCCGCGGGTTGGGCGAACCATTCACCATTCACTTCCTTTAGGGTTCGTCACCCATTCGGCACTTTATCTCCTCCTCCTTCGCGTCGATACCAAGCAGTAGGTAGGTCGCCGAGGTGAATCCCCGCCCTTTCCAGGGAACGGATTGACCGAGCAGACACGCCACGCGGAGGGAAGGATGAACTCACTAACGTCCCGATTCACGGGGATGACGAACTTGCGCATTCGCACGCGGCTCAGTCTCCTGGTGTTCGTCATGCTCTTGCCGCTCATCGGACTGCTGGTGGTCGCCTTCAACGACCGCAAGCAGATCATTGCGTCCACGGAGAACGAGCAGGCCGGTCTGCAAATGGTCGTTGTCGGCAATAAACTCCTCAGCGATGTGCAGGCGCATCGCGACCTCTCCCACATGGTCCGCAACGGCGATGCATCCCAGAAGGATGCGCTCGCTCGCGCGCGGACGGATGTCGAGACCGACCTGAAAGCGCTCGATGTGGCCTTTCAGCGGAGTGGCAAGAAATTCCAGCTCGAGGGCCAGTATCGGACGATGAAGGACCGCTGGGCAGGCATCAGCGAGATGGGTCCGAACGAGTCCCCGGTCAAGGTTTGGGAGGCGCACATCGGGTTCGTCAACGAAGGCATCTTCCCGTGGATCTTCGCCGCCGGGAATAATTCTGGCCTCGCGACAGACCCCGACGCGGGCAGCCAGAACGCCATTTCCGCCGTCAAGGACAGCCTTCCCCTGCTCACCGAACAGCAGTCGCTCGTTCGCGGCCTGGGCGCCGCCGCCCTCGCCAGTGGCCAGGGCGCCCCAGCTCCCGAGGCGGTGAAACAAGCGGTCAACGACAACATGGCCCGCGCCGACCTTCTCGCCCTTAATTTCAAACGCAACCTCGACGAGGCGATCAGCGCCAACCCGAAATACAAAGAAGCCTTGAGCGCTCCCCTCCTTGCCAGCAATTCGGACCGCCAAGCCTTCACGGGCGCTATCAATCGCGAGCTCCTGACGGTGACCGCACTGAAGGGAAATCCGTCGGCCTTCTTCATTTCCGGAAGCACCAGCATCAATACCACCAACGAAATCCTTACGATCACCCAGGAAGTCCTTGGGAAAGAGTTCGCGGCGCGGACGGCAACGGCCAAGTCTGAAATGTACCGTTCCGGCCTTGTTGTTTTCAGCACAATCGGCCTCGCCTTTCTCATGGTGCTTGTGATCGCGGCGTCCATCACCCGCCCCATCTCCCACCTCGTGGAAGTGGCTGACCGCATCAGCCTCGGCGAACTCGATGCGGAGATCGACGTCGCGGGCACCAACGAAGTGGGTCAACTCGCGGAATCCTTGCGGCGCATGCAAACCAGCCTGCGTTCCGCCATCGAACGCCTGCGCACGCGCAGGGCCGCATAATCCGTTTGCGAATGAGGTCTGCCTGAAATGGAGACGTTGACCGGCCCAGTGACGCCCGAATTTGCCACCCGCGTGGCGAGCGCGATGGCGAACGCCTCCGGGGTGGAGAGCGCGGTCGTCTGCGGCGAGGGCGGCGCCGTCCTGGGCGTGGCCGGAAGCAGCAACGCGCCTCGAGATGCTGCCCTCGGAGCCTTCGTCGCCCAGCGCGCCGATGCGCTCTCCGCGGATGGAGACCTTCGCGGCATGGGCCGTCTCGTCGCGGGCAGCCATTTCCAACAGGTGACCGCCAGTTGGCCGGGTGGGGAAGCGTTGATCATCGCCTTTGGGGATGCTCATCTCTTCGTCGCCCTCCGTCGAGGAGTGTCGGCCGAATCGGCGGCGCCGGCGCTCCGCACAATCCTTCGCCGCTATTCATAACCCGCGCGGTCCCCGGGGGGCCGCGGCCATCACAAGAGGGCTGACTCCATGATGTTCCCCCGCGACCGCGCCGTGTACGCCAACCTCAATACGTCGTTCACCGATTTCGACGCTCTCGTCGCGGACCTCGCGACGCGACGGGCAACAGGCTATCTCCGGCTCGTATACCCAGGCTACGAAGGCGTCCTCTTCCTCGTCGAAGGAGCGGTCGTGAACGCCTTGGAACAGGGTGCACACGGCCACGTGACGGGACCTGGCGCCGCCCGCTCCATCGCCGAACGGGTGAAGGAGAAGAACGGGACCCTGTGGGTTTACCAGCTCACCCCGGAACTCGTGAACCTCCTCGTCAGCGCGGTCGACGGAGAAGTGCTCTACCGGGACCTGAGCACCTCCTTTACAAGCCTGGACAAGCTCGTCGCGAAGATGCGGTCCGAAGGCCTCTCTGGCTACATCGAGGTCATCCTCGCGGGCGATGTCGGCACAGGCATGATCTTTCTCAAGGATGGGGAGCCGGTCGAGGCGCTGCTCTTCAGCGAAACGCAGTCGCTCACAGGCCGCAACGCCGTCGAGACGATCGTCCAATCCGCGGGTTCCGTTGGCGGGTCGTTCAACGTTGTCCGCGCGGGCACAACCGGCGGGGCCGGGGCGCCCGCCGTCGCCCTGCGCAGCCAGGCCAGTTCCAACGAGGTGCTGGCCGTCTGGGAAGAGGTGATCAAGGGCGTCGAATCCGTCGCTGATCGCTTCGCCAAGAAGGAGGGCCGCTTCCTCCTGGCCTTTCGGGAAGTCCTCGTCACGCGCGCCGCCATGTATCCCTTCCTTGACCCGTTCGCGGGCGATTTCGAGTACAAGAACGGCAAGCTCCGCCTCGATGGCCCCATCCCCGAAGACCTCAGCCAGGGTCTCGGCGATTGCCTCTCTGATGCTATCGCCAAGCTCGCCTTCCAGCTCCGTCGCGCGGACCTGGAAACCCGCATCCGCGAAGAGCTCTCCGAGATCGCAGAAAAACACGCCGACATTATCGCTCGGCTCGAACTTGGCCCGGCCATCCAGGAATTCGTGGCCTAAGGGAAAGCGAACAATGGAAAGAGGACTCGGACAGATCAGCCTGGTGCCAGCGGTCGGTGGCGCTTTCGTCTGCAGCAATGCGGGCGACGTGATCGTGAGCACCAGCCCGCCCGTCCTCGCCACCGCCACCATGAACAACATCGGGCGCGAAATCGCTCGCGCCTTTTCCGCCTTCGAGGCTTCCGGGCGCCCGGTCTCGCGGCTCGACGTCACGTACGACACCTGGCGATTGTTCGCCAACGACATCGGCGATGCCATCATGTTCGTCGTCTGCCACCCGGGGGTGGACGCCGCGATTGTGCGCATGACCGTCGATGTCGCGACCGCGGGCTGGCACAAGGACGCCAAGATCCAGAAGCGCATGGCCCAACACAAGACCTCGCGGCGCGCCGCGATCACCAGGACCGCCCTCGATGAACGGTCGCAACAGGTCTGGCAGCTCATCGAATCACACACCTGGCCGGGCGCGCAGAACGCCCAGGCTGTCTGAACCAGGGGGAACTTTCACCATGGCGGATGGACTCACCGGCAATCTCGCCCAGCTCGCCCTCGCCGATATCCTCAAGATGCTCTGCGCGGGCCTCCAAACCGGGCGCCTCGAACTGTCCGAGGGCAACGCCCGCGCCGATATCTACCTGAAGGCGGGAGATATCGTGCACGTGGCGGCGGGGCACCAGGTCGGCGAAGGCGCGATGGCCCTCATCGTCGGCTGGCAGCGCGGCACTTTCCGCTTCGAATCCCAGGTCGCCGCCGCCGAAGTCACGATCACCAAGTCCCTCGAACAGCTCCTCTCCGATGCCGGGCGCGTCGCCGCCGAACGCGAAGCGATCGCGCGCGCCATCCCCGCCGGCGATTCCACCCCGCGCCTCTCCGCCACCGTGCCGGGCGGAGCGATCACGCTCCAGCCGCACGAATGGCTCGTGATCACAAACATCAACGGGCAGCGCACCATCGCCGATATCGCCGCCGCCATGGGCCGCGACGACTTCGCCGTGGGCAAGGTCGTCTACCGCCTCATGGCCGCCAAGCTGGTCGAAGTGCACACCGACGCGCCCGTGGTTGTGGCGAAGGCGACCACGAGCCAAGCCTTCTTCCGCGCCCTCACCGGTGCCACCGCCGCCGCCGTGGGCCCTCTCGCGTCCATCATCATCGATGACGCTGTCGAAGACCTCGGCTCCACGCGCGACTCCTTCCCGCGCGAACTCGTCTCCTCCCTCGTCGAACGCGTCGCCAGCGAGATCCGTGAAACCGATCAGCGCGTCCACTTCCAGCAGACCATGCTCACCGCCCTCCGCCAGTTCGCTGCATAGGCGAAAAGGTCCTTCGTTCTTCGTCCCTCGTCCTTCGGGACAGTCAACGATCGGAGAGGGCGAATGCTTGCCACTCCAGCTCTCGCAAGCCCAGGGGTTCCCCTCGTCGAACTCTTCTTCCAGTTCGGGGAAGGGGTGGGTTTCGATGCCAGTCTCCACCAGGACAGGGTCGATCGTTTCGAGCAGGGGGAGGACCTTGTCGAAGTATTCGACCCAGTCGTGTTCGTCGCGGGTGCGGGGATAGTTGCGGGAGCGGACGGGTTCGAAGTTGCGGGAGGCGATGGAGCAGGCGCGGAGGATGATGTTGGCGTGGACAGGATCCAGGCGACCGGAGAACTGGAGGCGGATGACGGTATCGAGGACGGCCTGGATGGAGATGTGGTCGGTAAGGCTGAAGACGGTGTCGCCGAGGATGGAGGCGGGAAAACGCTGCCGCGCGACAGCCGAGGCCACGCCCGCGTTCGCGGCGGCCACGGCGGTCTCCCCGCCCTCCTCGTGGTTGATGCAGCGGTCGGTGTCGCGGCGTGCGGGGAAGCGACAGGTGTCGCCGCGCTTCGTGGTGGCTGCGCAGGCGCTCATGCCCTCGCCTCCGGGCAGGAAATAGGAAGCAGGAGATAGAAACTAGTGCGGAGGGCGCGCGAGAAAATTCGCACGGGGAACGCACGGGAA
>DAOTTM010000022.1:0-38423 GCA_034437915.1 Dehalococcoidia bacterium | reverse complement strand
GGCTGCCTGTGTCGGTGCCGCGCACGTCGCCCGGGCTGACCGCGGGGTGGCCGTCGATCTCGGCAAGATCCAGGTCACGCAGAAGCTCGCCCAGGGTGGGACGTACCGGCTGCCGCCCTTCGGCGTCCGCAACCCGGGCACCGAGACAACCGGTTACAAAGTCAGCGTCGGGTTCATCGAAGGCCAAAGCGAACGGCGTCCCGAACCCGCGTGGTTCCGATTCGAACCGTCTGAAGTCTCGCTCGCGCCCGGTGAATCACGCACAATCGCGGCCACGCTCCAGGTCCCCGGCGGTGCGCGTCCCGATTCCTACTACGCCCTCCTCCAGGCCGAAATCGTCAGCAACGAGGAAGGCTTTGCCGTCGGTGGCGCCGCTGCCGTCCAACTCTGGTTCACTGTGCGCCCGACCAACTTCCTTGAGGCGTGGAGGCTCGACGCCGAGGACTTCCTCGGAGACAACTCCCCCTGGGTCTATGTGATCCCCGGCGTTGTCATCGTCTTCCTGCTTACCTTCTGGTTGCGGCGGCGGTTCACCTTCAGCGTCGGCCGGCGGGCATGAAACGGAACGTCGCTGCGTTCATCCTCACCATCACCGTGGGCCTTGCCCTCGTGCGATCTTCCGCGAACGCGGGCGACGGGATGGTCGTGGCGTCGGTGATACCCCAACCCCTTGCGGTCACGATCGAAGAACCCGTCCGAGCTGTCGCCGGGAAACCTTTCCAGCTGTCCGCCCGGGTGCGCAATGCCGGGTCCGAGCCAGTAGTGGCCGTGACCGCCGAGCTTCGCGTCGATGCTGTCCTCATCGGTGGTCGCCACCCCGTGACGACGGTTATCCAACGCATCAACGGCGGTCATGATCATCCATTGTCGTGGCTCTTATGCGCCGACCGGCCGGGGAACTACATCGCCATCGCGCGCGTCCAAAGCCGCAAAGAGGGCGTGCTATTGGAGGCGGAGAGCGCAGCCGCGCTCATCTCGGTCAAAGCCGGGAAACGCGATTCCTGCCCCGCGGGCTGGTAGGCATGGCCCTCCAGCCGAAGCTTTCCCTGTCTCGGCTTGTGCACTCCGCCCCGGCCCGGTCATCGTCGCCATCCTCTATGACGCGTTCGCCCGCTCAAAAGGTCATGGAATTGACGGCGCGCGTGTGGCCGGGAATGATGTGACCAAGGGGCCGAGTACGCCTCCCTTTCTACAGCGGCGGTGCCGGTCGGCTCGACATTGCGCGCCCAGCCCCAGAGGAGGGGACGCAATGTCGCACTCATCTCAAACTTCACGTTCCACGCTGATTCCCCTTGCCGCGCTGATAGCACTGACCTTGCTGCTCGCCTCCGGTCCCCGCGCGACGTCGGCCGTTGGTCCTCTCGTCGTGGCAAGCCTGTCAGACAGCGGTGCGGGTTCGCTCCGGGACGCAATCACCACGGCGAATACCCAGGCTGGCGCCGACACGATCACCTTTAGCGTGAGCGGCACGATTATCCTGCTTACGAGCTTGCCTGACGTTACGGATGCGGCCGACTTAACCATTGATGGCACCGGCGCGACCGTCACGGTCAGCGGTAGTAACTCGGTGCGGGTGATTGCGGTGATTTCCGGCAAGAGCCTCACCCTCAAGGCGTTGACTGTGGCCAACGGCCGCAACACCGTCGATGGCCAGGGCGGCGGCATCCGCAACAACGGCACGCTGACCGTCAACAACAGCACCTTCTCCGGCAATCACGCCAACGGCAGCGGTGGCGCCATCCACAACGCTGGCACCCTGGCGGTGGCGAACAGCACCTTCTCCGGGAACACGACCAGCGGCTCCGGTGGCGCCATTTACCCCGCCAGCGGGAGCGTGACGGTGACCAATAGCACCTTCTCCAGCAACACCGCCGGTGCCCACGGCGGCGCCATCTATCACAACAGCACTGGCCCGCTGACGGTAGCGAACAGCACCTTCTCCGGCAATACGGCCACCGGCAACGGACACGGCGGCGCCATCTATCACTCCAACAGCACCGGCCCGCTGACCGTGAGCAACAGCACCTTCTCCAGCAACACGGCCAGCGGCCTTGGCACCGGCGGCGGTATTTACAACGCGACCGGTGTCACGCTGACCGTGAGCAACACCACCTTCTCCGGCAATAGCGCCAGCAACGCGAGCGGTGGCGGCGCCATCAAGAACACCAGCGCGCTGGCGACGGTGAGGAATAGCATTCTCGCGAACAGCCCGAGCGGCGGAAATTGCTCGTTCACCGCAGGTTCAATCAATGCAACGAACCTCGCGACCGAGAGCACGTGTCTCGGCGCCACCCAGACGACCGGCGGCGCGCTCAACCTCGGCGGCCTCGCCAGCAACGGTGGCCCCACCCAGACGATGGCCCTCCTGCCCGGCAGCTCGGCGATTGACGCGGGCGACGACGCGGTCTGCGCCGCGGCCCCCGTGAACCGAGGGGGTGGGCGGCGGCGCGGCGGACCCCTGCCCCGGTCCGACGAACATCAGCCTCGCGGCGGGGGCGACGGGCGAGGTCTTCTGCGCCCTCCAGATTGGACTGACCAGCGCGCGGGCGGCGAGCCAACTCCCGCCCGAAGTCTCGGCCATATTCTCCTGGAACAACACGGGGCAGCTGTTCAATTTCTGGTTCAAGGGCTTCCCCAACAGCTTCCAAACGCTGGCCACCATCAACCCGGGCAGCTACTACTTCTTCCAGGCAACGGGAGGCGGCAGCCTCCCGAACACGGGCGGCGGGACAACGCTCGCGGCCGCCGGGGCGGCGAGCATCGGGCCGACGACGGCGGGCGCGAACGGCGCGGTGTGGTCTGGCGGTCCGCATGATCTCAATGCGCTCGCTGGCTACCTGGAGATCAGTCTGGTCACGGCCATTTTCTCCTGGAACAACGGCACCCAGCAGTTCAACTTCTGGTTCAAAGGCTTCCCGAACACGTTCCAGACCCTCACGAACGGTATCGCCCGCGGGAAGTACTACTTCTTCCAGGCGCCGGGAGGCGTTTCGATCCTGATGGACTGACAGCGCCGCGATGGGCGATCCGAAATGAGTTCAGCCAACAGGGTCGATCGGCGTGAGTCGGCCGAGGCGCTGTTCTATCGCCTCCGCAGCATCGAGGCAGACGTCTTCGCGGAAGCGGTCGCCCACCACCTGCACGCCGAGCGGCAATCCGTTCGCCGTGCCCGTGGGCACGCAAACCACGGGCAGGCCGAGCAGGTTCATCGGTGTCACGAAGCGCATCAGGTTGAGGGTCTGCCGAGCGCTATCCGGGCCAGCGATGTCGAATCCGTGTTCGAACTGCGGCTGGCACCACGTGGGTCCAAGGATGATCGGGTACTCGGCGAAGAACTCGGACCAGGCGCGGGCGATTTCGTGCCGTTTTACCTGGAGCTGGATGCCTTCCGCGTACGTGGGAGTGCCGAAGAAAGTGACGAACGACCGGAAGAAGCCGATTGCTTCCGGAGACATCACGGCGGCGAGGATGTCCGCCATCGTGCCAAACTCCCAGGCGATCCACCGCGCCCAGGTGAGGATCGCTTCTTCGACCATCGGTGGCGTCACTTCCGCAACGTCGTAGCCTGCGTCGGCCAGCGCATCGGCAGCAGCACGCACCCCGGCGCTGATTTCGGGCGCCGTGGTACCGCCGGGCGGATCCGGGACCACCGCCACTTTGATCCGGCCCTGGGGTTTTGGCCCAGCCAGCGGCGCAGGGAAAGAGAACGGGTCACGCGGGTGGGGTCCCGCGAGAATCCCCAGCGCAAGACGAAGATCGGCGACGCTGCGCGCCATGGGACCCGCCACGTCCATCAACTGCCCAACCTGCATCCCACTCTTCGGCTCGACGCCGGAGGCGCTAGGGATACGACCGAAACTCGGCTTGAGCGAGACGATGCCGCAACAGAACGCGGGATTGCGCAACGAACCGCCGATATCATTGCCGAGGCCGATGGGCGTCATGCCGGTGGCAAGCGCTGCCGCTTCGCCACCGCTTGACCCGCCCGTGGTCCTGCCGAGATTCCAGGGATTGCGCGTCAGTCCATAGAGCGCGCTATCGGTGTGCACCCGGAGAGCCATATCCGGGAGATTCGTGCGCCCGATGGGGATGGCGCCCGCAGCCTTCATACGCTCGACCATCGGATGGTCCGCGTCGGGCATCGCGGTGGCGAACGCGGGAACGCCGTGCGTGGTGGGTGTGCCCATGAGGTCGATGTTCGCCTTGACGGTGAACGGCACCCCGTGGAGTGGCCCCAGCGGCCCGCCAGCGGTAACCGCCGCGTCGGCGTCTGTTGCCGCAGCAAGGGCCTCGTCCCCCAGCACGGTGACAACGGCATTGATCGCGGGATTCACCTCCGCGATGCGCGCGAGGTGCGATTCGACCACCGCGCGCGAGTTGGTTTCGCCGCGCGCAATCATGCCAGCCAGGTCGCCTGCCGAGTTTCGCCAAAGTTCTTGTGCCATTACCGGATGCCCCCGCGTTAGATCGGTTGGTGGCGATTGTACGCGTCGGATTGCGCGGAGGGCCATATCCGCAGCCCGACCGTCAGGGAGGATTACCCGTTCGTCGGCATGGGCTCGTGGCAGCTGCCTGCCCATCTGTCTGTGCCGGGCGCGAAACCTCCCTGACGGTCGGGCTACGGAACAGAGTCAGCGCTACTCGTCCGCCTCGGCTTCTTCGTCCTCGCCATCTTCCAGATCCAGCGGCATCGTCTCGTTCAGGGGTATGTCGGCGTGGCCGTTGGGTTGCGCGCGGTTGGCGTCCAGTTCGGCCTCCCGCCGTTCGGCGCGGTTCGGGCCTTCGTCCTGCATTGTGAACGCGGCGATGCTCGCGACCTGGTCGCCCGGAGACACGCGCATCACGGTCACTCCCTGCGTGTTCCGCCCCAGCACGCTGATGGAATCGACGTTCGTGAGGATGACGATGCCATCGCGCGACACGAGCATGAGCTTTTGGCCGGGCTGGACGATGTGGCAGGCGGCGACATCGGCCGTCTTGTCCGTGATATTCAGCGTCTTCACACCCTGGCCGCCGCGCCCCTGGAGGGGATACTCGCTCAGGCGCGTGCGTTTGCCGAAACCCAGCTCCGTGATCGCGAGCATCTGGTCGCCGTCGTCGATCGTCTCCACGCCCACGACGAAGCCGTCCGGCGGTAGCCGCATGCCGCGCACGCCACCGCTCGTGCGGCTCGCCTGGCGGAGGTCGTCGATCTTGAAGCGGATGGCCTGGCCCTTGTTCGAAACGAGCAGCACGTGGCTGTCGTTCTGGGCGATGCGCGCGCCGATGAGCTGGTCGCCGTCTTCCAGGTTCATCGCAATCTTGCCGTTGCGGCGGACCTCTTCGAACTCCTTGAGCAGCGTTTTCTTGATCTCGCCCTTGCGCGTTGCAAGGAGGATGAAGTCGCGATCGTAATCCTTCACGGGGAGGATGGCCGTGACCGTCTCGCCCCCGTCGAGTTCGATGAGGTTGATGATCGGCTTGCCCTTCGCTTCCTTCTTCGCGTCGGGGACATCGAAGCCGCGCAGGTGGTAGACCTTGCCGCGGTCCGTGAAGATGAGCAGGTTGTCGTGCGTGTCACAGACGGCGAGCTTCATCACGGCGTCTTCTTCGCGCGTCGGGGCGCCTTTCGCGCCGGTGCCGCCGCGGCGCTGCGTGCGAAAGGCTTCGAGGGGCATGCGCTTCACATAGTTCCGGATGCTGAGCGTAATCACGCTCTCCTCGTGTGCGACCAGGTCCTCTTCGCGGAAGTCCTCGGGGTCCGCCTCGACGATCTCCGTGCGACGTGCGTCGCCGAACTTCTTCTTGAGTTCGGTCAGGTCCTCTTTGATCAGCTGGTCGATCTTCTTGGGGTTCGCGAGCAGGTCTTCGAGGTAGGCGATCTCTTCGATCACCTTCTGGTACTCGTCCTGGAGCGCCTGCCGTTCGAGCGCGGCCAGCCGCCGCAGCTGCATATCGAGGATGGCGCGCGCCTGGAGTTCCGAGAAGTCGAACGGGTTCGTCACGCCGGTTCTGCGCTGGGCTGCGGTCAGGAGCGCTATCGCGCGTTCCGGCAGCGTCCCTTCGCCCTGCAGCAGGGCGAGTGCCGCATTCGCGCTGTCCGCGCCGCGAATCGTGCCGACCACGAGGTCGAGCAGGTCGATCGCCTTGAGCAGGCCCTCCAATATATGGGCACGGTCGCGGGCCCTTTCGAGGCGGAACTCGCTCCGCCGCTTGATCACCTCGCGCCGGTGGTCGATGTGGATTTCGAGCGCGCTCTTGAGGCCGATGCGGCGCGGCGCCCCGTTCACGATCGCCATCATGTTGATCGCGAAGGTCGAACGCATCGACGTGTGTTTGAACAACAGGTTCTTGACCTGCGAGACCGTGCCGTCCTTCTTCAGGTCGATGACGATGCGCATGCCGTGGCGGTCGGACTCGTCGCGAAGGTCGGCGATGCCCTCGATCTTTTTGTCGCGCGCGAGGTCCGCTATCTTCTCGATGAGGGTCGACTTGTTCACCTGGTAGGGCAGCTCGGTAACGATGATCTGCGTCTTGCCGCCGCGCGCAGACTCTTCGACGTGCGTGCGCGCGTGCATCGTGATGCGGCCATGGCCCTCGCCATACGCGAGGCGCACCTGCTCGTTGTCCTTGCCCACGAGCGCGATACCCGCCGTGGGGAAGTCCGGCCCCTTCACGATCAGGAGGAGGTCTTCAAGCGTTGCCTCCGGGTTTTCGAGCAGCAGCATCTCCGCGTCGCAGATCTCGCCGAGGTGGTGTGGCGGGATGTTCGTCGCCATGCCCACGGCGATGCCGGAAGAACCGTTCAGCAGCAGGTTCGGGAGGCGCGACGGCAAGATGTCCGGGGCGTTGTAGCGACCGTCGTAGTTCGGGCTAAAGTTGACCGTGTTCTCGCCGATGTCCGCCATCATCTCTTCGGCGATCGGGGACATACGCGCTTCCGTATAGCGCATAGCAGCGGGCGGGTCGCCATCGACGCTGCCAAAGTTGCCCTGGCCATCCACGAGCAAGTAGCGCAGGGAGAAATCCTGGGCCATGCGCACCATGGCTTCGTACACGGGTCCGTCGCCGTGCGGGTGGTACCGCCCCATGACGTCGCCGACGATACCGGCTGACTTGCGGTAGCCCGCGCCGGACCGCGCGCCCCCGTCGTACATGCCCCAGAGGATGCGCCGCTGCACGGGCTTGAGGCCGTCGCGCGCTTCCGGCAGGGCGCGCGAAACGATCACGCTCATCGCGTAATCGAGGTAACTCGTCCGCATTTCGTTGGCGATACCAACCTGGCGGACGTTACTTGTTGGGGGAATCGTAGGGGAAGTCATCGAGGCTCCGCGCGGCCTATACCGCTCACCTCAGTATACGAATTCGCGCCTTATAGGCACCGTTCGGACGCCGCCACGAGGCGAGCAACGAACCAATCCGTAGTCACGGCCCTCCGTGGCCGGGGGTCACGGCACCAACCGCCGGTGCTGTTTCACCGCCCAAAGGTGCCTGCCGCCGGGCGCGTGTTTCGGGCCGAACGAAGGCACCTTCTTGGAAACTCGCTGCTTGCGTTCCGCGTCCGAATCGCTACAGTCGCATCGAACCCGAAGGAGACACCCCATGCCCGATGGAGCCCCCGTTGTCCTCTACGAAGAACGCGATTCGCTCGCGATCATCACCCTCAACCGCCCCGAGAAGATGAACACCCTCAACCAGGACGTCATCCAGGGCATCGCCGACGGCATCGACGCCGCCACCGCCTCGCCTGACGTGTCCGTCATCGTCCTCCGCGGCGCCGGCCGCACCTTCACCGCCGGCTACGACCTCAACCCCGCCTCCGGGCCGCGCGAATGGCGTCGCAACTACGGTGCGAAACCGATCGAATCGCGTCCCGGCGCCTGGGACCCCGTGCGCGACTACAACTGGATGGGCGCGAACATGAAGCGCTTCATGAAGCTCTGGGAGTGCCCCAAACCCGTCATCGCCCAGCTCCACGGCTACGCCCTCGGCGGCGGCACGGACCTCATCCTCTGCGCCGACCTCATCTTCATGGCGGAGGACGCGATCATCGGCTACCCGCCCAGCCGCGTGTACGGCACCCCCACGACGATGATGTGGGTCTACCGCCTGGGCCTCGAACACGCCAAGCAGTTCCTCCTCTCCGGCGACCAGATTGACGCCCCCACGGCCCTCCGCATCGGCCTCGTCTCGAAGGTCTTCCCCCTCGAAACGATCGCCCAGGAGACCGAGAACTACGCGAAGCGCTTCCGCAACATCCCGGCCAACCAGGTCGCCCTCAACAAGATGCTGATCAACCAGGCCTACGAAAACATGGGCCTGCGCACGACGCAGATGTTCGGCACCCTCTTCGATGGCATCACCCGCCACACCGAAGAAGCCCTCCAATGGCAGGAGAGCTTCGCCAAAATCGGTTTCCGCGAAACCATCCGCAGGAGGGATGGACCGTTTGAAGACTACGGCGAACGCCCCCGATGAACTGCGGTCCGGGATCAGTCCGTAGCCCGACCGTTGGGGAGGGTTGTTGTCGGGCTAATCGATTATCGTTAGGATTCGCGACGAACGGTCTGGTTCGGCGGCTACGGCTTGCCGGGGAGGGTGCCACGATGGTGCGAATATCCGAACGGTGGCGACACCGGAGTCCGCGAACCTTGCTTCGCACCGTCGCCGCCCTCGCATTGTTCCTGGTCGCCGTGGTCGGTGCGCAGGGACACCTGGGAACGACCCCGGCGCGAGCCGCGAACCCCACGTTCACGGCGATCGCCCCTGGCGGAAGCCACACGTGCGGGCTGTCGAACGCGGGCGTGGTGACGTGCTGGGGGCGTAACGATTACGGCCAACTTGGCGACGGGACCACGGTGAACAGCAGCGTCCCGGTGATCGTCAGTGGCCTTGGCAGCGGAGTGCGGGCCATTGCCGCCGGTGGCCGCCACTCCTGTGCTGTGACGGCGGTGGGCGCGGTCAAATGCTGGGGATACAACCAAGCTGGTCAGCTTGGGAACTCGACGACGGGCAATAGCGCCCTGCCCGTGCAGGTGACGGGATTGATAGCTGGCGCTGAAGCGGTGACTGCCGGAGGCCTGCATACGTGCGCACTCGTGAACGGCGGCGTGAAGTGCTGGGGCCAAAACGACGCGGGGCAACTGGGGATAGGCGCCACCGTCCCGGACTTCAGCACCGAACCGGTCAACACCGTTGGCGGCCTCGATTCCGGTGTCCAGTCGATATCCGCGGGGGGCTTGCACTCGTGTGCATTGACAACGGCCGGGGGCGTGAGGTGTTGGGGATACAATGCCGACGGACAGGTGGGCAACGGGACGAACGTTTTTTCTGTGACAACGCCGGCCACGCCTATCGGACTGGTGACGGGGGTCGCGTCCGTGCGGACGGGCGCGTATCACAGCTGCGCGCTGCTCGGCGGTGGCGTGCAGTGCTGGGGCCAAAACGGGCGCGGCCAGCTTGGGACCGGTTCAACGATCGACAGCAACATGCCCGTGAGCGCCACCGCCAGCCTTACAAGTGGCGTGCTGGCCATCGCCCTCGGCAGTTACCACTCGTGCGGGCTCACTGGTGTGGGAGCGAAATGTTGGGGCGAAAACAGCGAGGGCCAACTCGGAAACGGGACGACAACCAATAGCAACCTGCCCGTCGCCGTGGCCGGGCTGACGGGCGCTCTCCACGGGCTGGCCGCGGGCTCTCGGACCTCGTGTGTCCTCACCGCGGCGGGCGAGGCGAAGTGCTGGGGATACAACTTCCACGGGCAACTGGGGAACGGCTTCGCCGGCATCAGCAGCATCCCCGTACCAGTGAGCGGTTTGTCCAGCGGTGTGCTCGGTATCGCGGCCGGGGATGGGTATGCCTGTGCTTTGCTGAGTAGTGGGACCGTGAAGTGTTGGGGGCGTAACGCCTCCGGCCAATTGGGCAACGCAACCAACACCGATAGCAGCCTACCCGAGGAAGTGAGCAACCTGGCGGGCGTCCAGGCCGTGGCTACGGGGCGTGCTCACGCCTGCGCCCTCACGGGAGGCGGGGCGGTGAAGTGCTGGGGCCAAAACGGGAGCGGCCAGCTTGGGAACGGGAGCGTCGTTTCCAGCAACATTCCCGTGGACGTCAACGGACTTGGCAGCGGAGTACAGGCGATTGCCGCCGGGTCGGACCGCACGTGTGCGCTGGTGACCGGCGGGGCGGTGAAGTGCTGGGGCCAAGGTCCACTCGGGGACGGGCTGGACGACAGCAGCAACGTGCCCGTCGATATTCTCGCCCTCGGCGGAATGCTGGGTGTTACGGCGGGCGACGGCTTTTCCTGCGCGGTGACCGGCGTCGCCGGGGCGAAATGCTGGGGAGTCAATTTCTCCGGACAGCTGGGCAACGGTAACACCGACGAAAGCCTGTCTCCCATCGATGTGACGGGACTAACGGGTGTGCAGGCCCTCTCCGCCGGGGGCAATCACGCTTGCGCGCGCGCCGGTGGAGGCATGTGGTGTTGGGGCCGAAATGATCGAGGGCAATTGGGCGTCGGGACGACCACCCCCAGCAGCCTTCCCCTTCCCGTGAACGGCCTCTCCTCCGGGGTCTGGGCGGTCGCAACGGGGTTCGAACACACGTGCGCCGTGACCGCCGGAGGAATCGTAAAGTGTTGGGGCGAGAACGGCCGTGGCCTACTGGGAAATGGCACTACTATCGCCAGCTTTACGCCGGTTGAAGTGAGCGGCCTCGGCCCCGGCAACCTCGCCGTGGCGGCCGGCCGAAACGCGACATGCGCAATCACCGGCGGAGGAGGAGTGAAGTGCTGGGGGTGGCGACAATACGGCCAACTGGGCGACGGACGGTTCGATTACAGCGCGGTGCCCGTGGACGTAGTCGGTGAGGCGCCGTCAACGGCGAACCCATGCCCGGGTCCATCGAGCATCAGCCTCACCACCGGCGCCACGGGCGAGGTCTTATGCCGTGCCCCAATCTCCTTGCTCGCGGTCCGTGCCCCAGGCGACTTGCCGCCTGCCGTCTCGGCGATCTTCTCCTGGGACAACGCAACGCAACAGTTCAAGTTCTGGTTCAAGGGCTTCCCCAACAGCTTCCAGACGCTAACCATGATCAACCCCGGCAACTATTACTTCTTCCAGGCGACTGGCATTGGCAGCCTCCCCAACACGGGAGGAGGCGCAACCCTTGCTGTCACCGGCACGGAGAACATCGGCCCGACCTTCGCCGGAGCGAACGCCGCCATCTGGTCGGGCAGCCCGCACCTGTTAGGCACACTCGATGGGTACGGGAGAATCAGCCTGGTCACGGCCATTTTCTCCTGGGACAATCCTGGCCAGGAGTTCAGGTTCTGGTTCCGCGGCTTCCCGGACAATTTCCAGACGCTGAGCAATGGCATCGAACGCGGCAAGCACTACTTCTTCCAGGCGCCCGGGGGCGTGACGATCCTGATGGATTAGTGGCACCCGCGGTGCGCGTTCAGCCCATACTGAGGGTCAAGCCTCGATGTGCGCGTTAAGGAGGCGATCGTGCCGACTTGGGACCGGAATCGCAAGGCCGGACATCGCAGCGCTCGCTGACGCTCGCGCTACGGACGGCAAGTTCGTTTCACCGTACCCTTCGTGCATGCCCGCAGACCAGGAAGCCCTCGACGCCGTCGCCCTCAGCCGCCCCGAGTATGACCTCCTCGTCCAGCGCCTCGGGCGGGAGCCGAACCCGGTGGAGCTGGGGATGTTTGGGTCGCTCTGGAGCGAGCACTGCGGCTACAAGAACAGCAAGCCCCTCCTCAGCCTCTTCCCCAGCGGCGGCGACCACGTTTTGACCAAGGCGGGCGCGGAGAACGCGGGAGCGATCGATATCGGCGACGGACTTTGCGTGGTCATGAAGGTGGAATCGCACAACCACCCCTCGGCGATCGAGCCGTTCCAGGGCGCCGCCACGGGCGTGGGCGGCATCGTCCGCGACATCTTCGCCATGGGCGCCTACCCCGTCGCCATCCTCGATTCCCTTCGCTTTGGCCCGCCCGACGACCCCCAGAACCGCTTCCTCTTCGATGGCGTCGTGGGCGGCATCGGTAGCTATGGCAACTGCCTCGGCATCCCCAATGTCGGCGGCGAGGTCGTGTTCTCGCCGTCCTACAACGGCAATCCGCTTGTGAACGCCATGTGTGTGGGCATCGCCGAGACGAAGAAGCTCCTCAGCGCGCGTGCCGTGGGCGCGGGCAACCCCATGCTCCTCGTCGGCTCGGACACGGGCCGCGATGGCATCCACGGCGCCAGTGGCCTCGCCAGTCGCACCGACCCCGAGGCGCGCTTCGAAGAGATGCGGCCCGCCGTGCAGGTGGGCAACCCCTTCATGGAGAAGCTCCTCATGGAGGCCTGCTACGAACTCGCTTCCGAACACGGCGACTGGATCGTGGGCCTCCAGGACCTCGGTGCGGCCGGGCTGACGAGTGCGGTCGTCGAATGCTGCGCCAAGGGCAATTCCGGCGCGGTCCTCGAGCTCGCCAACGTCCCCCGCCGCGAGACCGGCATGACCCCCTACGAAATCATGCTCAGCGAGAGCCAGGAGCGCATGCTCGTCATCGCCAAACGCGAACACGCGGACGATGTCGCCGAGCTCTTCCGCCGCTGGGAACTGCACTGCGAGGAGATCGGCCACGTCACGGACGGCGACGAGGTCGTGCTCTTGGACGGAGGCAAGGAGGTTGGCCGCGTGCCCGTGGGTATCGCCACGGACCCGCCGCTGTACCGCCGCCACGGAGTCCGCCCGGCGGAATTGCTCGAACTCAACCAGTTCAACCCCGCCTCCCTCCCGGACCTCGCGCCAGGCGATGCGACCGCGACGCTCCTCCAACTGCTCGCCCGCCCGAACATCGCGAGCAAACGTGGGGTCTTCCGTCAGTACGACCAGCAGGTGCTCAACAACACCGTCCTGCCGCCCGGTGGCGATGCTGCCGTCGTGCGCGTCTGGGGGACGAACAAGGGGCTCGCGCTCAAGCTCGATGGCAACGCACGTCTCTGTTTCCTCGACCCGTTCACGGGCAGCGCGATCGCTGTCGCCGAGGCCGCGCGCAACGTCGTCTGCACCGGCGCCACGCCGGTAGCGGTCACGGACTGCCTGAACTTCGGCAACCCGGAAAAGCTCGAAGTGTACTACACCCTCGAACAGGCGATCCGTGGCATCAGCGCCGCCTGCGAGATGTTCGGTACGCCCGTCGTCAGCGGCAACGTCAGCCTCTACAACGAGACCGGCGGCCGCCCCGTCTACCCAACGCCCGTGATCGGCGTGCTCGGCATCATCGAGGACGTTTCGAAGCACCTCAAGGCGGCGTTCAGCAGCCCCGATTCGCGCGTCTTCCTGCTTGGCGCGCCTCTCGCGCAGCCCGCTTCGTCCCTTTCCGGCAGCGAGTATCTGGAAGCGGTGCACGGTAAGGTGGCGGGCATGCCGCGCGTGGACCTCGCCGCCGAAAAACGCCTCCACGAGTTGGTCCTCCGTGCGAACGCCGAGGGCCTCCTCCTCAGCGCCCACGATTGTAGCGACGGCGGCCTCGCCGTCACTCTCGCCGAGAGCGCGATGCTAGGCGGCCAAGGCTTCGAGGCGAGCGCGACCCTCGAAGGTCGGCTCGACGCGGATCTTTTCGGCGAATCCCAGGGACGCATCGTCGTCAGCATAGCCGCCGACGTCTTCCGCCAGGGGGGCGGCGCCGCCCGTCTCCAGGACCTTGGTCGCGAACTCGATGTCCCCGTCGTCGCCCTCGGGCGCACGACCGCGACGCCCGCCTTCCGTCTTGGCCCCATCGAAACGACGCTCACCGAGATGACCGACGCCTACGAGGCGCTGATCAGGGGCTAACCCGATCGACAGAGCCTCCCCCGCCATCGACAATCGCCCCATGAATGTTCGCGCCGTCCCCGGGTCGGTCCTCGTCTATGACCGCATCGGCGCAAACAAGCGCGAAACATGGCTCCTGATGTTCGCGTTCTTCCTCATGGTCGGTGGCCTCGTCACAGTCCTACTGCTCGCGTTCGGCGTATCGTCGTATCAGCTTCCCGGTGCGCTCGGGCTCACTGGCATCGTCCTCATCATTTACGCGCTCTTCAGCTATTTCGCTTCGACCGGGGTGGTGCTCTCCATCTCTGGCGCGCACGAAGTGACGAAGGAGCAAGAGTGGGAGTTCGTGCGCCGCACGGAGAACCTCTGCATCGGCGCGGGCCTGCCCATGCCCAGGACGTGGGTGCTCGAAGACTCCGCCCCCAACGCATTCGCAACTGGCACCAATCCCCAGAAGTCGCACGTCGTCGTTACCCGCGGCCTGCTCGACAAACTTGAACCGGCCGAACTCGAAGGCGTGATCGCCCACGAACTTTCGCACATCGGTAACTACGACATCCGCGTCATGACAATCGTGACCGTCCTCGTGGGCTTGGTTGCGCTCATCTCCGATTTCGCCCTCCGCTATGCCTTCCTCGGTGCGGGCAGTCGACGCGGGAGCAAGGATAAAGGCGGCGGCGCCGCCGTCATCATCGTCATTGCGATCGCCGCAGTCGCCGCAATCCTCGCCCCGCTCATCGCGCAGACCCTCCGTTTTGCCGTCAGCCGCAAGCGCGAATACCTCGCCGACGCAAGTGGCGCGCTCCTCTGCCGCAACCCGGAAGCCCTCGCTCGCGCGCTCGAAAAGATCGCGGGCGACACCGAACCCCTCGAAGCGGCGAACAAAGCCACGGCCCATCTCTACATCTCCAATCCGCTCAAGGAGCATTCCAGCTTCCTCAACAACCTCTTCAACACCCACCCGCCCATCGAGGAACGCGTCCGCCTCCTTCGCAGCATGTGACGGGTCGGCCTGATTCACCTGCCGTTGCACTGTGTGAGCGCCAGCTCCCCATATCCGTAGCCCGCGCGTATGCAAGGGTTCGCCTCCGACAACGAACCCGAGCGCCCGCCCTCTCTAGCGCGCGTGAGCAAGCGCTGGGATGGTCAGAGGCGCTAACCAGGTGAGGGCGTCGTCACCCGTCGCCGGGAATGGAAACCGGAACCAACGATGTGCGTCTCACTTCAATGCCAGTGCGTTACCGCCGCCGCATCTATCATGACAATCGTGAGCGCACCAACTCCCGCTGACCACCTCGAAGTCGAGTGGCAATTCGACGCGGAAGCGATCGAGCCGGTCGCGACCTGGCTCCGCGCCGCAGCCATACCCGGCTACACCGTGACCCCGGGCAAGACAAAGGAGCTCGCGGACCGCTATCTCGACACCGACGATTGGCGTCTCCACCGCGCGCGCTTCACTTGCCGCCTGCGGGAGAAGGGCGACGGCGCCGAACTCACGATCAAAGGCATGGCCGACGCCAAGGGCGGTATGCGCAGCCGCCGCGAAGTCAACGAACCCATCGCCCATGCCACCGTCGAAGGCGTTGCCGCCGCAAACGGTCCGTGCGGCGTCATGATTCGCCACATCGCTGGCACTCGCCGACTACGCGAACTGTTCGCCGTGAACACCCGCCGCCAGACGTTCGATCTTATGGACGAACTCGGCCTTGTTGGCGAAATCGCGCTCGACGAAACCTCGATTCCTCACGGCGATGCGACGGCACACCTCGCCCGCGTGGAGGTGGAGGTCCCAGCCGATTGCGTGGATCGCGCGCGCCGATTCGTCGATGTGTTCGTGGCGGCGGCGAATCTCTCCCCTGTTGAGACCTCGAAGTTCGAAGCGGCATTGCTTGCCACCGGCCAACACCCTTTGCCCGCGGCGCCACAGCTTGGCCCCACGCAGGTCGAAGCGACCATGACCGCGGGCGAAGTTGCCTTCGCCATCCTGCGCAAACAGTTCGGCGCATTCCTCACGAACGAAGCGGGCACGCGCCTCGGTGAAGATGTCGAGGCGCTCCACGACATGCGTGTGGCCGCCCGCCGCCTGCGTGCCGCGATGAGCGCCTTTTCGACGGTCCTGCCTGCTGCCATGGAACGCTTGCGGGCCGAGTTCGGCTGGGTCGCCGCTGTCCTCGGCGAGGTGCGCGACCTCGACGTCCAATTGGAACGAATGACAGAGTGGCGCGAAGGGCTGAGCGCAGACCAGGCTTCGGCGCTCGATGCGATTGAGGCCATCCTCCACGCGCGCTGGCTCCTTGGCCGCAAGAGAATGCTCGTCGCCCTTGATTCTCGCCGCTATGAGCGCTTCGTCGAACGATTCACCGCGACTCTGCGTCGAGGACCCCCGCGCTCATTCCAACCTGGACAGCAACCGATTCTCAGCGTCGCGCCGGACCTCCTTCGCAAGCGCTACCGCCAGTTGCGGAAACTCGGCGACCCGATTCGCGCACCGTCGCCCCCGGAGGAATACCACACCCTCCGCATCGCGGCGAAGAAGCTGCGTTACGGCCTCGAGTTCGTGGGTCCCATCTACGGGAAGGCCGCGATCACCTTCAGCGCCCGCGTCACGGCGCTCCAGGACGTGCTCGGACTCCACCAGGACGCCGAGGTAGCCGTCGATACGCTGCGCGAAATCGCCATTGGTCGCGGGCGAAGACTAAGCCCCGAGACGATTCTCGCGATGGGCGCAATCTCCGAACGCTACCGTATTCACGGTGGCCAGCTTCGCGCGCAGTTCCCGTCCGTATGGAAGCCGCTCCTTGGCCGCGATTGGTCAGCGTTGGTGAAGGACATGGATGCGCGTGAACGCCGCGCCCGCGTCCGCCGACAGTAGCTTCGCGTCTAACGCGCACTCTCGAACACCCCTGTAGATACGCTTCATCCTTCCGATACTCATCCCGAGGAGACGCCGCGCGCACTCGCGCCGCCGTTCGCAGAAATATGAACAACACAGCCGCCAACGATCTCCCCGGCATCGTCGTGGTGCGCCGTCCGGGCGTGCCCGATGCAGTTCCGCTCGTTGGAGAGATCCTCGAAGAGGACGGCCCCGCGCTCATCACCGAACTCGACGACGCTGGCGATTGGGTTGCTGGTGAAGCTGTCCTTGTGATCGTAAACCAGGGCGGCTCGCGCATGGTCGCGGCTGCGGAACTCATCGATCTCGACGGCCCGAAGCGTGTCTTTCGCACGATTGGCCCATGGCGTCCGCTGGACCGTCGCGAGTTCCCGCGCTACGCCACGGAGATGCGCGGCGAAGTCGTCGGCGAGGATGGCGAATGGCTCTTTGCGCAGATCCTCGACATCTCCCTTGGTGGCGCCCGTCTTGCCGTCAGCGAACTCCCCACCGGTAACCGCGTGGAAGTCGCCGTCTGGGCGCTCGGACAGCGCGAGTCCCTGCCTTGCGAGGTGATCTCCTGGATCGATGCCGCGTTGGGCTACGAAGTCCGTCTCCGCTTTCGCGATATGACCGTGCCCCATCTGCGCCTCGTTCGTGACCTTGTTGCCCTTCTCGCAACCGTCGAAGCGGGCGGCTTCGGGCAAATCGCTCCGTAGCCGCGCCGTTGCTTGCCGGTTCCTGTTTGGCTGCGGCCGGACTGGGCTTCGAGCCGCATGCCGCATGCTCAGAACTCAGAACTTCAGCACGCACTCTTCTTTTGCGCGTTCAGGCCTCACAACCTATGCTAAAACTTCAGTTTCGAAATTCGGATACGTCTGCTCATATGGCCAATACCAAGTCCGCGATTAAGCGATGGCATCAGTCGCTCAAGCGCCGCGACCGCAATCGCGCAACCCGTTCCTTCACCCGCTCCGCCGTTCGTTCGCTGCGCGAAACCGTAGCCGCCGCTGGCTCCGATCCCGTGGCCGTGAAGACGGCCCTCAGCGCGGCCTATTCCGCGTTGGATCGCTCCGCCAAGAAGGGCGCGATTCACACCGGCAAGGCGGACCGTGCCAAGCGCCGCCTTGCCGCGCTGGTCTCCAAGGCTTCCTAAACCGGTTATTCGCAAGGTTCGAAACCTCGGCCCTCAGGTCGGCGTTTTGCGTTGGCGCGTGTTCGCCCACACGCCCGTAGGATAGCCCCGTGATCCTCCTCCTCTACGGGCCCGATGAACTCGCCATGCGCCGACGCTTTCAGGAGCTGCGCGACCAGGCCGATGGCGGCAGCGGCATGCTCATGAGCAACCTCACCGTCCTCGAAGGTCGCGACGTTAAGGCGGAGGACATCATCGCGCCCGCGATGTCCATGCCCTTCCTCGCGCCCCACCGGCTCGTCATCGTCGAACAGTTCTTCGAACGATTCCAGGCTCGCGGCCCCGTCGGCGAGGACGGCGAGGCACGCCTGCCCAGGAACTTCGACGCGTTCGCGCCACTCTTCCTGGCTTTGGAACGCGGGCTACCGCCAACAACCATTCTCGTTTTCACGGGACTGAACGCGGGCGCGCGAAACCCCATGCTCGATCGGCTCAAGAAGATTCCTGGCGTCCAGGTAGAAGAACTGAAGAAGTTGGAGAAGGAGGCGTTGCTTCGCTTCATCCGCGATGAAGCAGCCGCGCGCTCCATCCGCCTCAAGCCCGGCCCTTCCCGGCGCCGACTGGAACCCGGCGAAGACTGGCTCCGGCCCGCCGAAAGCGACCCGGCGCTCCTCCTCGCCCAGTTACACCAGTCCGATACGCTCGCCATCGTCAACGAACTCGACAAGCTCGCTCTCTACACGATGGGCCGCGACGCCACCGTCGATGACATCGACCTCATCTGTGGCGGCGAACGCGACCGCACCATCTTCAACTTCACGGACGCTGTCATGGATGGCGATCTGAAGCTTGCGTTCGCCATCCTCGAGCATTTCGAGCGCGTCAACAACGACGGTTCGCAAGGCATGATCTCCATGCTCGCCAGCGCCTACCGCCGCCTCGTCGTTATCGTGGATCTCCTCGATGACGGCGCCACCCCGGACGAAATTGGCACGGCGATCAACATGAAGTGGCCGGGCCTCCGCGACAGGGCGATAGCGCGCGCCCGACGCCTTGGTCCCTCTGGCGTACGCGCCGCTTTTGCAGCAATCGTCGCCGCTGACCGCACGATGAAGCTCGGCGAAGTCGAGGAGGATTTGACGATCGAAATCCTGGTGCATCAGTTGACGGCGCTCGCCCGCCCCGCCCTCCGATGAGTTCGACGACGAATGCCACAACCTGCGTCGGATCCTCGTAACCCGCGCCCTCAGCCGTCCGTGCCCGCGGGCGAATGTGATTGGTGGGCCTGAGTGAGTCGCACGGTGATGAACCCCGCAGCGCCGGCGATTACCGAGGCAGCGAGGATCCCGACCTTGGCCTGGTCGATGAGCTGGGCGTCACCGAACGCGAGCCCCGAGATGAAGAGCGAAACGGTGAAGCCGATGCCCGCGAGAAGTCCCACCGCCCATAGGTCGCGCCAACGAGCGTCGGCGGGCAGCGAGGCAAGTCGAAGCCTCACCGTGAGCCAGGAGAAGGCGACGATGCCGAGCGGCTTCCCAACGACCAGCCCCGTGACAATCCCGAGGCTGACCTGGCTTCGCGCGCTGTCGGCCAACGACGCCCACGACAGCTCGATTCCAGCGTTCGCGAGTGCGAACACCGGCACGACCACAAAACTCGCCCAGGGGTGCAGCGCGTTCTCAAGCTTGTCGAGCGGCGGTTCCCTGTTATCGGTGAGCCAGTCTACTTCGCTCGTGATGAGATCGGCCTCTTCCTGGTTCCCCGCTCGGTCGGCGCGGAACAGGTCCTCGACCATCCCGCGGAGCGACGTGTGGTACTCACCTCGGCTCGCTATCGGCCCGGAGGGCGTGAGAAAGGCGAGGACGACGCCAGCGAGGGTGGCATGGACCCCGGATTCGAGGACCGCCAGCCAGAAGAGCATTCCAAGCGGCACGTAGTAAAGAATGTTCCTCACACCGGCCAAGCGAGAGACAACGATGACACCCAGGAGGAGGCCGCCCCACAGGAGCGGTTCGAACAGCAGAGTATCGGTGTAGAAGAGCGCGATCACGAGGATCGCACCGAGGTCATCGACGATTGCCAGGGCGAGCAGAAAGACCTTCAGTGACGTCGGCACACGCGGCCCCGCGAGAGCGAGTACGCCCATCGCGAAGGCGATGTCCGTAGCCATCGGCGTGCCCCAGCCCTCGGCGCCGTCGCTGCCGAGGTTCCAGGCGGCGTAGATGAGCGCGGGCACGATCATGCCGCCCATTGCGGCTGCAATGGGAAGCGTCGCTCGTCGGACGGACGCCAGTTCCCCCCGAACCAGCTCCCGCTTGATCTCCAGGCCGACTACGAAGAAGAAAAGGGTCATCGCGCCGTCGTTGACGAGATGGCGCAGGTCCTCGGTGACCACGACGAAGATGAGGTCGAACGTTACTTTGGCGTGCCAAAGGTCTCGGTAAGCGTCACTCCAGGGAGAGTTCGCCCAGATCACCGCTGTCGCCGCCGCGATCACAAGCAGGATCCCGCCCGAAGCTTCGGCATGGGCGAAGCGCTGAATCGCGTTCCGTCGCTGGGACGGCGATTCGTCAAGACGCGTCGAATTTTGAGTATCCGATACCATGTGTTCAGGCCACTGGCGCCGCAAGACAGAAAGAGACTGCCAGTGGCAGTCTCCTCCTCAATCCGGTATGCGCCGGGCCGCCAACTTCGGTGCTCGAGCTAGGATATCGACTTTTCCCCGTCCGCGAAACAAGGACTGTTCGGTGACAGCGTCGGCACGATACTCTGCGCGCCGCGAACGCTCCCTGCCACCCGCGCGGCGCGAGGGGCGCTGGGAGAGCGGTTACAACGACGATGAGGCTGATTCTTGGACCTTCGGCTCCTGGAGCGGCACCCGTTTCGGACGCAGCATGGAGGCCGCCACCCCCACGGCGAGGATGCCGATGATAACGCCGAGGCTGACCAGCGGCGGCATCTTGAAGAAGTCCACGATGAGCATTTTCGTGCCCACGAAGACAAGGATGGCGGCGAGCGCAGGCTTCAGATAAGTGAGTCCCGCGAGGTAGCCCGCGAGCACGAAATAGAGCGCCCGCAACCCCAGGATGGCGAAGACGTTGGATGTGAACACGATGAACGGGTCATCCGTGATTGCGTAGATGGCGGGGATCGAATCCACCGCGAACACAAGGTCCGTGGTTTCGATAACCAAAAGCACCAGAAAGAGGGGCGTCATCATGAGCACGCCGTTCCGGCGCACAAACAGCTTCTGCCCCTCGTAGCCCTCCGTCGTTGGGAAGAAGCGTCGCGCGAGGCGCACCAGCTGGTTCTTTTCCAGCGAGGGTTCCGCTTCGTCGCTGCGGAGGATCTTGATCCCCGTGAAGATCAGGAACGCCCCGAAGATGTAGATGACGAAGTGGAGGGTGCTGAGCAACACCCCGGCCACGGCGATGAGTATGGCCCGCATGACAAGAGCCCCAATGATGCCCCAGAAGAGCACGCGGTGCTGGTAGGCCGCCGGCACGGCGAACGCCGAGAAGATGAGGATGAAGACGAAGACGTTGTCGACGCTGAGGGACTTCTCGACGACATACCCGGTCGTCCACTCCAGGCCCTTCTCGCTCCCAAGGAAGATGTAGACGCCGATGTTGAAGACGATGGCGAGGCCGATCCAGACGGCGCTCCAGGCGAGAGCTTCGCGCCGTTCGACGACGTGGGCGTTCTTGTGAAAGACCCCAAGGTCGAGCGCCAGCATGCCCAAGATGAAGACCAGGAAGAGGACCCAGGGGAGAAGGTCAAGTAGCAAAAGGGAACTCCGTAGTGGTTGCGAAACGTGCGAAAGCCCGACGGTGATGAGCCGCCGGGCTTTGGAATCTGGTGCGCTGCGGGCTAGTCGAAATCGAACCTATCGTCATCGCGGTCCCGGCGCCGCGACCGGCTTTCCCGTTCGTCGCGATCATCGCTGTCGTCTGAGCGATCGTGCCGACGATACTCGCGTTCGTCGTCGTCCGCTTCCCCGCCACTCATCACGCGGTCGAAGAAGCCGCGGATGCCGCCGCGGCGCGGTTGGGTGGCGGCGCCGCCTCGGCGGTCGCGGCCATCGCGTTCAAACATTTCGAACAGGTCCATGGGTAACACCTTCCTGCGGTCCCGGAATGCCCCGGCCGCATCCAAAATGGATGAGCCAGAGTCTCACCGGGCGAGAAGGTTCTCGCTCATGCAGCCGGCGCTTTCGCGCGTAATGACGAACTGCATGCCGCCCGGGGCCGGGCGTCGGTTACTCCCCCTTGCTACATGACTCATAATACGCGAATGTCTGATCGTATGCAAACACAAGCCCTGCGTAGCGACTCGCGAAAAGCGAAGAACGGGTTCGGTGTTGTCCACACAATCTCTCGGCGCCCCCGGCCCGCGTCGCCGCGTGAACTTCCGCCCAACACTCCCCACTCCAAACTCCCGCGACCACGCCCACTGCGCACAACGCCACCCTTCCGTAAGCTCTGCTCCACCCCCACAAGCCGGAACCCCGTGCCCCTGCTCTGCGCCATCGCCTCGCGCCCGACGCGCATCCGCCTTGGCACCGGCGGCGGGCGTGTGGACCTCGTCCTTGGGCGCGGCTTCAACCAACCCTCTGGCGCTCAGGTTCGGTGTGTGGTACGGTCGCGTGGTCGAATCCAACGCCAGTTGGAACGGGGGACCCACTCCTTGGGGTGAATTGCGCGAAGCGCATAGGCGACTACCGACGCCGAACCCGTCAGCTAACCTCGTAGACGCGATCGGAGACCACTGGTCTCCTCTCACCTGCCCGCGGGCAAGGGAGGGATGCAGATGCGTGTGTTATCGTTCACACCAGAAGTAACGTCCGTTATGGGGCCACAGATGCCTCATCGTAGCCGTCCGTGGGAGCGCGTAGCGGGCCACCTGGGCCTTCAGGAAATCCCGAAACCCTAGTTTGCGCCGCTCCAGCGGATGGATCGGCACCCGGTATCTAGTGCACTGCACGCTCCGGGCGCCCTTCATTTTCTCAGCCGTCTTTGCTCAACGCCCCCGGTCGAACCCGCCGATGCGTCGGGAATCCCTCTCGGCGAGGCAGCGCGTACCCGGCGTTTACATGCAAGCCACTACTACTCAAAACTGTGTTCCTCGTTGGATACACGGAGTTCCGCATCACCGAATCATCGATGCTAACTGCAAGAAGTGCGACGTGACGCGCACATTCCGCGACGAACTCAACAGGCACTTTTCGAGGTGACAGCAAAAGTCTGTCACGAACTCGAGTGTGTGATAACAGTCTGTGGGAACCGATGCTGCCAACGAAGCGCGGCGACGTACGTCGGCTGGCTTGCATCGTTTCCCTCACTGCGCATCAAGCCCATTCGGCCCCGAACGCCGGAAATCACGAATCAGATCTCGCAGCCCAATACACCCAAGGCGATTCAATCAGTCGCAAGGAGAGTCATCGCGATGCTTCCACAAATTCAACCGCTGAACACTCCCCTCCGCAGGGGCCTCACGCAGGGACCAGGGTCTCCCAACGATCATGCCTTCGACGCGTGGGCGCGGCTGGGCGAAGCGCGGGCCACGCCATTTCATCACGATCGCCCCGATCTTTGGGCGCTTGCGTTTCATCGGCTCGCGTGCGAAGCCAGGGATGCATTCGTTCGACATCAATCCGATGCAGAGGCCCGAGACTCGCTGCTCCGCCACCACGCTGAACCTGATGATGAGCAATGCCTCAAAATTCAACGGCAGTTTGCTGACCATAGGGCCATCAGCTCCGCATTGGCGGACCTTGTCACTATGACCGCGCGGACAGAGGCTAATCCATTGGGCCAAATGATCCGGGCGACCGACGCTGCGGTGATGGCTCAAATGACTATCGCCCTCCACCACCGTCGACTCGAGAGAATCCTTCTCGCATCCACTTCGACGCCTGGGCCAACGCGTGTCCTGGTGTCCATTGGGACGGGTAGCCCATGAACCAGCTTGTTCTCGTTTCGAACCGATTGCCGGTCGCGCTGGGGTGCGATGAATCAGGCGCGCCCGTAATCCAGACCTCCAACGGGGGCCTCGTCAGCGGCATTGTCGGGCCATGGCAGCGGTCCGGTGCCACGTGGGTTGGGCATGCGGACGCCCCACTTTGCGCAGCGCTGCAAGCGGGTACCATCCAAAGCAACATTCCCGCACGGCAGCTGGTCCCCGTGAAATTGGACGACGACGTTCAGCGCGGGTACTACGCCGGGATCGCCAACGGATTACTTTGGCCCGTCCTCCACGACCGCATCGATCAGATCTCCTTCGAGCGCGGCGACTGGGAACGATATGTTGCGGCGAACAATGTCTTTGCGGACGCAGTTCTTGACACGTGTGAATCTGAAACGGTTGTTTGGATTCATGACTACCATCTCTTTCTCCTCCCAGGGATTCTCCGTCAGCGCCGTCCGGGCATACGAATCGGTTTCTTCTTGCACGTCCCTTTCCCATCGGCGGAGACTTTTAGCGCCATTCCCTGGCGCGAGGAGATACTGCGGGGCGTAACGGGTTCGGATTACGTGGCGTTTCACACTCCTCGCTATCTTTCAAACTTCCTTTCGGCGTGCTCCCGCTTTGGCGTCGGGATCGGCGGAGTTCAAGGAATCGCAGTCGGCGACCGCACTGTCGCCGCAGGGGTGCTCCCTCTCGGTGTCGACTCAGCCTCGTGGTCCGAAGAAGACGAATCTTCGTGGGACGACGCCGAATCTGTCCGTGCCCAGCTCGGAGATCAACGCCTTCTGCTGGGAGTTGACCGGCTCGACTACTCGAAGGGTATTCCCCGTCGTCTTCAGGCGATCGATGCGCTGCTCGAAAGCCGTCCCGACTTCGTGGGGAAGATTCGGTTTCTCCAGGTCGGTTCCCCTTCCCGCGAGGAGGTTGTCGCCTACGAATCCTATCGACGGAGCGTTGAAGAGATGGTCGGACGAATAAATGGGAAGTGGGCCAACGGAAACTGGATGCCCATCCACAACATCGAACGGACTCTGTCGAAGTCAGAACTCATTCCCTTCTACCGGGCGGCGGAAGTGATGGTCGTGACACCTCTGCGCGATGGAATGAACCTCGTTGCGAAGGAGTTCATTGCGTCGCGTTCCGACGGGGACGGCGTCCTGATCCTCAGCGAATTCGCCGGTGCCTCAACCGAACTCACGGGAGCGATCGCTGTGAATCCGTTCGACCCCGCTGCAACCGCCGCTGCGATGGCTGCGGCATTGGACATGCCCAGCGCCGCGCGACGCGACCGGATGGGTACCCTCCGCGCGAGGGTGATGGAATGGGACGCGGACAAATGGTTTGAGACATTTCTGCAGCGGATCGATCAAGCTGTCCTCCACCGCACTGTCGATATCGACCAGCGCCGTTGCTCGGAAGAGCTCTTCGGTGATCAGGCGCGTTTTTATCGCCTGCGTTTGCTCCTGGACTACGACGGCACGCTCGTTCCGTTCACCAACAGGCCCGAAGAGGCCTCTCCCGACCGAGAATTACTCGATTTGTTAGGGCAATTGGCCCAAACGCCGGGTGTGTCCGTGCACATAATCACTGGCCGACCAAAGGCCTCAATCGAGGCGTTCCTTGGTGACCTTAACCTCAATCTTCACGCCGAGCACGGCCTTTGGTCGAGGTCGGCTGGTGCTCGGGCGTGGACGTCAAACTCGTCTGTATCAACACTTTGGATGTCCTCCGTGTGCGAAATCTTGCGGCACTTCACCGCTGTCGTTCCGGGCAGTTTCGTGGAACAAAAGGACACGTCGCTTGCGTGGCACTTCCGCGCGGCAAAGAATGCCGATCACGCGTTGCTCCGGTCGCGCGAGCTTGAAGAACTGTTGAACGAGTTCCGATCCAGTTCTGGTCTCGATGTGCTTCGGGGGAATTGCGTAATCGAAATACGTCCACGGCAGTTGCATAAGGGCCTGGTTGCTGAAGTCGCTCTCAAGGGACGAGGCGAGTGTGAGTTGGTTGTCGCAGCTGGCGACGACCGAACGGACGAGGACTTGTTCCAGGCTCTTCCCGTCGGCTGCCGTACGGTCCACGTAGGAACAGGCCCAACTAGCGCGGAGATTTCCATCTCTGACTTCCGGGAACTCCGTCGCGAGCTCTGGAGACTCGTTTCCGCCCGGCGACGAAGTCCGCTGCCCATTGTTGAAGGCGCCGCTGCCATGGAAAGGGTCTTACAGTGAACTTCCCGGTTAGTTACAACTCACGCGATCGGATTCGCTCAGTCGCCGTGACCACCGACTTCAGTCTCAAGGACGTAAACGTCGCCGGCGACCGGTTGCGGTCGTGGGCGAAAATCCGCGATGTGCCCGTCACGGGTCCGCCGCTGCTCGTTCGCATCGGCGAGCTGTCCGCCCGCGTGCACCTCCCCATCGGCGCCGAGGTTATGCCCCACCCCGAGACCGGCATTGAATTGGACGCGGTCCCTGCGGGCGTAGTCGCGAGGATTGGCGACGTGAGGTTCAGCGAGGTGAGGGCCGTCGGTCGGGAAGCGCTTGTTGCGCTGAGCCCGGGTGGTCTGGCTGGAGCCGTGGAATTTCACTCGATCGATGGAGACTTCGTCTCTGGCGAACTCGCGGTTTTGGTGCCGGAAGTCCCTTCGAAGGGTCCAGCCGTGCTCAGCTTGCCGGACCTCGATGGTCCGCTAACTTCTCAACCGCTTCTGCCCGTCCCCACTCGCGTGGTCACAATCGCGCGCCAGCACGGGACGGGTGGAGAGGTCGTTGCTGCCAACGTCGCTCGTAACCTCGGCTTTCGATTGATCGACTATGGCGTATTTCGCACCGCTGCGGAGAAGGCCGGAGTCTCGCCCGAAAACCTTGAGAATGCTGCCCACCACCGCAGCTTGCTGACCAAACTATTGGAGAGCATGGCGCTGGCGGGCCCCGGCTCCCCCGAGATGTGGGTGCAACCGGTCACTATCCGAACGACTCCTTTGTTCTCCTCCCGCGAATACCGCTCGTTTGTTGAAGAAGCCATCCGCGACCTCGCGGCGGAGGGCGACGTGGTTATCGTCGGCCACGGCGCCCAACTGGTGCTGGCCGACCGTCCCGGATCGTATCGTGTCTTGATTGCCGGGGGCGTGGAGGCCCGTGTCGCCCGCGCTGCGCAACAAGGTGTCCCAACGGACGAGGCCAGGCGGTCCATTGAGGAAGCGGACGCCGAACGGGTCGCCTATTTCCGCGAGTTCTACAGTTCCGGGTGGCTCGACCCTGCTTCCTACGACCTCGTCATCAACACAGACCGAACCTCGGTTGCAGCGGCAAGCCGGATCATTGTGGATGCGTTCAAAGCGCACGCCGAAAAGTAATCTGCCTTCTCGATCCCTCGTTGCGTGACAGCGCGGCAGGGTTGAACGGATGTTCACCGGCGCCACCGTGGCTGGGTGGTCGAAAGAGGCTCCGACCCGAAGGCAGCGCCTGCGCGCAACGCCACCCTTCCGTAAGCTCTGCTCCACACCCGCCCCCCACCGGAGCACATCATGCAGTTCGGAATCCTCACCCTCGTCGACACCCTCGCCAACGGCACGATGAGCGCCGAAGAGAAATACGCCCAGGTCATCGAAGAAGCCGTCTTCGCCGAGCAACTGGGTTTCGACACATTCTGGATCGGTGAGCACCACTTCTCGAACTACATCTGCCCGAACCCCGTGCCCTTGCTCTGTGCTATCGCCTCGCGCACGACGCGCATCCGCCTGGGCACCGGCGTCGCCCTCGCCGCCCACCATGACCCCATCCATATGGCCGAGGACTACGCCATGCTCGACGTCATCAGCGGAGGCCGCGTGGACCTCGTTCTCGGGCGCGGTATCTATCTCCAGGGCTACCGCGGCTTCAACCAGCCCTACGACGAGGCCCGCCCGCGCATGGAGGAGGCCGTCGCGATCATCCGTGGCGCCTGGACCCAGCGCCCGTTCCAGTACGAAGGCCGCTTCCGCCACGTCGAACCGATCGACCTCCAGCCACGGCCCGTCCAGCAGCCCCACCCACCCATCTGGATCGGCGGCGGACGCGGACCGGAGTCGGTGAACTATGCCGCCGACCAGGGCCTCCATCTCGCCATGCCCTCCGTCCTCCAACCGGCGGCGGGCTTCAAGGGACTCGCGGAGGCCTACCGCGCCCGCCTCGTCCAGAACGGCCGCGACCCGCGCGACTTCCAGCTATCGGCGGGCCAGCACACCTACATCGCCGAGACGACCGAGCAGGCCGAGGCCGAGTTCGAGCCCTACTACATGGGCTACATGCGCACGATCGCCGCCGAGGTCGATCCCGCGATCTACGAGGGCACCGAGCTCGAGGAGATTGGGCGCCGCGTGCATGCCTCCGCCACGCGCATCCGCTACCCGGACATCGCCCGCGCCGTCGCCAAGTGTGGCGCCCCCGAACCGATCGCCGACAGCATCCGCAGCCTCCGCGATTCCCTCGGCCTCACCCACTACTGGAGCTACTTCGACCTCGGCGGCATGCCCACGCCCATGCTCTTCCGCAGCATGGAACTCTTTGCGAAGAAGGTCATGCCGCTGGTCAGGATTTGACGCGCCGGTCTCTCAAAGTGTATGCATGTGTAGCTGCCATGAATACAAGTGACGAGATAACAGTGACGCCTGCTGTCCTTCGGTGGGCGCGGGAGTCTGCGGGCGTGTCCATTGAGGATGCAGCTCTGAGGCTGAAAGTAGCTTCGAGCACCGTCGCCTTGTGGGAGTCGGAAGAGTCTTCTTTTGGACTTGGTCGACTCAGAGCGCTGTCTGCCCTGTATCATCGACCGCTTGCCGCGTTGCTCAAGAAAGAGCCGCCGCGCGAACTTGAATTTCCAACGGATTTCCGGACTGTCGGAGGTCAACCCCCAAGCATGTCCCCCGGAGTTCTCTCGGCACTAAAGCGGGCTCGCCGGGTTCAAAGCGCGATGGGTGGAATGCCAAAAGGCGTTTTTCCTCCACTGCGGATCGGCGAAACCGATCCGAGCGTCCGTCCCGAAATTGTTGGCGCGACCGAGCGGGCCCGGCTTGGAATTACGGCGGATATGCAGCTCCAATTCGCCAACGCCAACGCCTCATTCAATACTTGGCGAGGTCGTCTGCAAGCGCATGGAGTAATAGTCCTCGTTGAACGAATGAAGCGTGAGGACTGCCGAGGGTTTGCCTTGTGGGAGGATAAGTTGCCGCCCACAATAGTCGTTTGTAACGACGAGATTGATGAAGCGAAAACGTTCACCGCGCTGCATGAGTACGGGCACATTCTGCTGAGGTCGAGCGCTGCTTGCTTGGAAGCGGAAGGCCCGGGCAGCCGTCTGGGATCGACCGAACGCTGGTGCAATGAATTCGCGGGGGCAACTTTGGCTAGCGAGGAAGCCGTCGTAGCGGCGTTGGCCCAATTGAATCTAACCGCGCCTGTCACCGGTCTTAGCAGCGTCACAAAGGTTGCGAGGCGATTGAAGATCAGCCGCCACGTTGTGGCCTTGCGACTCGAGAAGCTTGGCCTTGCGCACGACGGCTTCTACGGGTCGCTGCTTGCCGAGTTGGCGTCCGACGGCGGTCGCCCGCCAGCGCCAGAAGAGGACGAAATACGCATTCCGTCTACCCGGCGGGTAACCAGCGAACTTGGCTATCTACCGACACTTGCAGTTCTCTCTGCCGTCGCCACAGGCGTCGCTGGTCCCGTAGACGCTGCCGCGCTCCTGGGCGTCCCCGCCACGATGCTTGACGCATTGCGAGACGAAGGTCGCCGGTTGCAGACCACCTACGCGGGTCAATGAACTGTCCGGCTATGTGATTGACAGTTCCTCGTTGTTGCAAATCGATGGCTTGTCCGCGAGCCCCCGATATCCGAATTACACGGACCGTGAACGCGATCTGGCTTGGAGCCGATTCGAACAACTCGCCCAGGGCGGCCAGTTACTCACTGTCCCCATGGTCGCCGATGAGTTGAAGCGCCACAGTCCGACCACGCACAGTAAGCTCGTTGCGATTCCCAACCTCTTGGTTCGACGCATAACTGCGCTGACCGCAACCGTGGCAGACATTGTCGCCCAGTTTCCGGACCTTGTTCGCGACGACCTCGACTACGAGCCAGCCGATCCCTGGTTGGTGGCCTTGGCCGTTCAGCACCGATTTGCTGTCGTGACACAGGAATTCCCGACCAGCTTCCGACGCAAACCTGGAGCGCCGCGCATTCCGGATGTTTGCGAGGCGTTCGAGTTGGAGTGCATAGACGTGGACGAAATGCTCGCTCGGCTGAACTTCCCAAGCGCATTGGAGCGCCGATATTGACGACATTCGTATCAATCCGACAGCAACTGTTCCTTCCTTCGGTCCCGGCCCGGAATCCCGAGACATAAGGACGTCCTTGGCGGGAGTGCATGGGAGTCGAACCCACCCCCCGCCGCGCTGGCGACGGGGCAACCGTTTTGAAGACGGCGAGGACCACCGGGCCCCATCCACCCCCGCGCGCAAGATACCCGCATCCGCGGAAGGCGCGAATCGGGACATGGGCACAATCAGGCGGGTCGCTAGCGACGTCGTTGCCGGTAAACGTTGTCACGACTGTCTATCTTCGTGATGAGTACCTTCATTGAAGCATCGTCGATGGAGTAAACGATTCGAACGGATCCCACGCGAATTCGATAAAGCGCGTGTCCGCCGCTGAGCTTCTCGGCTCCGTTGGGACGCGGCGTTTCTTCGAGACCATCAATGGCCTCGCCAATCCGTTCAAGCAGTTTGCGATCATGGTGGAACCGATCGAGTTGGCGATCGGCACGGGAATCCAGCTCGACCTCATAGGTGGGCAAGATCGCTTAGGACAGTTTGAGTCGCGCTTTGGTCTGCTTCCACGGCACCGGCGCCTCGGTCCGCGCCCGCTCGATAGCACTGAGGGAGTCCGCGATATCCTCAGCGTCTTCGACGGTCGATGCGGCGCTGTCTGCGCGAAGTTTGGGCACGCCGCTCGCGCGGCCTGTCGTTCGCAACTTACCAACCATGCTTCTGCCACCGGTCTTCATTGGAGCTAATGTCCAGCATACAAGAACTGCTCGGAGCCAGTACACCGAGGCGCTTGGCGGGAGTGCATGGGAGTCGAACCCACCCCCCGCCGCGCTGGCGACGGGGCAACCGTTTTGAAGACGGCGAGGACCACCGGGCCCCATCCACCCCCGCGCGCAGGATACCTGAAATAGGACTAAGGGCTTGGGACTGAGGACTTAGAAGCAGCCCGGCGCCTCAGGCCCCGTGCGGTAGCAGAACGGGCAGATCAGGCCTTCGGGGAACTTCGTCCCGCAACGTGGGCAGGTTCGCATCGTATCTACACGCTGCTGCGTGGGTGAGGCTGCGTCAAGCCCCGCCGCGCCTTAGCGTTCGGGCGACGGATGACCGTGGCGGGATCGACGTGGGCGCCGGACGCCTGGCGGATAACAGACCTATGGCCGCATCGCGAACGCCCTTGGTCCGGGTGTCCTCAGCGGTTCGGCGAGGTTTGCGAACTCGACGAGGAGTTTGCGCGTGTCGCGGGGGTCGATGATCTCTTCGATCCAGAAGGCTTCGGCGGTGCGGAAGGGGGAACGGAGCTTTTGCAGGCGCGCCTCTATCTCCGTCAGCTTGGCGGCGGGGTCGGCGGCGGCGGCGATGTCGGCGCGGTAGGCGGCTTCGATACCGCCTTCGAGTGGGAGGGAACCCCAGCGCGCGGAGAGCCAGGCGTAACGCACGGCGAAACGGCCCGCGGGCACGTTCACGCCCCCCGCGACACCGAAGGCGTTGCGGACGATGAAGGTGCACCAGGGGACGGTCGTGGAATCGACGGCGGCCATGGCGCGGACACCGTAGCGGATGGTGCCTGCCTTCTCCGCGTCGAGGCCGATGTGGAAGCCTGGACAATCGGCGAAGTAGACGATGGGCGTGTGGAAGGTCTCGGCGAGGTCCACGAAGCGGATGATCTTCTGGCAGGCGTCGGCTGTCCAGGCGCCGGCGAGGTGGTAGGGGTCGCTGGCGAGGACGGCCACGGGCAGGCCATCGACGCGCGCGAGCCCGGTGATGATCGAGCGACCGAAGTGTTGGCCCATTTCGAAGAACGAGCCGGCATCGACCACGGACTCAACGATCGGGCGCATCTTGTAGACCTTGCGGGTGTCGCGCGGGATGACGCTGAAGAGCGCTTCGTTGCGGCGATCGGGGTCGTCGGTGCGAGAGCCGCGCGGGGCCACTTCGTAGACGTTCTGGGGGAGGTAGCTGAGGAATCGGCGAGCGGCGGCGAAGGCTTCCGCCTCCGTATCGACGGCGTGGTCTATGGCGCCCGCCTTCGTTTGGATCTGCCAGCCGCCCAGGTCCTGCTTCGAGATATCGGCGCCGATGCGGTTCACGACGGGAGGGCCGGCAACGAAGACCGCCGACGTGTCCTTTGTCATCACGGAGTAGTGGCTGGCGGTGAGGCGGGCCGCACCAAGGCCAGCGACGGAGCCCAGGCCAAGGGCGACCACGGGCACCATGCTCATGTTGTTGAGCATGTAGTGGTTGCCCATCGTGCCACCGACGCCGCCGGGCAGGTTCGCGCGGCCCGAGGTCTCAATCGTCTTGACGGAGCCGCCGCCGCCAGAGCCTTCGATGATACGGATGATGGGCAGGCGGAAGTCGTGGGCCATGCGCTCGGCCATCAACGGCTTTTCGCGGATGGTAGCATCCGCGGACCCGCCACGAATCGTGAAGTCGTCACCGACAACGACGACCGCGCGGCCATCGACAGCTGCGCGGCCCATCACACAGTTGGAGGACGTGAGTTCGACGAGGTTGGCCTCGGCGTCGTATTGGGCCTTGCCCGCGATCGCGCCGACCTCGTGGAAGCTGCCCGTGTCGATGACGCCCTCGATTCGCTCGCGGATCGTGAGGCGACCGCCGTCGTGCTGACGCAGCACCTTGTCGGCGCCGCCCATCTGCCTGGCGAAGGCTTCGCGTGTGCGCAGTTCGTCGAGTTCAGGCTGCCAGGTCATGCGTTGCTCCAGGGGCGAGGGCCGTCGTGTACAGTACGCGACGAAGGTTCCGGTGTCCCGGAGCGAACCCTCCCTGACGGTCGGGCTACGGAAAGCCTGACCTCGCGGCCTAAACCGTTGCGGCGTCTCCGGTCGCGGGGAGGGCGATCGGGCTGCCGATTCCCTGGCTGGGCATCGGCGTGTCGCCGGGTCGGCCGTGCGTGGCGTTGTGGGCGCGGATGGTTTGGAGGATCGCCTGGCCAGCGGCGTGCATGAGTTCGGCCTTGTGCTCGCCAACGAAGTCCGCGGAGCGCTGGACTGGCTCGATGAGGCCCTGGACGCGGGGGATGACGTAGCGAGCAAAGAGTTCGAAGCTGCGGAGTTGGGCTTCGCGCGGCGCCCAGTCGTGGGCGAAACCGATGAGCGTCCCGAACCCGCCGGAGACCTTTACGAGGTCGCCGATGCCACGGACGACGTCTTCGGGAGTGCCGATCATTCCGCTTTCGGCCATCTTGGCAGCCATCATTCGCCCATCGCCCGCCTTCTGGGCGTTCGGGCGGCCGAGGATATCGACGTTGTACTCGTTGTGCCAGCGAAGGATGCCGTCGGCGACCTCTTCGATGGCCTGTTCGCGCGTGGGGGCCACATGCCAGTTGGCGTTGACGCGCCACATATCCCGCGTGAGCGTCTGGCCGAACTCCTGGGCGTAGGTCTGGCCGAAGCTCCACTGGGTCGGCAGGGCGGCGAGGCCCTCTTCGCTCGTGCTGGCGATGGAGATGACGCCGACGCCGTACTTACCGGCGGCGCGCATGCCCGCGGGGCTGAGCGATGACGCGACGGCGATGGGCATGTTCTCCTGTAGCGGCTTGATCTGGAGCATAGCGTTGTTCAGTTCGAACCAGTCGCTCTTGTAGGTAATCGGCTCATCTTCACGGAGGAGCCGGATGATGATGCCGAGGGCCTCGTCCATGCGGTCGCGCTGGACAGCGGGGGCGATTCCGAGGGTGAACGCGTCCGATGGCAGCGCGCCAGGCCCCACGCCGAGCATGGCGCGGCCGCGCGTGAGGTGGTCGAGCTGGACGATGCGCTGGGCGACGTTAAAGGGGTGGTGATACGGGAGGCTAATGACGCCCGTGCCGAGCATGATGCGCGATGTGCGCTCGCCCGCCGCAGCGAGAAACATCTCCGGCGAGCCGATCGTCTCCCAGCCGCCAGAATGGTGTTCGCCACACCAGAACTCATCGAAGCCGAGCTTGTCGCAGTGCTCCGCGAGTTCGATGTCGCGGCGGATCTGGAGCGTCGGGTGTTCGCCGATAGGGTGGTGGGGGGCGAGAAAGACGCCGAAGCGCATGCGGGACATGGAGGCACTCCTTGTCGGTGGGCCGGATACGCCGGATCAACCGATCACGGGATAGTTTGGATGAAGCGAAGTATCGCACGCGCGGAAGTGCCGGGCCATTCGGCGGGGCGGGCCGACGCCCCAACCAGATTCGCAAGCCTGAACATCCAGCGCTTGCTTACGCGTGCGCTACAAACGGTGAGTTCCGTCTCGGGCGCTCGACCGCTCTCACCGGTCCCAGTTCGCGCACTACTATGAACCGCGCTTCGACGGATGAGCCTATCCGGGCGCCGGTGATACACTCCTGAATGGAGAGGTGTCCGAGTGGTTGATGGTGCCGTTCTCGAAAAGCGGTGTGGCGCAAGTCACCGGGAGTTCGAATCTCCCCCTCTCCGCCAGAGACCTTGGACCGGCACAGACCGGTGAAAAACGAAGGCCCGCTCTTCCCATCGAACGGAAGGGCGTGCCTTCTATGTGGATGAGGGCACCGGGGCTACTCAACCAGCTCGTAGTGGCGCTCTGTCTTCGAACCCTCATCGATGTGCCAAACGCGCACCTCGGGCGTGGCGCGGTCCGCCACGCCTATGACAAAGTGGATAAAGGGGGGCGTGAAACCGGCGCCCGTCATCGCGCGAATATCCGTCGGACTCGGCACCGGAGGGGTTCCCGTGTGCGAATGGTAGAATCCGGCGACGGTTGCGCCTTGCGCCTCGATTGCGCGTTCAATCTTGAGGTAGTCGCGCGGGTCGATCGAGAAACGGTACGGGCTGGCCTCGGTGTTGCGCGCGCGATGAATGCCCGCACTCTCACCATCGGCCACCGCGACGATGCCACAGCATTCAACAGGGGCGTCTTCGAGCGCGTGGGCCACCATGACGTCGAAGTCTGCCCGCCTCAATCTGATCACCGTAGTCATCGCTCCTCCTTTTGTCATTGGCCGCTCATTCCAATCGTAAACGAAAACCCCGCCCTTGGAGGCGGGGTTCGCGAAGCAGGAGCATTCAGCGATGAAGACTACGGGCAGGCTTCGCTAGAACGGTCCGGGATAAACGGGCTTGAAACAGCCGCCTTCATGATCAGGACGACTCCCGAAAGGCGAGGAATCGAACTGATGCCCCCGGCGCTGGTGGAGTTGACGTACTCCGGCGTGCCGTTGGCCTTGTTGAAATAGTGCTTCCACGTCTGGTTGGCGCCATCCCACACGTAGACAGCATCCCAGGCTGTGGTTGGCAGGCAGCCGACGAACTTGTCCGGGGCGACCGAATCCTGGAGCGGCCCACCAACCAGGTTGAAGCCCACGCCGAGGGGCTGCCGGGAGCCAGCGGCGACTATGCCGAGCGACCCGCCCATAAGCGCCGCGAGAACCAGCGAACTCACCACGAATGCGAACATTCGGCTCTTGAAAATCTTCATTCCATCCTCCATTTCGCAGCGCGGCTGCGGAAGCGCTCAGGGTTCACCCTAGCAAACGGACCGCTACATGCATTAGGGCAAACGCCCCTGAAGGGCCAAGGTTGCCACATTCACGTAAAACGTCTGTAAAAAGATGTAAGCGCGCCTTACCACAGCTTTTCATGCCGCTTCGCAAATTGCCCATCCGCTGATGAATGAGCGCGTCGTATACTTATCTGATGGACGAACGCGAGATCCTCTTACGCAAGACGCAGGCCGATTCGGTGCTTGGGCGGACCGCCTTGCAAATCGAACAGCTGTTGAAGGAAGCGTGCGCCCAGTTGGACCCGTTTCCGCCCTTTCCCAACGCCCTCTTCACAAACGCCATCGAGTGTGAAGCCGAGTCCGTGGCCGACCCCGACCGCGGCTGTGTCGTCGTCTGCGAAGATGGTGAGCTTTATGAACTGGAGATGGGGATAGACCACGAATCGATCGAGATGACGGGTTCGTGGGATCCCGTGACCGCGCGGAAGGAGACGGCGAAGAAGCTCGACTTGCATCCACGCGACTACATTGTTTACGCGTACAACGGGCTGGTGGCGGTGACAGACCACCTCCTCGAACGCGCGGCGGAGAGGGCGGAGGCGCGACGGTGAATCGATGGGCGCGCATCGTGCTCTTCACCGCCGCCATGCTCGCGGCCTGCTACCTGTTTGCGCGCGCGCGCCATGGCCACAACCGGCAGCGCGTTGCGCGTCGCCTCGGAGGACTCTGGAATTCCCCCGCAGCGACGGAGCCCTCGTCCACCCCATCCGCACCGGAAGCTGCCGTTCCACGGTATTCCGCGCCCAACGCCGAGGTGTCAGTATCCTCTCCCGAGTCCGTCGCTGCCGCGCCCGCAACTCCGCCCGAAACGGCGGCGGAAGCAATGCCCGCGACGACCGCCCAGTTGGCCACGGAATCGCCGCTCCTTGACGTGGTTGAAGCGGCTGGCGGCGACGCGGAGGAACCGACCACAGCCGGACCCGATTGGTCGGATTGGCTGAAGACCGCCGGCACCGCCGAGCCATCACCGGCGCCCCCGTTCGGCACCGAGCCATCCGAGTCCATAGTTCCCGAGCTGGTTGCGGACGGAGATGTCGAACTCGATGTCGTCACCAGTGCGTTCAACGAGCTGGCAGCGGAAGGCGCGGCGTTGGAGGCGGAGGAGGCACTGCTGGCGGGCCTGGAGGACGAGAACGCGCGCGCCGAAACCCCAGCCGCCGAGGTCCAAGCGAGCGCGTCCGTCCTGGTAGCCGAAATCGACGCGCCGCCACCCACACCAGTTGCAAAGCCCGCGCCCCCCGCCGAACCGGACGTTGTTTTCCCGGAAGCTTTGGAAGAAGCGCTCGCATCGATGGACCACGCTCCCGTGCGCAGTGTGACCGCGCGCAATGCCGAGGCCTACCTGGACGAGGGCAACGTTTACTTCAACGTCGGCCAATACAGCCTCGCGATCGACCGGTATGCCCGCGCGCTCGAAGCAGATAACACGCTCGTCGCCGCCTTCTACAACCGCGCTAACGCCCTGACACGTTCGGGAGATTACGAATCCGCACTACGAGACTACGACCGCGCTCTTGAGCTCCAGCCAGGCGATGCCGACGCATTGAATAATCGCGGCATGCTCCGCCTATACCGTGCCCAATACGAAGCCGCACTCAAGGATTTCGACCTCGCCCTTGGCCTCGAACCGTCCGACACGACCGTCATGGTGAACCGAGGACTGGCGTACCTGCACAGTGGCAACCCGAAAGAGGCACTGGCAGACTTCGAGGCTGCGACAAGCGTCGATGCAAACGACGCCGCTGCCTTCTACGGGGCTGGCCAGGCCGCCGCTCAGATGGGGAACCGGCAATCGGCCATTCGCCACCTGCGCCGTGCGCTCCAGGTCGATCCCGGCTATTCGCGTGAGGCCGCGGGCGACCCGAAGCTGGCCAGTCTCCAGGGAGATGGCGATTTCATCCGCCTGCTGCGAGACGCCGGGGCGCGATAGGAGCCGCCATCGTGGCGAAGACTCGGCTCCCCGTTCGAACGTTCACCGTCGATGGGTCCTCGGCGATGTGCGAGCCCGTCGCCAACGTCCAGGCACGCCTCGCCCGTCGCGGATCGACAGACGCGACGCTTCGCGCCACAATCCAGCGCATGAAAGAGTACCAGGATGTCCTTACCTTCAAGAAGCTGCGCCACGGCATCATCCAGCTGAACCGCCCGGAGAAGATGAACGCCCTCAGCCACAACCTGCGCGCCGAGCTGTTCGACGCGCTCAAAGACTTCGAAATGGACCCCGAAGTGCGCGTGATCATCATCCGCGGCTCCGGGCGGGCGTGGAGCGCGGGCTACGACCTCTCAGGCATCTCGCAGGCGACGGACGACCGCGACTACGTTGAGCAGCGGAGCGGACTGCCGAACGTTGGCCCCATCCACCCCGGACAGGGGCAGTGGCCGCAACACCTGCTGAGCGGGTACTGGCAGCTCTGGGAGTGCACCAAGCCGATCATCTCCATGGTCCACGGCTACTGCCTGGCCGGGGGCACGGAACTCGCGACGATGTGCGACCTCATGATCGTCGCCGAGGACGCGATCATCGGGTATCCGCCGGTTCGTGCCATGACTCCCGTGGACATCATCTACCACCCCTGGCACATGCCTATGCGCAAGGCCCGCGAATTGCTCTACACGGGGGACAGCGTGACGGGCAGGGAGGCGGCGGAGATCGGCTGGGCGAACCGCGCCGTGCCGGTGGAGCGCCTGGTCGAAGTCACCGAGGCTTTCGCCGAGCGCATTGCAAACGTAGACGGCCCGATGCTCCAAATGACGAAGCGGCAGGTGAACCGCGCCTACGAGATCATGGGCTTCCGCACGTCGCTCCAGGTGGGGGGCGATATCCAGGAGCTGGG
>DAOTTM010000021.1:0-2978 GCA_034437915.1 Dehalococcoidia bacterium | reverse complement strand
GGGTTGCCGGGAGCCTGTCCTGAGCCTGCCGAAGGGTCCTCGCCGATGTCGTGGATGGTGACGAGGTTGGGGTGTGCGAGGCGGGCCATGGACTGGGCTTCGCGGAGGACGCGCTGGCGGCCCTGTTCGTCGAGGCCGTCGGCGCGGATGGAGCAGAAGGCGACTTCGCGGTCGAGGCGGGTGTCATGGGCGAGGAAGACGCGCTTGCGTCCGCCCTCGCCGAGGAAGCGGCAGACGGCGTTAGCGCCCGGCGACAAAGGAGGCGGGGAGGGGAGTGGCGGCTGAGGGAGCTGGCGCTGGGCTCGCTTCGGCGACGGGCTGAACGTTAGAAGCCAGCGCTGCTTCAGCGGCGCCGCGGAACGCTCGAGCGTCCTCATTCGCCGGGTCCATACCGAGAACGGCGCGGACATGCTCCAGTACGGCAGTCCAGTCTCGTTGAGCGGCCGCAGCTTCAGCGTCGTCGAGAAGCCGGTCAATCTGGCGTTGGATTCGCTCTGATGGCAAGCTCGTCACCCCACAGGCCCCGCGTCGCGTTCCCGCCCTTGCGGGCACGCCGTTCGACGCAGGCTCAATATACGCTTCCCCGCGCGACGCCGCGCCTTCCGGCCGCCAAAGGTCGAACTTTCCGCCGCGCGCCTGAAGTTCGCCGCACCCCTTCCGTCCCAGACGCAGTAGGATACGCGTGCCAGGCCCCATCCGGCGAAGTACGAAGATGGCCGACTCCCGCCCAACTCGGCGGGCGCGGGGGAACTCGGCGTTGTCGAGACAGGGCGACCATCGCTCGTCCACTTGGACCAGCCGCCATCAAGCAACCTGGCGTTGTCGAAACCGAAGGCTCGGAGCATCCACCAAATTCGTGCCGCCCACATACTGTCCAACCGGTCGTAAAGCACGACCTCTACGCTGTTCCCGATGCCGTACGTCCCATCGCTTCCGCGAACTGGTCGGCTGACGGCATCATGAATCGCAGTCTGTGATGGCGATCGCTCAGGTCATTGGGCAGGTCGGCGTAGACCGACGCCGGGATGTGAGCACTCGCCCAATCGTCGCGGCCCGAGACCACCGCGTAACCCGGCTGTCCCTCATCGCGTGGGCGCAGGTGCACAGTGCACTCGAGAACGCGAAGGTTGGGGGTCCCAGACTGTGCGCGAGCGAATCCGTGGTAACGAGATACCGCTCACGATCGCTTTCGAACATGGCTTCACTCCCCCAGGGTCGAATGTGTCGATTCTGTTCGCTCCGCGCCGTCTTTGAAACACGCTCACACGCGCCTCGTGGAGCGCGGGCCCGGCCTGCCTCGTTGGCGCGCTTCGGGAGCGACACAATGTCTTTATCGTCTTGCCAGCGAATCGGGCCCCACGTGACAGGCGGAACCCCGGGCCGCGCGCGTCTACAGCTTGGGCACGAACTTGAGCGAAATCGAGTTCACGCAATGCCGTGTGTTGTTCTGCGTCAACCGCTCGCCGACGAAGACGTGGCCCAGGTGGCCGCTGCAAGCGGCACACTCTATTTCGACGCGCTGGCCGTCGGGATCCGGTAGTCGCCGAACGGCGCCCTCGATCTCCTGATCGAACGCTGGCCATCCGCAACCGGAGTGGAACTTCGCATCCGAAACGTAGAGCGGCACTTCGCAGCGGCGACAGACGTAGGTGCCTTCGGCGAAGAAATCGTCATACTCGCCGGTGAAGGGGCGTTCGGTCCCTTTATGGACGATGACGCGCGTCTCTTCGGGGTTGAGCTGGTTGATAGTCTTCATTCTCTGATCCTCCGAACGGATGCGTTGTTGGCGATAAGTCTACCAGTCAGGGATGGCGCTAACGCCATCGAGGGCCGAAAGGTCGCCACGTTCTGGCGATGATCATCGCTGTTGCCAACCTTGCGATCGACCGGGCCGCCGTGTGACGGCGGATGGTCGGTGACGGCAGGGTTGACGTCGCAGCCGTGCCCGTTCGCATGTGGGTCGGCGTGGTCGCCCGTTGGCGAGGCTGGGCGCCCTAGCACCGGTGGCGGCCGCCCTGGACGTGCCTGAAGATTGCAGGTGGCGCCATCAGGCACGGCCGTACACCGGGATGGCAGCCCCACTGGTTGGCATTGATTCGTCCGAGCACAAGAACCTGATGACTGTAGCTATCTCAGCAGGCTGCACCCAGCGTGAAAAGTCTGCCTTGGGCATCGCCGATCGGTTGGCGGCGGTGTCGATGGTGCTCGGCAAGACAGCGTTGACGCGGACGCCATCGTCCCGATACTCCGCGTCGAGGGCGCGCACGAAGGCAAGGACGCCAGCCTTTGCGGCGATGTACCCCGCGGAGCCGCGGGACGGCTCGACGGCTGCTCGGGAGCTGACGCAGACGATTGCGCCGCCGTTGGCGGCGAGCAGGTAGGGGATCGTCGCCTGGCAGACGAGGTAGGTCGGCCGAAGGTTGAGGCGAAGCTGGGCCTCGAAGTCTTCGATGGGCGCTTCGTGGACTCTGCCCGGCTGGCTGAACCCGCCAACCAGGTTCACCACAGCCTTCAGGGGAGCATCGCTGTTGAAGGCAGCGGACCGGGCAACCCCTACAACTGACGTCTGGTCGAACAGGTCTGCCTGCACCAACTCGAGTCCTGCGCGCGGAGGCAGCCGGTCGAGCTCGTTCCGCTCGATCCACGGCACGACCACCCGCCAGCCGTCGGCGATAAAGGCCTCCACTACGGCGCTCCCCAGGCCACCAGTGCCTCCAGTAATCAACGCACTGCGTCCCATCGGCTTGACCTCCAGAAGTGTTCAGATCACCGCTTCCGCAGCTGTCCCGTTACAGCGTTACAAGAGTGCGGAGTATAGCCTGCTGGCTCGCCTCGTGCAGCTCCGTGAAGTGGAGGGGGGGGCGTCAAAGTTTTGCGTGCGCCTTGTCCTGGTTCGATTTTCACGTCGTTCCGCCTGTCACCCCCGTTCGTCCTGAGCCTGTCGAAGGATGAACGCGCCGCTGTCCATGGTCCGAGTG
>DAOTTM010000020.1:0-2061 GCA_034437915.1 Dehalococcoidia bacterium | reverse complement strand
GGGGCCAGGCACGATGTGCCTGGCCCCGTCCTCGTTTCCGGTTCCCGCCTACCCGTTTTCGGGGTTTCGCGGTCGCACGATTCTGCCTGACGAAGCTTGGGGCGGCGTGTCATAGTTCGTTTCGGCGCACGCTGCGGGGCGGACGCCGGGTTGGTAGTGATTTCTTGGGGGACGGTGGTCGCAGTCGCGAGTCGTTGTGCCGCGCGCCAGAAGCTGTCCTCCGCAAAAAGCGAGGTTGCATGATGCTCCCCCTCCGGCAGCGCTTGTCGTGTTCAAGGCCTTCGACAACCCACATCTCCCAGAGCGGCTTGCCGCGGTCGAGTTGTTGGGAGTTGATCCATCCCGCCAGGCGCTTGAGCTCACGGTCGCATCCAGGCCGCGGGATGCTCAGGTGACGGACGTGGTAGCGGATGTCGAACTGCTCGTCGTCAACCCACACCGGGTGACCTTCCAGCGGGATCCTGGCGATGTGCTGGCGGTAGCGCGGGATCAGGTGGAGGCGCGATTCCACGTATGAGCGCACGCGGTCGATGTCGATGCCGCCGTCGGGCCCGCGCAGCGGACCGACGTCGAACACGCAGGTGGCGCCGACGTGCATGTGCGTGTTGCGGTTCTCGATGTCGAGGAACGAGCGGTCCAGGGCAGAAAGCCTCGAGTATGTGGTCATGGTCCTTCCTCCTCCGTCGCCCGGCGGCCATTCGGATGCCTGCCGTGAGCAGAAAACATGCCACGGAAAGCCGGCAGCCGACGTGCGTCGAGGCGTGCGTTTTTCGGGAGGTTCACGCCGCGGGAGCCGAAGCGTTCCCAGTTTGCGCAAGCGCAGGGGCGGCTTTCGTCAGAATGGCGAAGCGTGGAGTGTTCGCGGCCGTGATGGGGCCGGGCGTCGTGCATGCCGACCGGATAGGAGCGGCGCGTCAATCCTCTGGACGTCGCGCAGTCGGGACCGGTCCCCTCCAATTGTTCTTAGCTGTGGCGTACCCCCCTCTGCCAACGTAGCTGCGATCAATGCGTCTGACGCACTCTTGGATCTCAAGAAAGCGGTTGGGCAGTCTGTTACGCTAAACTGCCCCAACGATGATGGCGGTGTCGAGGATCAGTGCGTCAAGTGCGACGACTCCGACGCCATAACGAATGCAAACAGGATTTTGCGGGACCGCGTCAGGTGTGGACCCTTCCGCCCCGGGCCACCACGGCCGTGTTGTCGAGCTTTGGCGTGCGCACGGTCGACGTGGTGGTGGACGACGACCTGTGTTGTCCAGGCTACGAGTATCACTTGCTCGACGACACGGTGGACCCGCCCGAATTCTACAGCCAGATTCCCGAGGGCTACGCGGGCAAGGTCGGTCCCCACGACGCTTCGCGCGCCGACGCGTCGCCGTGGCTCGACAAGATGCCGGTCATCGAGGAATTGCGTCGCACGGTTTTGGCAAAGGCCGCGAAGAGCCGGGGCGGGAAGCACTGATTCCAACCCGGAACTCGCGCGTCTTTCCGAGCGGGCGTTCCCGCGCAAGAAGACCCCTCGCCCGGTCGTCAGACTGGTGCTCCATCCGCGCAATTCCAAACGGTTCGATGACGGGAGAGAGGCTTCACGTTTGGGAGTCATCTTCATTCCTTCCGTGTCATCGACCTGTCGCAGTAAACTGCGGCATCACAAGGCATGGCGCAGATCGAGGCCATTGCCTCTGCCAACGTCTACGAGCCGCGCTGCGCCGAGCGGACGCTGCTTCATCAAGTGGTCGCCGAGGAACTGGATGGCTTCCTTTCCGCTGCACTCGAGCGCGGGCATCCGCTGCCGCGTTTCGTTGAGGCCACGTTCCGCGACTTTCTCGCCTGCGGGGTAGCGAAGCACGGATTCGTTCGCGTGCACTGCGACCAGTGTGGCCGCGATCGCATTGTGGCGTTCTCGTGCAAACGGCGCGGGGTTTGCGGCTCTTGCGGCGGACGCCGGATGGCCGAGACCGCCGCGCATCTTGTCGACCGGGTGCTACCGCAGGCGCCGATGCGGCAGTGGGTGCTCTCCTTGCCGTTCCCACTTCGCTACCGCCTGGCCTACGACCGCAC
>DAOTTM010000019.1:0-41692 GCA_034437915.1 Dehalococcoidia bacterium | reverse complement strand
TCGACGACGACCTGCGTGAGGATTGGCAACACGAGCGCGAGACTGGCGGCGACCACGGCGAACAGCACGGCCAGCAGGATCCTCCCGAGGTGGGGGCGGACGAAGGGGAGCAGCCAACGCAGGCTGAAAGGAGACTCCGGCGCTTCAGTGAAGCGCTCCGTGGTGGAAAGCAACGACGCGTAACCGCTCGACTTCTCCATGAACTCCTTGCGGGCGACGCGGCGGGTCCGCGGGACGGGTCGGCGATGCGGACGTGATTGGCCCCGACGTCGTAGAGCACAACCCAATGATTCCCCTCCCAGTGGACCACTGGTGGCAATGGGAGTTCATCGAGCTTGCTCTTGGAGGCGCGCACGGAGCCGGCTGCCAGGCCGAGTTCCTCCGCCCCGAGCGTGATCCCGGCGAGGCTCGTGCCGTCCGGTGGAGGTGTGTACGGCTTCGCGGATGCGGGAGATCCCACGGAGCGGCCAAAGTGGCGACAAACCATCGCCAGGCAGGGGGCGCCGCAGTCCATCTCGTCCAGCTGATAGATGTGCGGGAAGCGGCGGATCCGCTTCGGACGAGGCCCGGGGGTGTCCTCCGTGTAGTCCGTCGCGCCGGAGACAGCACGGTCAGCCCCCCTTCTCTGACACTGTAAGGTCGGCGAGGGGGATCTGGCGGTCGCCGGGCGCACCGGATTGGCCAAGGCAGGGGATCTCGTAGCCACGAAGCACCGGGCGGGCAGCAACGTTGACATCGCGCGACCGCGGGAGGTGGACGATCTCCGCGAAGATGGCCTCCGGGTCGAGCGCCTCCTCCGCGCGTAGGTGCTCTTCGACGGCAGATTGGAGGGCACTGTCGCCATGGCAAAAGCGGCCGAATGGCCGCGCCCCGGAAGGGCCACCCACCTCCAAGAGCTAAACCCGGAAATTGCCATGGGCAAGCGCGGATGCGTCCGTCGCGGCGAGGACAGCCATTGCCCAACGCGCGTCAGGGAACTGCGGCGCATCGGCGCTTTCGAGCTTCTCGACGTCGCTCCGCGTGAGGACGAGTTCCTGCCCACCCGCGGCTTGCGACTCAAGCAGTCGGCCGAGGAGATAATCGTCCCGCGGCCCCACGTCTGCGTTGGAGGTGGCGCCTCGTTGGCGCCGAGCCCCGCCATGAGCGGAGTGGGCGCGGATTCGTCATCGTCGAACGGTACACCGAAGTCGGGGTCCAGCGCTTCCAGGAGCGGCACCGCCTCGCCTTCGACGCGCTCTGTGAACCGCTCGATGAACCGCGCCATGGCGTCATCCGGTCGCGACCGCCCAATCCTGCGGGGCAGTTCGGCGGCTCGAAGGATTTCGTCCACGACATCCTTGCCGAGTGTGGCGGCGTCGGTCTGCTTGACCAGGTCCACCTGCACGAATTGGTTCAGGTCGAGCTTCCCGGGCAGCGGCTCAAGGTGGGATGCGATTTCCCGGTATCGCGCGGGCGGTATGCCGAGATGCTCGCATCGAGCGCCGCCAATGCGGCTTTTACGTCAGCCAAGAGGGGCGAGCGCCTTCGTTTGGCATGGTGGACATTGCCACTCAATGATGCTCTTTGTCCATGTTGCATTCGCGGCTCGGATTCGGCTGTCAGCCGACACCCATTTGCCGCGCCTCCCGAACCTGCCGCAGACTGGTGCGCATGAGTAGCGCCCTCCGTCCATCACCCGTCGACGCCGCCCGCGAGTGGGCAGAACGTGTCCACGCCGACCGCCAACAGGTCGACACCTATCGCGAGGAACCCGAGCGCACCGACTTCTATGGCCCTATCGCCGCCGCGTTCAAGGCTGACCCACGGCGCGCGGACGATCCTATCCTCAATGCGCTCCAGGACCTCGTTCTGCCGGGCGAGTCATGGCTCGACATCGGCGCTGGCGGCGGTCGATTCGCACTTGGCATTGCCTTGCGTGCGAAGGAAGTCATCGCCGTGGAACCCTCGGATGGCATGGGGAACCTGCTGCGCGAGTGCATGACCGAATACAACGTGCCAAACGTCCGCATCGTGCAGAGCCGCTGGCCCATGGCGGACGCGCCGCGGGCCGATGTCGCGCTCATCGCCAACGTAGGTAACGACGTGGAGAACTTCGGCGAGTTCCTCGATGCGATGGAAGCCTCGGCGGAGCGCCTTTGCGTGGCCGTGCAGACCTCGCGCCCTCCTGCGTCATTCGCCTACCCGTTCTGGCCAGCGGTACATGGCGTGGAGCGCGTTGTCCTGCCCTGCCTGCCAGATCTCCTGGCGATGTTGCTGGCGCGCGGACGCGTCTTCGAAGTCCGCCTCTTCCCTCGGCCACCGATGAGTTACGACGACCCCGCGGCAGCGACGCGCATGTTGCGCCAGCAAACGTGGGTGAAAGAGGGAAGCGAGAAGGACAGGCGGCTGCAAGAAGCTGCGAAGGCAGAGATGAGCGAACGCGGCGGACGCTGGTCGCTAAACTGGGCGCCGCTTCAGATTGGTGTGGTGAGCTGGGCGCCGCGGTAGCATCAGGTCAGATGCTCAGCCGCATCTCGTTTGTGGCGGCGAACCCGAGGGCGGCGTAGATCGGGCGTCCCTGATCGCTGGCGTGCAGCTCGACCGTATCCATTTCGATCGCCCTGCAGTGCGCCAGGATGGCTTGGACGATCTCCTGTGCGAGGCCATGTCGACGGAAAGCGGGTTCGACGTACACATTGAGGATGTAGCCGTGCTGGTTGCGCGGCCCGAGCAGCCCGGGATGGCGTTCGCGCACCCAGAGCGCTGCCCCGCCGGCAGCCGCGCCGTCATCCGCGCCGTCATCCGTGTTCGCGAACCAGTGCGTGTAGATACCGGAGGCCAGCTTTTCTTCCACCCAGGGGCGGAACCGAGAGGTCATCTCCGCCATCGCGACCTCGTCCTCGCGGTGGCCCATATCGCGCATCATCTTCTCGCGGTGGTCGCAGATGAGAGGCACGTCGGCGACGGTCGCCAGCCGCATGGAAAACCCGTTCATACGACGGGAACGGCCTCGTCCGCCTCGCGCTTGCGACCGACGCGGTCATACTTCCTGGCGGGCGTGAGGATGACCGGTGTGAGCGCTTCAGCGTGGAACGAAAGCTGTACCTGGCTCTCCGGGGGCGTGCCGTAGGTCGTGCTGCGCTGGCGCGGCTCGCGCTCAATGGAGCGAATGATCTCCTCCATCTTCCAGGGCGGCAGCTCCTGGCCGTGCTCGGTGCCTGCGGCGCGCGTGATGCTTTCGTTCATGAGCGTCCCGCCGAGGTCGTTGCAGCCGGCTTGGAGACAGGCCTTCACGCCGTCTTCGCCCATCTTCACCCACGAGACCTGGATGTTCGTGATGTGCGGGTGCAAGGCAAGGCGGGCGACGGCGTGCATGAGCACGGCCTCGCGGAAGGTCGGGCCCTTGCGCGCGTTCCCTTTGAGATAGATCGGCGCTTCCATGTGGACGAAGGGCAAGGGAACGAACTCCGTGAAGCCACCTGTCTTGATCTGGAGGTCGCGCAGGCGCACGAGGTGCTTCGCCCAGTTCTCCGGCCCATCGATGTGGCCATACATGATCGTCGAGGTCGTCTGGAAGCCAACTTCGTGGGCGGTCTCCATGACTTCGAGCCACTCCGCTGTGTTGAGCTTGTCCGGGCAGAGCGTGGCCCGCACGTCGTCGTCGAGCACTTCCGCAGCCGTGCCGGGCAACGTCCCGAGCCCGGCTTCCTTGAGACGGACGAGGAATTCGCGGAGGCCGATGCCGAGTGTTTGCGCGCCCTGCCACACTTCGAGCGGCGAAAACGCGTGCACGTGCATCCCGGGGATGGCTGCCTTCACGGCCGACGCCAGCTTGAGGTAGGTTTCGCCCGTGTACTCGGGATGAATGCCGCCCTGCATACAGACCTCGGTCCCGCCCCGCGCCCAGGCCTCTTCGGCGCGGCGAACGACTTCGTCGATGCCGAGGTCGTAGGGCGCACCGCGCAGGTTCTCGCTCAGCTTGCCCTTCGAGAAGGCGCAGAACTGGCACTTGAAATAGCAGATGTTCGTGTAGTTGATATTGCGGTTGACGACGTACGTGACCGTGTCGCCGTTGACCTCGCGTCGCAGCGCATCGGCTGCCGTGCAAATCTCGAAGAATTCGTCGCCGCGCGCGCGGAAGAGTCGTGCGATTTCGGCCTCGGTGATGCCGTCCCTAGCGCGGGCGCGGGCGACGATGCCGCCAACCTCGGATGTCGCGGAGACCGTCGGGCGGACATCGATGTGGTGGAGCAGTGTTTCGTATTCCGCCGGGACCTCCGTCTTGAGTCCTGGGGACCAGTCTTCGGTGCGCGCGAAGCCGTCGGCATCCACCGCCTTGAGGACGGGAGTGCGCAAGGCGGCATCCTGCCAGCGCGCAACATCCTTATTGTAGTCCGGGTAGACCGCCAGGCGTTCCAGCAGGTACTTGCCCGTCGCTGCCGTGTTCTTCCGCAACTCTTCGAGGTGCGGCCACGGCGCCTCCGGGTTGACGTGGTCAGGCGTCACGGGCGAGACGCCGCCCCAGTCGTTCAGGCCGGCTGCCACAAGGCGCGGGTAGTGCTCCGGGCTCAAGTTTGGGGGCGCCTGGATGTTCATCTTCGGTCCGAAGATGACGCGCGCGACGGCAATCGTCCAGAGCAGGTCGTCGAGGTCCGGTTCGGGCCAATCGACCATCTTCGTGCCTTCCTTGGCGCGGAAGTTCTGGACGATAATCTCCTGGATGTGTCCGTATCGCTGGTGCAAGTCACGCAAAGCCAGGAACGACTCGATGCGTTCGAGGCGCGTCTCGCCAATGCCAATGAGGATGCCCGAGGTGAATGGGACCTGGAGTTCGCCCGCGATGCGCATCGTTTCGAGTCGAACGGATGGCTTCTTGTCCGGCGACCCGTAGTGCGCCGCGCCCTTCTTCATGAGGCGATCAGAAACACTCTCCAACATGATGCCCTGCGAAACGGAAACCTTGCGCAGCGCCGCGATCTCGTCGAGTGTCATAACGCCCGGGTTGGCGTGTGGGAAGAGACCCGTCTCCTTGAGGACGAGTCCGGCCATCTCCGTGAGGTAGGAGATCGTCGTTTCGTGCCCCAGTTCCGCGAGTTCGCGTTTTGCCACCTTGTATCGCAATTCGGGCTTATCGCCGAGCGTGAAGAGCGCTTCCTTGCAGCCCTGGGCGGCGCCGGCGCGGGCGATGGCGAGAACTTCCTCCGCTGTCAGGTAAGCGCGTTCGCCCGGCTTGGGCGGCTGCGCAAACGTGCAGTAGTGGCAGACGTCGCGGCAGAGCTGGGTCAGCGGGATGAACACTTTCCGCGAGTATGAAACGAGCGGTCCGTGCCCCACATCGCGCAGCGTCGTCGCCACAGCGAGCAGGCGGGACAGATCCGTGGTCTCGGACAAGGAGCGTGCCTCTTCATCCGAAGGGAGCCGCCCATCGAGCGCGGCGGAGAGGATTGCATTGACGTTTGCAGGCATGGCCCGGCCCCAATCTTGCGCGGCCGGCGAATTCACCCCAGAATAGGTTAGTCCATAATCTGGACTAACCCCTCCGCGTTGCTAGCATATCGCATTGTTGGCGAAAGGTGAAACACCATGCCACGCACGGTTCGCTGCCCCGTCGCCTCCTCGCTCGATGTTGTGGGCGACCGTTGGACACTGCTCATCGTCCGCGACCTCCTGCGTGGCCGCACACGCTTCTCCGAACTCGCCCGCACCGTTGAGGGCGTGCCCGGGAGTTTGCTTTCTGACCGCCTGCGATTGCTCGAACGCGAAGGCGTCGTCCACAGGCGTTTCTACAGCGATCATCCGCCGCGTGCGGAGTACATCCTCACCGCGAAAGGTCACGCGCTTGGCGTCGTCGTCGGCGCGTTGGCGAGCTGGGGCGAACAGTTCGCCGAACACGACCTCTCTATCGTGGATAAGGAGTGTGGGCACGGTCTCACCCTGGTCTACCACTGCCCAACGTGCGACCGTTCGTCGCCCCGATCGCGCGTAAGAATCGTCGGTTAGTGACTCGCCGGGGTGAGGCGTGTTTGCTTCGCCTTCACGTGGAAACTATCGTGATTCTCGTCATAACCGATAACTGAATCGTGGCTCTTTGGATTCGGGCGAATCATCGACCGCTGATTGCTTCGACATCGTACATCGGCGCGGCTGCGGCATGTCTCTCGGCACTTGGCTTTGGTGGCCTTGTCTCGCCGTGGATTGCCGTCGTGGCAGCGGCCATGCTCGTCCACGCGGTGCTCGATGCCATGGTGCGTCCCCGCGCCAGCGGAATGGGCGCCCCCACCCTCGAAAGGTCCACCGTCGGGGCCACGGCATTAGATCGGCCCTCGGCTACTCCATCGCCGGTCGCGGAACGTCCTGTGTTCACACGCGACACTCGCCGCGGGTCATTCGATCCGTTGACGGGCCTGCCCGACCGCGCCATGTTCAAGGCCCTGCTTGACCGCGCCCTCGGCGAAGATGGTGCGGCTGGCCGCGTTGCCGTGCTCTTTTTCGATATCGACCGCTTCAAACTCGTCAATGACACGCTCGGGCATACGCTCGGCGATGTGCTCTTGTCGAGTCTCGCCGCGCGCTTCCTTGCCGCCGCCGGCGATGACGTTTTCGTGGGTCGACTCGGTGGCGACGAGTTCGGTGCGATCGTCCAGGGAGATGATGCTGGCGACCGTGGCATCGCGCTCGCGGAGCAGTTGACGCACGCACTCTCGCACACGTATGAGGTTGGCGGACATGAATTGTTTGTGACCACGAGCGCGGGAGTGGCCGTGAACGAGAATCCAAGCACGGCCGACCTCCTTCGCAAAGCGGATATCGCCGTGTATCGCGCCAAGGCACACGGGCGCGCCCGTTTCGCTGTCTTCGATCCGGAGATTGACGAGCTGTCCGAAGACCGGCTGCGCTTGGACAGCGGCCTGCGTCGGGCAGTAGACCGGGGCCAATTGACGCTCCACTACCAGCCGGAACATGACCTTCACAGTGGCGAAGTGGTCGGTATGGAAGCGTTGATCCGGTGGAACCATCCCCATCGCGGCTTGCTTATGCCCGCGGACTTCCTCGAAATCGCAGAGGAATCCGGGGAGATTGTGCGCATCGGGGCCTGGGCATTGGGCCAGGCGTGCGAATATCTGCGGGTGCTGATCTCGGACGGCCATGTCCCCGGCGATTTCACGGTCGCCGTAAATATCTCGGCGACGGAACTCCTTCACGGAGACCTCGTTCAGAACGTCAGTGACGCGCTCCACGAGTCTGGACTGTCCGCGGCCAACCTCAAACTCGAACTGACCGAGACGGTGGTCATGCGCGATGTGGGCCTCAGCATCGAGACGCTCAACGACCTCCATGTTCTCGGCGTTCATCTCGCCATCGATGACTTCGGCACCGGGTATTCGTCCCTCAGCTACATCCACAAGCTGCCCTTCGACACGCTCAAGATCGACCAGTCGTTCGTGCGCCCGCTCACAGGACCGGGGGACGAACGAGCGCTCGCGATCGTCGCCTCGATCGTCTACCTCGGAAAAGCATCGATGATGCAGGTGACTGCGGAGGGCATCGAGACGGCCTGGCAGCACGACTACCTCCGGGCCTTGGGGGTCCACACTGGCCAGGGCTATTTCCTTTCGCCCGCGGTCCCGCCGATCGAGTTCGAGGCATACCTCAGGGATCAGGGTGGCTCTGCGAATCTGGCTGCCGCCTAACCCAAGCGCCAATTCGTTGTGTCCGGGGGCGGCCCGGGGAACCTTGTCCACAGTACGCACCGCCGTGGTACCATCGGAAATCTCGGGGTGTAGCGCAGCCTGGTAGCGCACTTGAATGGGGTTCAAGAGGTCCCGCGTTCAAATCGCGGCACCCCGACCAACAATTTTCTTCTCATTTCTGTCTCCGCTCAGCAGATGTCGGCGCTCGCGGGAGTCGCCGATTGGGCTGACCGAACGACCGGGAACTATCTACGCGCGGGATTCTTCCGTGAGCGAATCAGCCTCCGCTACAGGGTCGCCCTGGAGCCAGCGAATGCCCGCCTGCTTGGCGAGACTTGCTCCGTTTGGACCGGCGAGAGCAGTTGGTCCCGTCGCGAGCCTGGCTAGTCCGCCAGCCAGCCCTGGATGAGTAGCCCACTGGGCCGAAAACAGCACGGTAATGCGGGGCCGCAGTGTTTCGCGAACCTCAATCAGCGTTTCGATGGGCGTATCGGCGCCAAGGAATGTCACTCGCCACCCACGTTGGTGGAGCGCAAGCCCGAAAAGGATGAGGGAGACGTCGTGATAGTCCCCAGGTGGGCATGCGAGCACGACCCGCGGCCCAAGCCCGCGGTCCCAGCCTCGACTCAAGCCCATGAGACGGCCACGAAGGGCGTTAACGGCCACATGTTCCTGGCCCACCGTCGTGCGACCGTCGAACCAATCTTCGCCCAGTTCGCGCAGACAGGGAATGAACACATCCAGGATGGCGCTATCGAGGTCCAGCCGGGCAAAGACGAGGTCAACAGCTGCCTCAATGGACGAACTGCTGAGCGATCGGAAAGCAGCGGCCAGGGCGGCCCTGCACTCACTGGTGGGTGGGATTCCCGATGCTGAGCCGGTTCCTGTCTCGTCGCGCGCGTCAGCCAGCACCTGGTGCGCTGCTTGCGAAGCCGAGGCTCCTCCGGCGATGAGAGCCTTCACGCGGAGCACTCGCCGAACGTCGTCTTCCGTATAAAGGCGAAACCCTCCCGCGGTTCGCTCCGGTTCGAGCAAGCCATAACGCCGTTCCCAAGAACGCAGTACTTCGGCGGAGATGCCCGTATGTTGGCTGAGGGCGCCGATTCTCATGAGCATGCCGGTAGCCTAGCACTTTGTACCAAAGTTATGCAAACACTTGACATCAGACCCATGCTCACGCATAGTCTGTACAAGGATGGTCAAGGTTAACGCAACAGCGTCGGCCGACTTTGGCAGTCCATTTGAAAAACGGGAGAAATATCTTGGCACTCGGATCTGTTGGTCGCTCAATGGTCATCGCCGTCATTTTGGCCGCGATGGCCGCACTGCTGGTGTTCGGCAACGCGGGGGCTCAGGCACCCGCTAATGGCCGCGTCAGGGTCATGCATGCATCGCCGGATGCTCCGGCCGTCGACATCTTCGTCGATGGTCAGAAGGCCGTCACGGCTCTCGCGTTCCCGAAGGACACGGGGTATGTCTCATTGTCCGCGGGAAGTCACAACGTCAAAGTCTTCGTTTCACCCTCGACGGGCACGGGCGCTCCTGCCCTCGAAGCCAATCTCCAGGTTGCCGCGGGCAAGGACTATACGGTCCTTGCGGTCGGCCAACTCAGCAATTCGACGCTCGGTCTTCTTCCGCTGGAAGACAACAACGCTGCCCCGGCCGCGGGCAAAGCACACGTTCGTCTCATCCACGCGTCGCCGGATGCGCCAGCCGTTGATGTCACCGTCGCAGGGACAGCAACGAAGGTATTTAGCAACGTCGCGTTCAAAGGCGTCGGCACCTACACACCGGTCGCGGCGGGTTCGTACGACCTTGAGGTCCGCACCGCATCTGATAGCAAGGTCGTCAAGACGGTGAGCCTGGCCCTCGCCGACCGCAACGTCTATACCGCGGTCGCGGTGGGCCTTGCCGGTAACGGGTCCCTCCAGGTTGTGGCGCTCGCCGATGCAAAAGCGCCAGTGACCGTCTCCGCGCCAGGCACAGGCACGGGACTGGCAGCCTCTAGCGACAGCGCAATGTCGTCGCTCTTCCTGGCGACAGCCTTGAGCCTTCTCGTCGCTGGTGGCGCCGGTTTGACCTTCGCCGTCCGACGCAACCGCTAATCCGAACCGGAGCATCGAGGAGGAGTGACTTCTCTCCTCCTCCTTCTCCATAAGGCGAAATAGAGCGAAAACTCGCACGGGGGGTTGCTATGGCTTTCCAAACGCTCAGCGCGGCGCCGCAAGCAGCACCCGGGTTTTCGCGAAACCTCCGGCGCTGGAACTTTTCAATGGCGGCCCTGCATTTCGTGCAGGGCGCCATCATGCTCGCGATTGCCAGTGACTTCGCGCTACCTGTAACGGGCGCTTTCGTGGAGATGAACGAGGGCACCCAGGCGCTGGAGCCCAGGCTCCGTACGCTCTTCGAAGTCCGCCTCGCCCCCGTCATTGCGAGCTTTTTGCTCCTTTCTGCCCTCGCCCACATCGTAGTTTCCTTGCCAGGGGTGTACGGCTGGTACCAGAAGAATCTGGCTCGCGGTATCAACTACGCTCGTTGGATCGAATACGCGTTCAGTTCGTCCATCATGATCGTCGTGATCGCGATGCTGGTTGGCATCTACGACGCGGTGGCGCTCCTTGCGTTCTTCACGTTGAACGCGACGATGATCCTGTTTGGCTGGATGATGGAGCGCCACAACCAGTCAACTGAAACTACGGATTGGACGGCATACATCTTTGGATGCGTGGCGGGCATCGTACCGTGGCTCGGGATCGCCATTTACCTTGCTGGCGCGGGTGGAGAGGGCGGTGGCCCACCGACCTTCGTGTACTGGATATTTGGGTCGATGTTCGCAGTGTTCAACGTCTTTGCCATCAACATGCTGCTTCAATACCGGCGCATTGGGCCGTGGCGAAACTATGTATTCGGTGAGTTCGTTTACATTCTCCTGAGCCTGACAGCCAAGTCACTGCTTGCCTGGCAGGTCTACGCAGGTACGCTACAGCCGAATTAATCGGGTCGGCCATGAACCGCCCAGAACAGGACTCCAATTATGCGCGTTGCGATTACCGGCAGTACGGGACTCATCGGAACGGCTTTGGGAAGCCATCTTCAAGCGAATGGGCATAGCGTCGTACCGTTTGTGCGCGGCGCCGCCGAACAGGCCGGGTCGACATGGGATCCCGCGAGCGGGTGGATTCGCCCCGGAGCGTTCGAGGGCATCGACGCGGTCGTCCACCTTGCCGGTGCGTCCATTGGGGAAGGCCGGTGGACGGAATCCCGCCGCCGCGAGCTGCTGGAGAGCCGCGTAGGACCCACGCGCTTGCTCGTGTCGCATTTGTTGAAGCTGCCAAAGCCCCCGGCGTTCGTCAGCGCCTCGGCTGTAGGCTACTACGGAAACAGAGGCGACGCTGTTCTCACGGAGGAATCCGCGCGGGGAACGGGATTTCTCGCGGATATCACGACGGCCTGGGAGGAAGCGGCGAAGGAAGGCCAGGACGCATTGCGTACTGCAATCCTGCGCTTCGGCGTCGTGCTTTCGCGCGATGGCGGGGCCTTTCCCCGCATGATGTTGCCCTTTCGCTTTGGCGCGGGCGGGACGCTGGGCCGCGGGCGCCAGTGGATGTCGTGGGTGGCTTTGGATGACGTCGTTCGGGCAATCCAGTACGTCCTCGACACGGGCACCGAGGGAACGCTTAACGTGACTGCGCCGGGACCGGTGACCAACCGAGAGTTCACTCGGGCCTTGGCGAAGGTGCTTCACCGGCCCGCGCTGTTCCCCGTACCCCCTATAGCCTTGCGGTTGCTGCTCGGAGGCTCGGCTGACGAACTTCTGCTCGCCAGCCAGCGCGTGGTTCCGACTCGGCTCGTGGCCAGCGGATTCCAGTTTCAGTTTGGCGAAATCGAGTCTGGAATCAGGGCGGCCCTGGGTAAGGGGTCTTGAAGATGCGCGTGGCGGTAGTCGGAGCAAGTGGTTACGTGGGTTCGCACCTCGTCCCGCGGTTGATTGCCGAAGGCCACACCGTCCGGGCGGTGGCGCGCAGACGGGCCGTTCTCGAAGGCCGAGGTTGGGCGGGCGTAGAATTAGTTGAGGCGGACGCGCTCGACCGGGCATCCCTTGAACGCGCCCTCGAGGGAATCGAAGTCGCCTACTACCTGGTGCATTCGATGGGCTCTGGGAGCGATTTCGCTGCTCGCGACCGCCTTGCGGCAACAAACTTCCGCGAAGCCGCAGCGCACTGCGGACTGACTCGAATCATTTACCTTGGAGGCCTGGAGTCGGCCGGATCCGAGCACCTCCGGTCTCGCCGAGAAACGGGAGAGCTGCTACGCGGAGGGTCCGTGGCTGTGACCGAGCTGCGGGCGGGCATGGTCGTTGGCGCTGGTTCGGCAGCGTTCGAAGTCATTCGTGACCTCGTGAACCACTTGCCCGTGATGATCACCCCAAAGTGGGTCACTTCGCGTTCTCGGCCTATCGCCATGGACGATCTCCTCGCCTACCTCGTCGGCGTGCTTGCGGTGCCATCGACAGGTGGGATGACCCTGGATATCGGTGGCCCGGAGACCCTGAGCTATCGTGACCTCATGAAACAGTTCGCGGAGGTCACCGGCGGGGGTCGCCAATGGATCATTCCCGTGCCGGTGCTGTCCCCCCGAATTTCGTCGTATTGGCTCGATCTCGTCACCGCCGTGCCAGCCTCCATCGCACGACCCCTGATCGACGGTTTGAAGCAGGACCTTCTGCCGAATGACGGTGAAATTCGGCGACTCATCCCAATCCCGCTGACGCCATACCGCGAGGCCGTCCGGCGTGCCCTTGAAGATGAGCGAGCGAACGCCGTGGTGGCTCGGTGGACGGAGGGTTCGCTCGCCTTTCGCGGGTACGACCCGACGGTCTCGTTCTATTCGAAGGGGACGGCGACGACGGTTCCCGTTCGTGCTCCGGCCAGCGCAACATGGAGCGTGGTTTCGTCCATCGGTGGGCGCAGCGGCTACTACTTTGGTGATGGGCTATGGCGTCTCCGGGGGGCGATGGACCGCCTCCTTGGAGGCGTTGGCATGCGACGCGGCAGACGCCATCCGACTCGTCTGCACGTCGGTGATGCCGTGGACTTCTGGCGCGTTGCGGCCGTGGAGGAGGGCAAACGCCTCACGCTCGTCGCGGAGATGAAACTCCCCGGTGCTGCGGTACTGGAGTTCGTTGTGAGCCCGACCGGGCCAGATTCGTCGGAATTGACCATGACGGCACGCTTCCACCCCGCTGGCATCTTGGGCCTGCTTTATTGGTATGCTATCTCCCCGGCCCATGGGTCCATCTTTTCGCGAACGCCGAAGGCGATGGCGCAGCGCGCTGAGTGGCTCGCGACCGTCCAGGTCGGCTGATGTCCGGTTCCGTTGTGTGGTTTCGCCGTGACCTTCGGGTCCACGACCACCCGGCGTTAGCTGCGGCATTGCGCGAAGGCAATCCGCGCGCCCTGTTCGTGATCGACCCGGTCCTGACGAACGGCAAATCGTCGTCGCCCAGGCGAAACTGGTTCTTGCTCGGGTCGCTCGCAGAACTGAGGGAGTCGTTGGCCACCGTTGGCGTGCCGTTGACAGTCGTGACCGGGAATCCGCGCCAGGTCGTGGCGGGCTTCGTCACCTTCATGGAGGCGCAATCGGTACACGTCAGCCGTGACTATGCGCCATATGGGCGGAGCCGCGACGCCGACGTCGCTGCAACCCTCGCGAATGTTGGCGTCCGACTCGTTGAACATCCTGGAGTCCTGATAACCGAACCGGCCTCCATCACCAACGAGACTGGCGCGCCGTTTACAGTGTTCTCGGCTTTCCATCGCCGATTTATGCTGAACGAACCGCGCCCTCTTGTTCGCGCTGGGACCTTGGACATTCCCGCGAGCGAAGGTCCGCCCTTCCAAATCATGCACGTCGAAACGGAACAGCCGGAGCAGGCACCTGAGCCGGGCGAGCGGGCAGCCCGTGGACGCCTGCGGAAGTTCGCCGACCAACGCCTCGCGGAGTACGCAGACGCGCGAGACGACCTCGGCCGGGAGGGCACGTCTCGCCTCAGCCAGGATCTCAAGTTCGGCCTGCTGTCTCCCATCGAAGTTCTCGCGGCCTGTCGCGGAAGCGAAAAGTTCGTGTCCGAACTCGCGTGGCGAGAGTTCGCGGCCTACCTCCTCTGGCACTTTCCAGGTCTCCGCGACGCCGCACTCAAGCCGGCGTACGACCGCGTGGCCTGGCGCGGAGACCCAGCGGCCCTTGTGCGATGGCAAACCGGTACGACCGGGTTCGGATTAGTCGACGCTGCGATGTGTCAGCTCTCCCGCACGGGCTTCATGCCGAACCGAGCGCGCATGGTTGCCGCGTCCTTCCTGACCAAGGACCTTCTCATCGACTGGCGAGAGGGGTGCGCGTTCTTCATGCGCCAGCTGATCGATGGTGACGTGGCGAATAACTCGCTGGGATGGCAGTGGTCCGCCTCGACGGGTCCCGATGCCGCCCCCTATTTCCGGGTGATGAACCCGGAACTCCAGGCGGCGCGCTTCGACCCCACGGGCAGCTATCGTTCGGCGTGGCTGGGAACAGAGCCACAACCGGCGCCCATCGTCGACCACCGCGAGGCGCGCCTACGCGCGATTGCGACGTTCCGGGAAGCGCTCAGGACCACTCCGGTGGGCCAGAAGCATCCCACCGCCTCAGGCCGCGGGCGGTGAATTTGCGAGCCGTTCCTCGGCGGATTCTCGTTCCCAAAAGACCCGCAGGCGATCGGAGCATCAAGCGCAACGCCCGATCAGAGTGCCCGCGGTGACCCGTTGATAATCTCCTCGACCACGGCCGGGTCGGCGAGCGTCGTCACGTCGCCCACGTTTTCCGGTTCGCCCTCCGCGATCTTGCGGAGGATGCGGCGCATGATCTTGCCTGAACGGGTCTTTGGGAGGCCTTCGACGAACTGGATCTTGTCCGGCGTGGCGATGGCGCTGATGTCTTTTCGCACAGCGTCGCGTAATCCCTTCGCGAGTTCTGGTGAGCCGCTGGTGCCCGCATTGAGCAGGACGAAGGCGTAGATACCGGTTCCCTTCACGTCGTGCGGATAGCCCACGACCGCCGCTTCGGCGCAGGCTTCGTGGCCAACGAGCGCGCCCTCGATCTCCGCGGTGCCCAGGCGGTGCCCAGCGACATTCAGCACGTCGTCCACGCGCCCCGTGATCCAGTAATAGCCGTCCTGGTCGCGATGGCAGCCATCGCCCGTGAAATAGCGCCCCGGGTAGGTTGAAAAGTACGTCTGGATGAAGCGTTCGTGGTCGCCGTAGACGGTTCGCATGATGCCCGGCCAGGAGTGGTCGATGCAGAGGCGACCGGTCGCCTTGTTGCCCTCTATCAGAGTCCCATCCTCCGCCACGACGCTCGGCTGCACACCGAAGAACGGCAGCGATGCCGAACCCGGTTTCATGTCCGTGGCGGCGGCGAGACCGGTGATCATGTGGCCGCCCGTCTCGGTCTGCCAGTAGGTGTCCACGACCGCGCAGCGCCCTTCGCCGACAACGTTGTAATACCAGCGCCAGGCCTCCGGGTTGATCGGCTCGCCCACCGTGCCGAGGACGCGCAAGCTCTTGCGGCTGTACTTCGTGACATGGTGGTCGCCCTCGCGTGCGATCGCGCGGATGGCCGTCGGAGCCGTGTAGAAGACGGTGATGGCGAGGCGGTCGATGGTGTCCCAGAAGCGGCCCGCGTCCGGGTAGGTCGGGATGGATTCCATCATGACGGAGGTCGTGCCGTTGCCCAACGGGCCGTAGACGATGTAACTGTGGCCGGTCACCCAGCCGACATCGGCCGTGCAACAGAAGATGTCGTCGTCGCGGATATCGAAGACGTAGCGGTGCGTGAGCATGGTGAAGAGCAGGTAGCCCGCCTGCGTGTGCAGCACGCCCTTCGGCTTCCCCGTCGAGCCAGACGTGTAGAGGATGAAGAGCGGGTCCTCGGAATCCATGACCTCGGGCGCGCATTCGGCAGGTTCGGCCCCAAGGGCATCGTTCCACCAGACGTCGCGGCCGTTGGTCATGGGGACGGCGGTGCCCGTGTGGCGATAGACGATCGTGAATTCGATGCTTTCGCAGCCTTCGCTCAGCGCTTCATCGACGTTCAGCTTGAGCGGCACGGCCCGCCCACCGCGACGCCCCTCGTCCTGCGTGATGATCGCCTTGCAGAGCGAGTCCTCCACGCGGTCACGGATGGAGCGCGCGCTGAAGCCGCCGAAGATGACCGAATGTATGGCGCCGATGCGTGCGCAGGCGAGCATCGCGACCACGACTTCGGGGACCATGCCCATATAGATCGCGACGCGGTCGCCCTTCACAACGCCCCGCGATTTGAGCGCGTTGGCGAGACGGCAGGTGTCTTCGTAGAGCTGGCGATAGGTGACGCGGCGGTTCACGCCCGGCTCATCGCCCTCCCAGAGAATGGCCGTGCGCTCGCCGCGCGTCGCCAGGTGGCGGTCCAGGCAATTGGCGGAGACGTTGAGCTTGCCGCCGCCGAACCACGTGAACTTGCCCGCGTACATGTCCTCTTCGCAGACCGTTTCGAAGGGGGTGATCCAGTCGATGTTGGCCGTCGCCATCTCGCCCCAGAAGGCGTCGCGGTCTTCGATGCTGCGGCGATAGAGTTCGTCGTACTCCGCCCTCGTGGCGACGAGGGCGCCATCACGCACGCGCTGGGCGGGGGCATAGCGTTCGTTCACGGGCAGGCCAATATCGCGTGGTTCGGTCATCTCACATCCTCCGGGTGCCTTCGCGGGGTCGTTGCCCGGATTCTACGCGAGCGCGGCTAGAGAAGGGAGCCCGGCACCGGATCCGTACCGCGCGCGTGAGCAGGCGCTGGGATGCCCCGAAGGACACACGTCGGCGATTCCCGGAGCACGCGTAATAATACTTTACAAAGCAATTACACGCCAAGGGTGTTTTCAGTCCCTCGCCCGTGGCCTGATGGACTGTCGGCCAGCGCGGAGGCGATGAATCCGTTCGGGACCCGTCCCGGGATGGAGGCGACCATGGTAAGCGGCTTTGAGGAGTTCGACACCCTCGCGCCGCGCCTGCTTCACCTCTTGCCGTTGCTGGCCGACGCGCGCTACCAACCAGGAGATGGCCGGGGCGTTGACGCTCGACATCAAGACTATCGAGCAATACGTCTCCGATATCTACTCGCACGTCAACATTCACGATAGAACAAAGCTCGTCCTCCGCATCAAGGAATGGCAGGATTGGAAAAGCACTCAGTCGGTCTATAGTAATCTCGCTTTGCATCGATACTCTGAAATTAGCCCCATCGCCAAACGATGGGCGAAAGTGAGATGCAATGGTATATCTGAAACGTCTTTGCGTAGTGGGCACGTCAGTGGCCCCGACCCGTTGGCGGGCAATCGCTCCTTCCGGGGCATGTCGAAGTTGATGAGAACGGGCGCCCTGAGCCTTGCGCTCCTCCTCGGCGGATTGATCGGGTCATCGGTGGCGTACGCTTCGTACTTCTGGGACGTGTACCCGCCCGTCGGCAACTCGACTGGCGGAACTTACCTGAATGCGAGCTCAAACTGCTTCACTCAACCGTACAGCTGGCAACACGGGTTCGCCTATAGCATCGAAACATTCTCCAGCCCCAAGCAAAGTTAGTTCAAATATGTGGATTGGTACAGTGGTTCCACCAGCGGGCTCGATGCGCTCGTGGACTACCGATATGGATCCACATATATCGTAGACTCCACAAATTACCGGAATACGTACCCTGTTCCGGGCATGCTCGGTACGGCGTTTAACACGTTCGACATCACTGTTTGGGCTTGGAAGTACATCTACTACAACACCGGTTACTGGCCGTACGTGGAAACCAACTTTGGAATGTACGTGGGCGGCGGCCAATTCAACCAAAGCTGCATAGGTGCATCGTATGTTACGTTTGTACCGTGATGCGGAGGCACTCCATAGAGCCTTTAGAGAGGGTAAGTCATGAAGCTGTTTGCCGTTAGGCATCGATTGTTCCTGGGAATCGTGTTGGTGGGTATTGTTGGCGGCGCACTGACGGTCGGCCTGCTAACAAGAGGCTCAAAGAGTGCCGAGTCTCTCGACCTTCGGGAGGGCCTGGTGACTGTGGCCCAGGAGCCATCCCTCCAGGCCGCGCTCGACAAGGCCTCGGGTTTGGCAGGGTTCACGGTGGTCGCACCGGGGTATCTCCCCCAAAATTCGCAAATAACGACCCTTTACGTTGATCCGAACCAGCGCGGATTCAAAGTGGTCATGATCAACGTGCCCGGAAAGCCGGGATTCGGACTTCAGGAGACGAACTCAGCCTTCAGCCCAAACGAGGCGTTCGTGGCCATCCCCGTCAAGGAACCCGGGGTCCGGGTGTATCGTGATGCGTCAGCTCCGCTGGTGTCCTACACGATGTTCACCGCCACTCGTGGCTTCGTCATGAGTTTCGACACGGCGGATGTCGTCGATGAGGCCGAGGTGCTCAAGGTTCTCCTCTCGTTCCCGCTGAACTAAGCGCTCCTGCGTCGCCGCCCGACTTCAGAGTAACCGTCGGCCATTCCGGCGGTTTGCTCTGTTTCTCTTGAACGGGCGAGACGGTGCTATGGTGAGTTGGGGAAGGTGATTTGAGTGGTTGTGTCTCCTTGGCCACGGAAGGCATGGCCATTCAGTAGGAGGACAAACAAATGCTCTCGTCTTGCCCGTTCGTCAGAACCATCGCTGCAATCGGTCTAGCTGTCCTCGCAGCAAGCGTCGGCCCGGTGTTCGCGCAAGCGCCCGAATCAACCGTCCTGCCGACAGCGAAGCGACTGTACGTCGTTGCCGAGGACAAGGAAGTCATCGTTGAGGCCAGCCTACCAGCCTCTTGCGCTGGGACAACCGTCACCGTGGCGATGTTCCAGCGCGGAGGCGACGCCGCGGTGTCGTCTATTTATGTGAACCTCGACCCGCGTGCGCAGCGGGGCTTCAAGATTGTGATGATGAACGTGCCCGGAAATCTCGGGTTCGGCCTGGACGAGACGAACTCGCCGTTCACCTTCGATGAGAAGCGGAGCCTGGCCATCGAGACCGGCAAGGCTGGGATTCGCGTCCTTCGGTACGAGTCGGATTTCGTCGTCGGCTACACGCTTCTCACGGCGTCTCGCGGGTTCACCTTGAACATGGAACCTCGGCACGCGCTTCCCGAGGGGGAGGTTCTCAAGATCCTGCTCTCGTTAACGGGAGAATGAACGTCGCCACACACAGCGCGGACGAAACTTTTTACACGCAGGTTACAAAGAACAGGTGATCCGGAGGCCCTGATAGGGTACCCTCCATCACCTGGCGGGGGGTTTTGGTGGTACCGGCATGTCAGGTAAGTCCCACTTGGGAACGGTGCGAACTGCCCTTTCTGGCAGGTTCCTCAAGCTCGTAATCGTCGCCGTGGCGGCCTTGGTCGCCCTCCAGGCGGCAGCCGCGTTCGCCGCACAAACGCACATCGTCCAGCCCGGCGAGTCCCTTTCGGTCATCGCCGACCACTATGGCGTGCCCATGGACGCCATCGCCAAAGAGAACAACATCGCCGACATCGACCGCATCCACGCGGGCCAGGTGCTGCGCATCAACCAGACCGTCAGCCCGGTCGTGCGCGTCCACGTGGTCGAACGCGGTGATTCGGTTGGCTGGATCGCAACCCACTATCGCGTCTCCCTCGGCGCCGTCATCGATGCCAATGGGCTGAAGAACCCGGACGTCATCGAGGTCGGCCAGGTGCTCTCGATCCCGCCGTCGCCCGACGGCGTGCCTGAAGTCGTTTCCCAGGCCGACGCGAAACAGCTACTCCGCAATGCAGCCGATGAGTTCGGCCTGGCACGTGGCCTCGTCCTCGGACTCGCATGGATCGAGAGTGGATGGCAGCAGCACGTCGTCAGCTCGGTGGGCGCGGTGGGCTTGCTCCAGGTCACGCCGGACACGGGCGATTGGGCCGTCGAGTTCCTCCTGCCGACGGCGTCCAACTGGCGCATCTCGGCGCGTGACAACGCCCGCATCGGCGCCGCGATCCTCAGCCACATGATCGACCAGGCGAACGGCGATATCCCCCTCGCCCTCGGCTTCTACTACCAGGGCTGGCGCAGCATTGAACGCTTCGGCATGTTCCAGGAGACGCGGGAATACGTGTCGAACGTGCTCTTCTTCACGGCGAAATACAGCTGACGCGAGAGCCGAGAACCGAGTTCCGAGTTCCGAGTCGGCGCGTCTTTTCTTCCTGGAGAAAGGCGACTTCGATCGCGACTAAGCAGTCGTTCCGGGCAAAGGGAGTCCGGTTAGTGCGGCCCCCGAAAGACGAACCCTATGCGACAGTGACCGTCTGCGAAGGCAATTATGGCAACCACTGGGGCTTGCTCCCAAGCCTGCGGAGCGCTCGAACTCACCGGGTGCACGCCAACTCGGATCTCGGATCTCGGACCTCGGCTCTAGTCGTCCGTTTGCCGCCCCATAGCCCCGCGCCGTATCCTTAGCGTTCGACTAAATTTCCAATCACCGGAGACCGCGTTTGCACGTCATCGGGCTGACTGGCGGGATCGCCAGCGGCAAATCGACCCTTGCCACTTTCTTCAAGTCGCGTGAAGTGCCCGTTTTGGACGCGGACGTGCTTGGCCACCGCACATACGACCCTGACACGGACACGTTCAACGCCGTCGTCGCCGCCTTTGGACCGGACCTTGTCGCCGCCGATGGGTCCATCGACCGCCGCGTGCTCGGCGGAAAGGTGTTTGGCAAGCCGGAAGAGCTGAAGAAGCTCACGGATATCGTCTGGCCAGGCATCCGCAAGCTCGCCAGCGAGGCTCTCTCCGAGTTGGAGACTGCGGGCAACCACCTGGCCGTACTCGAAGCAGCCGTGCTTTTCGAAGCTGGCTGGCAAGATCTTGTCGATGAAGTTTGGGTCGTAGTGGTCGAACCGGACCTCGCCGTCCAACGTCTCGCGACCCGCAACAATCTCGATGAGGCGGCGGCGCGCGCGCGCATCTCATCGCAGCTTTCGAACGCTGAGCGCGTCGCAAAGGCGAACATCGTTATAGAGAACAACAGTGACCTGGCGGCCCTTGAATCGGGCATCCAGGCCGCCTGGGACAAACTTGAGGAGCGGCTGCGAAAAGCAGCCGGGAGGTAACTGCATGGGTAATTCAGTGATGGTTTCGGCGAAGATTCATGCGGCCGAAGAGTATACAGTCAGCGAAGAGCCGTACTACCTGCCAATCTCGGACGAGGTCAGCCTCTTCGAAACGGCATACGCCCAGCGCATCCCCGTATTGCTCAAGGGGCCGACGGGCTGCGGCAAGACGCGCTTCGTCGAATATATGGCGCACCGCCTCGGTCGCCCCGTGACACGCACATCGAAGGAGACCGGTAAGGAAGCTGTCCATCGCATGCCGCTGATCACCGTCGCTTGCCACGAGGACCTCACCGCCAGCGACCTCGTTGGCCGCTACCTCCTCGATACCGACGGCACGCGCTGGATCGATGGCCCCCTCACCCGCGCGGTGAAGGTTGGCGCCATCTGTTATCTCGACGAAGTGGTCGAGGCGCGAAAGGACACGACCGTCCTCATCCACCCCCTCACGGACTACCGGCGGTTGCTCCCAATCGAGAAGCTGGGACAGGTGATCGAGGCGGCGGAAGGCTTCCTCCTCGTCATCTCCTATAACCCGGGCTACCAGAGCGCCCTCAAGGATCTCAAGCACTCCACGCGTCAGCGCTTCATCTCGATCGAGTTCGACTACCCCCCACGCGACCAGGAAACGGAGATCATCACCCATGAAGCCGACTGCTCCCGCGAGACCGCGCTCGACCTCTCGAAACTGGGCGAGAAGGTGCGAAACCTGCGCGAACACGGCCTCGGCGAGGGCGTGAGCACGCGCCTCCTCATCTACGCCGGACGCCTCATCGCCCAGGGCGTCGCCCCCCGCCGCGCCTGCCAGGTCGCCATCACCTGGTCCCTCACGGACGACCAGGAAGTGCAGCGCAGCATCGAAGAAGTGGTGACGAGTATTTTTGAGTAGCGAGATCCGAGAACCGAGAACCGAGTGCGCTCCGAGGGCAGAGTTTGAAGTGGCTGCGATTCAAAAATATGAAGACTTGGTGGCGTGGCAGAAGTCGCGTGTTCTCACACGGGACATCTATGTCGTCACCCCCCAGCAGCCATTCGACCGCGACTTTGGGCTACGGGATCAGGTTCGCCGTACGGCGGTGTCAATTATGGCGAACATCGCCGAGGGTTTCGAGCGCAGGAGTCAGGCCGACTTCGCGCACTTTTTGCTCATCGCCAAGGCGTCGTGTGCCGAAGTCGGTTCGCATCTCTACGTGGCTCTGGACGTAGGGTACCTCGCTCAAATGCAGTTCGACGAACTCAAAGCTCAGATTGACGAGATCGGCCGCATCATCGGGGGTCTACATTCGTCGGTTATGCGCACGCTGGCTGATGGGCAAGTGATCCAGAAGAATTCCCGCTCTCGGATTTCGAACACCGGCGCTCGGAACTCCGAGCCCACTCGGATCTCGGATCTCGGATCTCGGATCTAGCCATGCGCCTTGCCATCGTCTCCGACATCCATTGCAACCTCGCGGGGCTCAACCGGGCGCTGGAATTGATGGCGCCGTTCGACCAGTTGTGGTGTGCGGGCGACGCGGTGTTTCAGTTTCGTTGGTCGAACGAAGTGATCGGGCGGTTGCGGGAGCTCGATGCGCGCGTTGTCCTGGGGAACCACGAAGAGACGATCCTGGGCGTCGATGGTGTGCGCGCCCTCTCGTCCGAAAAGATCGACCAGGACCTCGTCGCCTGGATGCGCGGACAGCCGTACCGCCTCGAGGAGGTCGTCGATGGCAAGCGCGTGTTGATGACGCACGGTTCGCCCTGGGAGCCGTGGAAGGACTACCACTACCCCCACGAGGCCGTCTGGAGCAAGGCCGCGAGCCTGGAATGTGATACCGTCATCGTTGGCCACACGCACTTCCAGATGGCGCAGCGTTTTGGTGGGGTACTCGTTATCAACCCCGGCTCCGCCGGCGATGCGCGCGACCACCGCAACGAGTATCAGCTCTCGTGCGCGGCCTGGGACACGACAACAGACGAGGTCGTCTTTTACGATTACAAGGATCCGTCGCGGAACGTCATCAGCCATTGAGGCCAACAGTGAGAAATAGCGGGCAGACGCCGGGCGTCACCGTGGGAGAGTTCGCATGAGCATCGTCAACGAGTTGATGGCACGGCACCACGAACGGCTCTCCGGGTTTCCCGCGCCGCTCGAACAGCTCTACGAAGCGAGCCTGCGTGCGCTTCAGCCGCGTCTCACGCCGTCACAGCTTCAGAGCTGGTCCGAGACCGGCGTCGAGCTGACCGCCCTCAGTCTCCGCTCCTGGGAAGCAGCCGCGGAATACTTCCGTGCCGCCCAGACCATGCCCGACAACATCACCTGGGATGCCCTCGAAAGCCTCGGCCGCGAAGCGATGCACATGGCCACGGAGTCGGCCCCGCTGGCCGTGAGCTTCCTGCGCTCCTCCTCCGCCGTGATGACCGAAGTTGGCCCGAACCACCTGCGCCAGTGGGCCGACCTTGGCCGCCGGCTTTACAAGGGCAACTGGAAGAGTTCGTCGCTCGCCTCGCAGTTTTACGACCTCAGCCCAAAGGTGTTCGAAGTGCTCCGCCCCGGCCAGGCTGCGCGCCTCGTCCTGTTCGTCGATGAGCTTGCGCGACACAGCTACGAACTCGCGGCGGCCTGTCTCGGTTCCGCGCCCGAAGTGCTGCACAAGCTCGAAGAGGACGACCGGCTGCCCTTTCTGACATTCGCCGTCGAACTCGCGCAGAGCAGCTGGGCCGATTCCCGGCTCTACTTCGAACGCGGCGCCCCCTTGCTCCAGAAGATCCATCAGCCCTTGCGCGAACGCTATCTTCTTCTCGCGGCGCAGGTCGCGCGCGGCCACACCCGCTCGGCCTTCCAATACTTCGAAGACGCTGCCCATTCGCTCGCCGACCTCGAACCGGACGACCACTTCCGAGTGATCGAACTCGGCGAAAAGCTGGCGCCCTATTCGCCCTCGGCGGCCATGGACTTCCTGACGAACGTGCCGACCGTGCTCCAGCGCATACGCCTCGATGAACTCGACGCCTGGCACGCCAGTGGCATGCAGATCCTCCAGCATACGCATGACGGCGGTGAAGCCTACTTTCGCCTGCAATCGACGCGCAGCGAAGACATTCTCGAGACGCTCTCAGCCCGCATCGAACTTTCGCGCGTGGGCGAAATCCTTCGCCTTTACTGCAAGGCGCTCACCGGGCGCAACCTGAGCATCCAGACCACCGCTTCGCTCACGGAGAAGGGCATCGGCTGGATGGACCAGGCCCGCGCCAGCACCGAGGGCACGACGATCTTCCTGCCCGAGGTGATGGAGCGATACCACGACAAGGTCGAGAACTTTGCGGCGATGAAGGTGTTCGCCACCCACCAGGCGGCGCGCATCGAGTTCGGCAGCTTCGAGTTCCAGATGGACCGGCCCGCGATGGTCTTCGAAAACGACCGCCCGGCCGTGCTCGCGACGATGGAGTCCAGTAACGCGGCCACGGACGTCGAACGCTTCTTCGACCTCTTCCCGGACCGCCAACTCGCCAGCGACCTCTACACAATCGTCGAGGACACGCGCATCGACGCCGCCATCCGCCGCGAATACGGCGGCATCCGTCGTCCGCTGAACCGCATGCAGAAGGCCGCCCTCGAGACGCGCCCCCACATCAAGGAACTGCCCATGCGCCAGGCCTTCGTCGAGAACCTGGTGCGCGCGAGCATTGACGGGCGCGACCGCATGCTCTGGCCGCGCGACCAGGGCGCCACCCTTGCCGATGGCCTGGGTGTGCTTGACCGAATCACCGAGGTCGCGGCGACGATCGAGGACACCGCCGAGGCGACCCTTCGCCTCTACCGCATCGCTCACTCCATCAAGAACGTCGCCGGCGAAGACATGGACTGGGTGGAGGGCGAACCGGACCCGAACGCCCAGAGCACCTCCATGGAGCAGGGCGGAGAAGCGGGCGCCTCTGGCCAGCCCAACATGGGGGATGTTGGTGAGGACGAGGACGGTTACGAGCAGCCCCAGGAGGTCGACTACCGCGGCGACTTCAAGCCCGAACTCGTCTCGCTCCTGATGAAGCTGCGCAAGGACGCCCAGGGCGGCGACGCTGGCCAGCAGAACGCCCAGCCACTCACCCCAGAACAGCTCCAGGAGATGCTCGACAAGGGCGTCGATATCGACATCGATTCGCTCATGGACGGCGACCTCGATTCCACCACCGGCCAGTTCCTTTCGAACCTGATGAAGGAAGCGGGGACGCCCGCCAGCGAAAAGTCCGACAAGGGCGACCCCAGCAGCGACAACAGTACGGGCGCTGGCGAAGGCGAAGAGCCGCTGGCGCCCATCATCACGACCTACTACTACGACGAGTGGGACTTTCGCGCACAGGACTACAAGCCGCGCTGGTGCGCGGTCAAGGAATCGAAGCTCGAACAAGGCGACGAAGGCTTCTACGAGAACGCTCTGCGCGACCACGCCGGCCTCGTTGCCCAGACGCGCAAGCAGTTCGAGCTGATGAAGCCGGAGATGTTCCGCAAGATTAAGAAGCTCCCCGATGGCGAAGACTTCGACCTCGATGGCGCGGTCGAATGGATGATCGAGAAGCGGGCGGGGGCTAACCCAAGCGATAAGATCTACTGGCGTCGCAACAAGATCGAGCGCGATGTCGCCGTCGCCTTCCTCATCGATATGTCCGCGAGCACGGACGAAGAGATAAACAAGCGCGAGAAAAAATACGACGACGACGATTACGACGACGATCCGCGCAAGTACTTGAGCTGGTGGGTTTCCAAGCGCCGCGCCGAGATCTCCGCCCCGCCGAAGCGCATCATCGACCTCGAAAAAGAGTCGACGGTCCTGCTCATGACCGCGCTCGAAACGATTGGCGACCAGTACGGCATCTACGGCTTCAGCGGCTACGGTCGCGACAACGTCGAGTTCTTCGTGATCAAGGACTTCGATGAGAGCCTGGATCAGCCGATCAAGCGCCGCCTCGACAAGATCGTGCCGATTCGCTCGACGCGAATGGGCCCCGCGATCCGTCACGCGACGCACAAGCTTAAACTGACCGAGGCGAAGGTGAAGATCCTCTTCCTGCTCAGCGACGGCCGCCCCCAGGACCACGGCTATGGACGCGACCGCACGGAGAAGGAGTACGCCATCCACGATACAAAGCAAGCGCTGAACGAGGCCAAGCGGGAGGGCATCACCCCCTTCGCCCTCACGGTCGACCGCTCCGGTCACGACTACCTCAAGACGATGTGCGAGGACATGGGCTACGAAGTCGTGGCGGATATCGAGCAGCTCCCGAGCCGCCTGCCCACGCTCTACCGCCGACTGACGGAGTAGCGCCCGTGCGCCTGCTCCTCATCCGGCATGGAGAATCGCAGGGCAACGCGGGCGGCTTCATCCAGGGCCATCTCGACTTCGAGCTCACCGCACTGGGCCGGGAACAGGCGGAGGCGACGGCTGCGCGGCTTCTCTCCGACAGCATCGACCGCATCGTGACCAGCCCGCTCCTCCGTGCATCGACAACCGCCGAGGCCTTTGGCGCTGCGCTCGCTTTGCCGTTGGAACGCGAATGGGGCCTCGCCGAATACGACGCTGGGCACATCAGCGGCCTCACCGGGGCGATGGTGCGCGAACGCTTCCCGGCGGTGGGCGAGGCCTGGGCGCGCGGCGAACGGCCCGTATATCCCGGCGAGGAAGGACGCGACGTGTTTGCCACACGAGTTGGCGCTGTGCTCGATTCGCTACGCGCGCGGGAAGGGACGACGGTTGTGGTCGCACACGGCGGCGTCATCGGTCTGCTCTGCTCGATGGTCGTGACGGGCAGCGATGTCGGTCGTCCCGGCATATTTCGCGTCGGCAACTGCTCTATCACGGAGGTCGTCGAGGACCGCGCCGGGCGCCTCGTCCTCGCCCGTCATAACGACGCGTGCCACCTCGAGAAGGTGACGGCGTTGGACCTGGGATAGGCATCGAATACATCCGTAGTCACGGCCGTCCATGGCCGGGGGCCACGCCGTGGATCCCCGGCGCCGGCCATCACCGCTGGGTGCCCCCCGCCCGGCATCGAACACACGCCCGGCGCGGGCGCCCTGGCGCGGGTCGAACATCGCGAACGATGGTCGCCGTGGCCCCCGGACACGGCGGTCCGTGACTACAATTTCTTGCCAAACACCGGCACGTCCGTCGTGTCCTGGAGGGCGGCTTCGCCCTCGCGCGGGAGGGGATTGAAGTAGTTCATGGCTGCGTTCACATCGCCCGCCCAGACCTCTTCCGGGAGGTCGTACAGGCATTCGATGCCGTGGCCGTCGGGGTCCTGGATGTAGACGCTGTGGCTCATGCCGTGGTCGCCGCGTTGGAGGAAGGGCACGCCCGACGCCTGGAGGTGCGCCACCTGCCGCAGCCACGTCTCCCGGTCGGGGTATTGGATGGCGACGTGGTTCAGCCCCGACGCCTGCCCGGCCATCGACCAGTTGGAGGGCGCGCCAAGCGCCTCCGGGTTTACGACCTGCGCGAGGGCGAGGTCGTGGTGATGCCCCGGCGTACCGCCGCGGTAGAACCGCATCGTCAGCCGCCCCGGTTCGAGCGCGGCGCACTGCTGAAACCCGACGACCTCCGTCCAGAAGCGGTGCGACACCTCGATGTCACGCACGTTGAGCACGAGATGACTGACGCCCGCGGGCGTGACGGCGGTGGTAGTAGCGGTTTGCGTGGACATGGACGGCCTCCGAGCGATTGCGCTGGGCGTATTGTGGGGGATCTGTGGGGCTTCCGCTACGATGCGTAGGCGTCTCAGTACGCTACTTGGGCGATGCGGTGATCATCACCGATCGGATGATGTCGTTCTGGACGATCTTGTCGACAACTTCCATCCCGCTTGTGACTTCGGAGAAGGGGTAGAAGCGCCTCTGGCTCGGCGCATCGGCGTCCAACACGGGGTTATCCTTCAGGTTGATGAAGAACTGGCCTCCGAACTTGGTCACGGCGCCCCGCCTTCGTCATCGAGACCTTGCCCCGCGTATTCTTCATGTCGTTCTTCTCTTCTTCGGTGTCGTAACCTGGTCCGCCGGTGCCCGTCCCCGTGGGGTCGCCGCCTTGGACCACGAAGTTCGCGACGGCTGGACTCGTCCGCCGTCCCAGTGGATCGGATCCAGTCCCCGAGCGCGGCCGCCGGACTACGACGAGAGTTCAGCCCGGCGCGACCACCAGGCCTCGGCGGCGGTCATTGCGCTCTCGGCATCGTGGATGCCGTCGCCCACGAGCCCTGCGGTGGCAGCCCAGTGCAAGGGTACAAGGGCTAGAGCCCCGGGGAGCCAACGGTGCTCGTCGCGAGTCAGCGGTTCCGGAGCCGTGCCTTCGTAGGCGTCGAGCAGTCGTCGCGGCTCGATCAATTCGCCGCCCTGTGCGACGTGGTGCAGGCTGGCCGCGATGTCGTACAGCCGCTCCCTGACTCTCGCAAAATCCAGGTCGAAGGTGGCCCATGAGCCGTCTGACAGTTCTCCCGCGTTGCCCAATTTGTAGTCCCCATGAATCGGAGTGCATGGCAGTTCGACCTCCTTCCGGAGCTTGGAGAGCTCGCCAGTCAGTTGGCGCATCCGATGCACGACCGGCTCGCTGCGGGGTCCGAGCCTGCGGCGTGTAAAGCCGACCGAGTAACGCAGTTGGCCGAAGGTTCTGTGGTCGTCGAGGGGTTCGGGCGGACTGGGCTCCCAGACGGCTTTGAGCGCAGTGTGAAGGCGTCCGAGCTCCTCGAATAGGCGGACGGAGGAGTCCTCGTCCGCCCGTGGCGGGACGTGATCGATGAACTCCTCAATCTCAGCCCAACGATCAGCGACCCTCAGGAGGTCGCAGCCGGAAATCCGAATCGGCCGAGCGACGCGGACTTGCGTCCGCTGGAGCCGCTCTCGCAGGCGCCGCAGCCCCGCTACCCGGCCGCGGCGGACCCAGGGCCTATGAACCCGTAGGACAAACGGCGTCTCAGCGTCTATCCGCACGTTGAGGTTGAACCCACCGCCAATGTCTGCCCATCCGGCCCCTCGCGCGACGCGGGCGATCAGGGCCGAGACGGCCGGGTCATCTGGGTTGGCTCTAGGTCCGAACCAGCGCGGCAAGGGATGGGGAGAGGTCGAAGCTTCGATTCCGTTCATGGCAATGGCCCACCAGCGTACCTGAGGAAGGGTCCGCCCGCGAGCATGGCGCAATTTTGCCGCGACGCTATGACGGCCTGGCGGGATCATGGCGTTTGCCAACCTGGCCTTCGGCTCGCTGGCCGATGCCTGGGGCGCAATGATGCTGTTCCTCATTCCCGGCGCGGTATTTGCACTGATCGTTTTGCTCAGGCGGGTCATCGGGACGAACTTGCGTGCTGTTTATCGCACGGGAGTTGTACCTGCGACCTAGGGCTTACGATCCGTCTGTCCGGTCCCCAGCTAACCTCTCCGAGAACCTTCTAACGAGTAAGCTAGATGAAGGTCGATGAGCTGAGACAAGCTTTGCTCGCGGGGCAACTAGCGCGATATAGTCCTGTGGTCGTCCTCGGTCGGACGTGACCACAGGACTCGCCGATTCGATTCCCACTTGGGCAATGCCTGCCACGTTCGACCAGGCAAGTTTGGGAGCGTTTTCCACACCTCGGCCTTTGGAGCCTTTGGTCGGGGTTCGAATCCCCGCTCGGCAAACAGACAGATTCAGAAGTCTTCCGAATGCCGTCAGGCGTATACGCCCGCTAACTCGGCGTATACTCGCTCTGCGGCTCGCACACGCTCGCCCAACACGGGCCGGCCCTTCGCCGCAGATAAAGGACGAAAAGATGTACGGCACAATCGGGATCTTCAAGATCCAGCCCGGCAATGAGGAGGCGGCCGCAAGCCACTTCAACAGCTGGTGGAGTGATCGCGCACCCAAGGTGAAGGGTGCTATTGCGGGCTCAGTCCACCGCAACGGGGCCAATCCAAGCGAGTTCATCCTCTCGGTCGTGTTCGATAGCAAGGATACCTACGAGGCGAACGCGGCTGACCCCGAGCAGGAAAAGTGGTATCAGGGCCTCCGCGCGTTCCTCGCCGCTGACCCACGCTGGATGGACGGCGACGTATTGGGCTGTAACCACGTTTAGCCGAACCGGGTCACCACACGGCTGAATGGCCGCGTTGAAACGCGATAGAATCCTCCCGTCAGCCTGGTACATATTCATCACGAACGGCCAATCGCAGGGCCTCGCTTTCCCAAGCTGACCTAGAGCGACCTTCACCGTTCTGCATCGCCAGCCCTCAGACGGGCGCCAGGCCACTCCCGCCGTCCACCCGAAGGACTTGGCCTGTGGTGAAGCCGGCACGCATGAGGTGAAGGTAAGCGTCGGCGACTTCGTTTGGGTCCCTCCGCGGGGGGATTGGCTGCCGAGAGGTCCGCTGCCTTCCTACTGGCCGGCAGAGAGAGCGACGGAGCCTCGTGAACACCGCCCGTTCGATCCTGTCGGTGAATTCGCTGCAAACGGTCGCGTCAATCCACGAAGGCGCACGCCGAATGTGGAAGTTGGCAGACGAGTTCAGCACTCGTCTGATTGGGAAGGCGGACTGCCTCACCCGTCTTCTTCCCCCCGAAACATCGACGATGGATACCGCCTGCTAGGCTGACCAAGGCTCCACCTCCCAGGCGGTATGGCATTGAACAGCTACACCCTACCTGAGAGCTGGAGCCCTCCCATGAATTCCTGAGACGCCATCGTCCCCTTCTGTCTCCTTGACGATGGCGCAAGACCGTGCTACAAAGCGTGTCATTTTTCGCAGAGGGGACACACTTCCAGATTATGATATCCAATCGAACCGCCGCCATCGCGGGCATTCTCTTTGCAGTACTTTACGGCGCTGGCATCTTCATGACGGCCGGTCAGAACGTTACCCTCAGCGACGGCGACGCCAAAGTCCTTGCGGATTGGGAGAACGCCAACACCGGGCTAACAATCGCCGGAGCGTACATCTTCGCGGCGTCGGTGCTTGCCTTCGCGCTCTTCCTGTCGCACCTCCGCGCCAGGTGTGTAGCTCGTGAACGCGCATCGGAACTCGCACACGCAGGCGTCCTCCTTGGAGTCGTCGCGATAGTCGTGATGCTGATTGGTTTCCAGGGCGACGTCTCACTGTGGGTCGCAAGCACATTCAACGGCGATTTCGATCCGACCGCCGACACCATTCGCGCGATGGCATCGCTCGCGTTCAGCGTCGTCGTGGTCGTGGGCGCGCCCACCATGGCGCTGGCGGTCGGGATCCTGTCTTGGGAGATGCGGACTGCGCTCGCTCCGTGGGTAGGATGGCTTGGCCTGGCCTGTGCCGTTGCGCTTCTCTTCGCCGTCTTCAGATTCCCGCTGATGGCTTTGCCTATCTGGACAATTGCCACCAGCATCGCGCTGCTACGGAGCAAGGAGCCGGCGCCCGCCTGATCGATCGCACCTCACGCGGACGATCAGGAGCCCTGTTCGGCTACGACCGCGTCATCGAACAGGATGTCCCCCATATTGGTAGCCGACTGCTGGCAGAGCCAGACGGTCGCCTTGGCGATGGCCACCGCCGTATCGCTTTGAACAGCTACACCCTACCTGAGAGCTGGAGCCCTTCCATGAATTCCTGAGACGCTGTCCTGCGGCGAATCCACTTGAAGGTTTAAGTGGATTCTGACTACAATCTCCTCGTCAGACTAGACAGTGACCTGACGACGAGACTGCTCCGCAAAACGCAAGTCGAGGTTGCCCCGGGAGCCTCGACAGGCAATCGGGGTATGGATCTTGCCTGCCAAGCCTCCAAATCCACCGGTCGCGGGTTCGAGTCCTGCCGCCCCTGCCAAGAACCGCCGCCCTTGTAGTCACGGACCTCCGTGTCCGGGGGCCACAGCACCAATGGCCCGACGCCGTCGAATCCCGTTGGTGCCCGCCGCTGGGCGACGAAGACCGTCCTCGCATCCCGGCGCCCTGGCCATCGTTAAACAGCGCGAAGAATGGTAGCCGTGGCCCCCGGACACGGAGGTCCGTGACTACAGGATCCTACCGCCCCAGAACGCGCGCGTACGCCGCCGCAGCGCGGTCGAAGCTCGCGAACAGGGGGATCTGGCGGTCGTTGAACTTGGGCGTGATCTGGGCGACGTATTCGGCTTCGTGGGCGGGGTGGAGGATGACCTGGAAGGGCTTCTTCGAGCGCTCCTGGTGCGCCTTGAGCGTGTCTAGCGTGGCGTCGAGGGTCTCGGGCTTCGACTTCCATTGGCGCGCCGCGAACATCGCCGAGAGCTCCATCGCCATCGCATCGATGTTCGGGTCGGCATCGATGATGCGCAGGACCTTGTCGAGCGTCTCCATGCTCCCCTGGATGGTGCCGCCCATATCGAGCGGGTTCTGGAAGCTACCGCCGATGATGTTGAAGAAGGCGCCGAGCTCCGCGTAGGTGGCGTCGCTGAAGCGCGGGATGGTCAGCCCGGCCTTGGCGAAGGCGTCCGTGATCGAGACGGATTGGCCGCCCGTCTGCGCGAGCAGGGCCATGCCCTTGCCCGTCGGCGGCTTCGACATCGTGAGCAGCTTCATGACATCGATAGACTCGTCGAGGTTGTTCGTGGAAATGCCGCCGCACTGGCGCACCATCGCCTCCCAGATCGCCTGGGGCGCGGCCAGCGAACCCGTGTGCGACATCGTCGCGCGCGCGCCCTCCGCCGTCTGTCCGCCCTTCCAGACGACCACCGGCTTGCGCGCGCAGGCCATCTTCAGCGTCTCGAAGAAGCGTCGCCCGTCTTTCACGCCCTCGACATACATCCCGATGACCTTCGTCTCATCGTCCAGCGCGAGGTATTCGAGGTAGTCGCTGACATCGAGGACAACGGCGTTGCCGAAGCTCGCGCAGCGGCTCACGTGGAGGCCGTTCGCGGCGGCGACGAGACTGAACATAATGCCGTGAGTGCCGGATTGGGAGAGCCAACCGATCGTTCCGTCATCGACGACCGGCGCGTCCACGTTAAAACGCACGCCCGCTTTGGGCAGGTAGAGGCCCATGCAGTTCGGGCCAACGAGGTTGAAGTTCGCCGCCTTCGCCATCTCCACGAGCTGTCCCTGGAGCTTCACGCCGAGCTCTTCGCCCGTCTCCGCGAAGCCCGAGGTGAAGAAGCCCGCGCCGTGCGCCTTGTGCGCGATCAGGTCCTTGAGCACGTACGGCGAAACCTGCCGCGGCACAGCCACGAGGGCGTAGTCGATCTCGCCGGGCACGTCCGCCATCGACTTGAAGTTCTGGACGCCGAGCGCTTCGATGCCCGGTATCTCTTTCTCGTCGAGCTGGACGGAGTAGAGGTTCCCGCCCTTCTCCTTGAGCGGCAGGTTGTTTTTCAGCCACATGTATCCCGGACCCTTGTCGCCAACAACGACGACGGTCTTGGGGTTGAACATCCTATCGAGCCGATGACCGGGAACACTCATGACAACACCTCATGGACGGGCGAATAGCGGCGGCGGGATTGGTTAGCTTTCAGAGATGACGATGCGCGCATCGACGGCGAGGGCGCCGTCCGGGTAGGCGAACATCGGGTTGAGGTCGAGTTCGCGCACTTCGGGGTGCTTCGCGACGAACTCGGAGACCTTCAGGATAGCGGACCTGAGCGCGGCGATGTCCGCTGGGGGCTGGCCGCGCACGCCTTCGAGCATCGGGTGGCCCTTGATCTCCTTGATCATCTGGCCCGCGTCCTTGTCGGAGAGCGGCACGAGGCGGAAGGAGACATCCTTCAGCACTTCGACCATGATGCCGCCGAGGCCGAACATCATTACGGGGCCGAACTGCGGGTCGGTGGTCATGCCGACGATGACCTCGGTGCCCTGGGGCGCCATGTGCTGGACTGCCACGCCCACAATCTTGGCGGTGGGAACGGCCTTGAGTGAGTTCGCCACGACCGCGTCATAGGCCTCGCCCACCTCCGCCTTGTTCGCGAGGTTGAGCTTCACGCCGCCCACGTCGCTTTTGTGGACGATATCCGGCGAGACGATCTTGAGGACCACGGGGTATCCCGCGGTCTCGGCCTGCGACTGCGCCGCCTCGCGCGTCGTTGCCAGCGTCGTCGCCGTCACGGGCACCCCCGCGTCTCGAAGCAAATCCTTCGCCTCGACTTCGTTGAGCAGCGTGCGCCCCTCGGCGCGCGCCTGGGAAAGGACGGATTCAAAGGTCATTGGGGCCTCGATCGGGCGACGAACGGCGTCATGCCACGGGTTCTTGGAGATGGTGCGAATTCTACGGGCCACGCGGGGTAGTGTCGCGATCTCTATCGAGCGACCACGAACTCGGCGCCTTCCGTGCCAGGTGTCAGCGGGAAGGGCATGTGGCGCTTCGCCCGCAGGCTCGTGGCGATCTCATCCAGCATCTCGTCTGTGTTCGAAGGGTCGTGATGGAATGTCACGAGGCGCCCGACCTCCGCCACCGTTGCCAGGGAGAGCGCGTGCTCCATCGTGCAATGGCCCCATCCGACACGCGTTGCGTACTGCTCGTTGGTGTATTGCGCGTCATGGATGAGCAGATCGACGCCAGCTACGAGGTCGAACCCCGAGGTCCAGCGCGTTGCCTCGGGGAAGTCGCGCACGCCGAGTTCGGGTTCGTGGTCGGGGAGGTAGGCCATGACGGCGTCGCCTTCGCGGATGCGGTAGCCAAGCGTGAAATCCGGGTGGCAGACGAAATCTGCGTTGATGCTGAACGGCCCGATTTCAATGTCGCCGGGGAGCAGGTCGTGGATGGCCAGCTTACAGGGCAGGTCGCGAAGGGGGACGGGAAAGAGCGGCGGCGAGAGGTAGCGTCCGAGGCGTTCCTTGAGCCCGGCGGCAGTTGAGGCGGGACCCCAAATGTGGACTTCCATCCCCGGCGTGAAGAGCGGTGCAAAGAAGCCGAGTCCCTGGATATGGTCCATGTGCAGGTGGGTGAGGAGCAGGTCAACACGTCCGGCGCTGAGCGCGCTGGGGCCGAGGCGCCTCAGGCCGGTGCCCGCGTCCAACACCAGGATCTCTCCGCTTGATGCCCGCACCTCGACGCAGGAGGTGTCACCGCCATAGCGGACGGTCGTCGATCCGGGGCTGGCAAGCGACCCGCGAGTGCCCCAGAGGGTGACTTTCATGGCTCTACTTCCCAGAACAAGACCGCAGCGCCGAGATTGCGATCACCGGCGCCTGTTATCGGAAAGGCTGACGTGTCGATGATGCGCCATATACCGTCGAAGCCGCGAAACCGCACCCTGCGAAAGCATGGCTCTCGCTGGAGCAGCGCCCGGACAATAGGTACTTCATCATTTGGCAGCGGGGAACCGTCGAGATCGGTCGTTTCGAAAAGGGCGGCGATATCGTCCACGACGATGTCCCCGATCTGATCATACGTCTGGCCAATAAGCGGCGCGGCCTTTTCGTTGAAGTAAATCAGGTCCCCACCGGCGTTCATGATCCAGACAGGGTAGGCCATGTAGCTGGCCCACTGGCGAAGAAGGATGACCTCGACCGGCTCCGGCATGCCGCGCATTGTAAGCGCGTGCTGTCTTGAGTTGCACTTTCCTTCTGTAAAGTGCGCGATGGTGGCCGCTCGCAAGGACGGACTGGGCGGTGTTGGTGCAAGGTGCGAGTGATGCCACGAAGGGGCTTTGAACTTCCTGGGGATTCAAGCGTCCTGGTCGATGATGCGACTATCTACGGTCCACACGGGGTGCTTTCGTTCGCAAGGAGCGCCTTCAGCGCTCGCACGCGCGCTCCAACTCGGCACGGTTCTTCGCGATTACGTCGTCCGCCCGTTCGCGCGAAAGGTTCCAGGAACGCCAATCCCGTTCCTGGTCTCGAGACAGCAGCTCCTGGGCCATCGTGCAGCGCTCGGCGGGAGAGAGCCGGGCGAGGTTGGCGATGATCGTTGGCGTGGCGTCCGGGCTCAGCGAGTTCGCGTAGAAGACATCGAATGCGCGGTCTGAACCCGCCATGTTCGACTCCACGATTTGGCTGTCCGGGTTCACCGCGTTGAGGACAACGATGACGAAGAGCGCTGCAACAACGCCCCCGGCCACAAAGTGCTTTCGATGCCCGCGAAGGGCGGTCGGGCAGAGCCAGAGGACGACAAGGGTGAGCCAGGCCATGAACGCCGTGCTGTAGAAGCGAAGCTGCGTCAGCCCGAAGGCCTCGACGTAGGCACGCATGCGTTCGAGCGCGGACGCGATGACCACCAGCAAGAGTGCGACGAGGATGTTCGCCAGCACGCGAAATGTCAGATGCAGGCGCCGCCCGGAATCGCGGAGGAGCCAATGGACCGCGAGGATGACCGGGATCACCAAAGCCGTGACAGCGAGCAATTCGAAGAATCCACGGCGGGCGTATTCCGCGTACGTGAGCCCCGCCGAAGCCTCGACGAATTCGGCGCCACCGAAGAGATAGCGAAGCTGTACGAGCACGAACCCGGCGAAGAGCAGGTCGATCAGCCCAAGGGCGGTTGAGACTTCGATGACGCCGAGCCGAAGAAATGGCGCGGGTGTGATCGCCGGTGGCGCCGGTGATTCGAAGATGAGCGCCTGCCAGAGGATGCCCGCCGCGAGCCATGTCCAGAAGACAGTCCAAGCGATGTGCAGGCCGACCGAGCCACCATCGACCTGCTAGAGCCCGGTCACCAGATTCGAAAACACCGCGTCGGCAGCGATGAAGAGTCCACCGAAGATGGCGAGGAGCGGTATGCCGAGGAGCAGGCCTCGGCCGATGGCTGTCGCGACGGGTGACGACGCCCGGGGCGGCAGAGAGCGCCACCGGACGCTGATGGCCAGCAGAACAGGGCCAAGAATGCACGAGGCGACGGATACTACTCCGGCAAACACGAACTCCGTGACTCCCCCAATGCGCAGGCGCCCTTCGCGTAGGCGGAACGCGGAAAGTGTGAGCGCGACGAACAGCGCCCCGACGTTCAGCGCCTGGAGAACGGGCGATGCGCGCCAGGCAAGCGAGAAGGCAAGCAGCAGCCCGACGGGAAAGAGCCACCAACCACGGGCGGCCGTGGCCTGGGGACGAAGCTGCGAAAGGAGCGCGACCGCGAGCAGCAACGTCGCCACCCAGATCGCGACGTTTATTCCCAGCGGCCACGCGCGTAAGAGGAGGTCGCCGCACACACCGAGGAGCGCGGCGGCGCCCAGGATAGCGACATTCCTTCGATCAAGAGCGGTGATTCGCGGGTGGTGATGTTCCATTCGGGTTCAGACGCCGAGTTGCTCCCTGCGGTTCCGTCCTTCGTGAGCGCGCGTAAAGAGACTGCCAAGGGAGTCGATGGGTTCTGAGGGAACCTTCGCGGTCGTCCAAGCGTTACTGATGGAGTGGAGGTTCGCGATGCGCACGTTTCTCGTGGCGGCGGTTTTGGCTGCCGTGGGCCTGTGCTCGATGGTTCGCGGGGAGGCGGCAACGGCGTCCGCGTGCAGTGGACCCGAGCCAACTGAAAGCATGCTCGCCTCGACCGTAATCTTCGAAGGGCGCGTGAAGTCTGTTGTGCCCACGGGCGAACCCGTGGTCAGCTACCGCGTTCCCAACGTCGTGACATTTGAGGTGGTTCACGCACATCTCGGGACCAAGGCGGGCGAAACGATCACTGCGCGGGCATTCGTTCCCGTTCCGGACACGCCGATAATGTGCGCCCAGTTCCCGAAAGACTTCACGGGAAAGTGGGTGGTCATTGGCCTCAGTCCTGACCCGGAGGCGCCCAATTCCCTCCTCGCCGACGCTTCGGTTGTTCCGTTCATCGGCGACAAGCGGGAGGGGGAGCAGTATCAGCGCGCATCCTCACTGGCGCGGATGATGTCCGACAGCGATTCCACGGCGCCCGCGCTCACGGTTGGAAAGATAGCGAAATGCGGCGAGCCGCTGCGGTTTACCGGGCGACGATTCCAGCCCGGCACGTACATCCTCCGCCCAAACAGCGGGGGGCGTTCTCAGCTGGTTATCGTTGGCCCCAACGACGCGTTCGATGTCACTGAAAAGTTCGTCCATTGGGGTTGTCGCAGAAGCGATTGGGAGGGGCGAGTGGTCGGTTTTCACGTTTACAAGGCCGACCATGATTCCGCCTACGATTTCGAGAACTGGAACGGCCTCGTAGAAATCGGGACCGCAACAATGTCGGGAGCCGTCGATCGGAACCCCCAAGGAACCGAGATCGAGATCACCCCCAACCCTGCGCGCTGCGATGACAAGCTGACAATTCGTGGGAGAGGGTTTGAGCCCGGTGAACGCGTCGTCGTCCTTCCCGGACAACCATCCTCTTCTGCGATTGAAGTCGATGCGAAGGGCGAGTTCATGACTTACGCCGATATCCCGCCGGAGAACTGTCAGCGTCAATGGATCTCGGTGAAAGTCAGCCAAGCCGACTTCGAAGAGTTCGACGTTCCATGGTTCGTTATCACCGGCCGGGACGTGCTTCGCACAGGCCCCTCACCGGACACCGTTGCCCGCTCCACGCCTCAAGCTCCGAATCTCGGGTCGGGTGGCGCCTCGGCGAACGCGGACACCGCAGCCAAGAGCAGCGTGACCTCGGGCCTTGTTATCGCCGTCGCCTTCGGACTTCTTGGGTCGCTGTTGTTGGCCCTCAGCCGATACCGCATCGTCTCTCGGCGCAGATAGCCGTCCGCTTCCGTATCATTCGCCTCCAGCCAACAAGCCGGGAGGCAGAGCCGTGAGTGACGAACTATTCGATATCGTGGTCATTGGCGCGGGGTCGGCGGGTGCGGTGATCGCGGCGCGGGCGAGCGAGGACCCGCGCAACAACGTCCTGCTCGTCGAAGCGGGACCGGATTACGCCGATACGTCGCAGACGCCGTTCGATCTCGTTAACAGCCACAACAACTCCTACACCGCGCATGATTGGGGCTTCAGCTACCAGGCGACGGCTGCGGGCAGGTCCGTTGCGTTCCCACGCGGGCGCGTCACCGGCGGGTCCAGCGCGGTCAACACGACGATCGCCCTGCGTGGCATGCCGGAGGACTACGACGGCTGGGCGGCGATGGGCAACCCGGAATGGCGCTGGGAGCGCGTCCTCCGCGCATTCAATCGCATGGAGCGCGACCTCGACTTCGGCGACGCCCCCTACCACGGCGACGCCGGGCCGATCTCCATCCGCCGATACCGACTCGACGAAATGACGCCCGTCCACCAGGCCTGGCTTGAGGCCGCCCGCACGCTCGGCTACCCGGATTGCCCCGACGCCAACGACCCGGGTGGTTGGGGCGCCGGTCCCCACCCGATGAACAAGCTCGGGCGGCTGCGCGTCTCGACAGCAATCGGATACCTCGCGCCCGCGCGCGCCCGCCCCAACCTCACGGTGCGGGCGAACACGCTCACGCGAAGGTTGATCATCGAGAACGGCCGCGTGGCCGCAGCCGAAGTCGAGCGTGACGGTGCCATTGAAACCATTCGAGGGCGCCTCTTTGTGCTATGCGCGGGGGCACTCCAGTCTCCCGCCATCCTCATGCGCTCCGGCATTGGTGGACGATCGGAGCTTGAGGCGCTCGGCATCGCGGTCATCCGCGATGTCCCGGCCGTTGGTTCGAACCTCTGCGACCACCCGGCGCTGGCGGTCGCGTGCACGGTCAAAGACCCGTCGCTGCTTGATGCCGACCAGCCCATCGTCCAAACGATCCTGCGCTACACGGCGCCCGGCAGCGACCAGCGCAACGATCTACAGATCGAGCAGTTCTCGTTCTCCCCGCGCGGCGGACCGTTGAACGCGATGGCGATCGCAGCCGTGCTCGAACAGTCGTACGGCCGGGGTAAAGTCTCACTCCGTTCCGCCGACCCCCACGAGGGTCCCGTCACCGAACAGAACTTCCTCGAAGACGAACGCGACCTCAAGCGTCTCCTTGGCTGCTTCCGCGACACCCTCGCTTTCACGCAGGCCGAGCCCCTCGCGAGCATGATCGACGAGATCATCTTCCCGAACGTCGACCGGGGGCTGGACGACGAGACGCTCACGACACTCCTCCGCCGCTTCGCCGCCAGCGGCTTCCACCCCTGCGGCACGGTGAAGATGGGCCTAGCGAGCGATGCGGGCGCGGTTGTCGACCAGTACGGGCGCGCGCATGCCATCGAAGGCCTGGTCGTCGCTGACGCTTCCATAATGCCCACTGTCCCCCGCGCGAACACGAACCTCACGAGCATCATGATCGGCGAGATGGTGGGCGAGTGGATCCGCACGGAACGAGGTACGTACGGTCTGTAGGCGAGTGGTATGATGGTGGTATGAAAGTCGAGACATCGGTCACCCTCTCTCCTGAGCTGATTGCCGCGATAGACGCGTGCGCTGGCGGAGGGCGGCATCGTTCCGAACTCCTTGAGGAACTTGCATGGGAGGCCTTGCGCAGGCGTGAACGCGCAATTCGAACCGAACGAGACATCGCGCTGATCAACCTTCATGCTGACTTTCTCAATTCAGAGGCCGAAGAGTTCCTAACACTTCAGGCAGACGTGTGGGCGGACGAAACCGATGCGGCGCGGTGAGATATACCTTGTAACGCGTCCGACTCGAGAGGATCCTCGAAGACGTCGCGCGGTTGTGCTCGTTTCCCGCGACGGCCTATTCGAGACGACGTTCACCTCCGTAGTTTGCGCTCCGGTCTATTCAAGATTCGAGGGTGTGGAGACGCAGGTACAGGTCGGTAGCGACGAAGGAATGCAACACCCGAGTGCCGTTTCTGTGACAATCTTCTAAGCATCCCGAGACGGGAACTCACCAACTTCGTCGGTTCGCTCGGCCCCCACAAATTGACGGAGCTCAATAGAGCATTGGAATTCGCCCTCGGGCTCGGCGATTAGGGTCATCAGGTGAATCTCTACCACTTCTCCGAATCCCCGGACATCGTCGTCTTCGAGCCGCGCTCGCCGCTGGCGCGGCCGGAGGTCGAACCGCTGGTGTGGGCGGTCGACGCGGAACACGCCTGGACGTACCTGTTCCCGCGCGAATGCTCCCGAGTCCTGCTCTGGAAGGTCGCGGGGACGACAGAGGCCGATTGGCGACGCTGGGCGGGCGCGAACTCGACGGGCAAGGTGGCGTGCATCGAACACCGCTGGTTCGAACGCCTCCGTACGGCGAAGCTTTACCGGTATTCGCTCTCGCCGGAGTCGTTCGAACCGATGCCGGACGACCCGTGGATGTGCGTCAGCCGCAAGCCGGTCATCCCGCTGCGCGTTGACACCATTGATGACGCGGTCGCGGCGCTGGCGGAGGCTGGTGTCGAACTACGCCTGGTGCCTTCGCTCCAGCCGTTCAGGGGCGCCTGGGAGAGCACGGTCCACTTCTCGGGGATCCGCCTGCGAAACGCCGTGGGCTGGGATACGAAGCCCGATGTGTGAGCCGCCGCGTGGTTAGCGGGGCTTGTGTTCGCGCGTCACCTGGGCAAGCCGCTCAATCGTCCACGCAAGTTCATCGGTTTTGTTCGTGTGCGCCTGGTACGCCATTCCGCCGCCGAGACCGCTATGCAGTTCGTAGCAGAGAAGCCGCGCTTCCAGGTCCGGCACTGCAAGGCCGATCGATTCGTAGTGACCCAACGCTTCCGCGCGGATGTTGATCCCTTCGAACGCTGGAAACCACGGTCCCCAGAACGACAACCATGCGACGTCATAGAGGAAGTCGCCATAGAGCGAACAGCCCCAGTCGATCACGCCCGCAAGGCTGCCCTCCTCGACCAGTACGTTGCGATTGAGCAGGTCGCCATGCACGAGGTGGCGCGCTTCGGGGCACGATGCGACGAGTTCGCCGAGTTGGGCGAAGGCAGAGTCGAAAGCCCGGAGCGCGGTCGGAAAGGCAGCGACACTGGCGCGGCCGAAGGTGCGGGTGGCGGGGTCATCGTCCGCGACCGACAGAAGGAAGTCTCGCCATGAGGAGAACGGCGCCGTCCCGTCCGCGCCCCAGAGGCCGAAACCGCTGGTCGCAG
>DAOTTM010000018.1:0-11399 GCA_034437915.1 Dehalococcoidia bacterium | reverse complement strand
CCCACGGTTCGCTTTCCCCCACTTCCGCTGGCAGCGTGGCGGCGCGGAAGGCGAATGCCGCATCGGAGGAGATAGCGGGTAGACCGGGCGGCCCGAGGATGACTTCACAGGCAGCGTCGCCGCGCCGGAGGAGGGCTACGGTGTCGCAGGGGATGAAACGCTGGACTCCTTTCGCAATCGCGGCGAGGGCGTCCGATGTCGTGGCTGCTTCGGCCACGGCGCCGAGGGCGGCGGCCATGCCCACAACCGGGTCGTCCGCGAACCCGCGCAAGGGCCGCACCTCGACATCGCCGAAGAAGTTCGAGGTCGCGCGATCGAGGGCAGCTTCGTCGTCCGCCGCGAGAAAAAGGTCATCAACGACCGTGCCGTCCTCATGCGAGACGACATCGAGGCGGACGATATCGACGCGGTGGGCGGCGAGGGCAGCGCCCACGGCAGAGAGCGCCCCCGGCCTATCGGCCATGCGAATGCGGATGGAACGGTGTGCGGTCATTGTGCGGCTCCTTGTGGAAGCGATCGTGAGTCATTTTCGTTTCCACCCCGTTTCGACCGCGTGACGACGCGAAGAAGATCGGTGCCTGCGCGCATTCAAGCATGGCCACGGGGCGTTCGTGTTCAGGAGCGACAGGTGGCCGCACAGCAGTTGCCAGCAGGGAACGCGTTCGATACTGCGGTGTTGTCGAGACATGTTTGGCATACCGGTTACCGGCACGTCCGTGTCGACGTTGTTCTGGACGATGAGCAGCGTATCCCCGGGTTCCGTGCCGTCGCCTCCGCCCAATGAGGGACGTAGCTACAGATGTTTCCTTGCTCCCCTCGCCCGCGAGGCACGAGTCGGGAGAGGGGTTTGGGGGTGAGGGCCAGCGCCGGCCTCTGTTCGATGCCGGGCGGCGGGCGCCCCGGCGAGGGAGCAAGCGCCCGGGATTCGTGCCGTGGTCCCCGGCCAGGGGCGGCCGTGACTACAGGCGGCGGCAGATCAAGGCAACCCACCGTGTGCGATAATCGCGGGCATGGGGAAGGCGCGCGCGGATGTGTTGATGGTGGCGCGGGGGCTGGCGGAATCGCGCGAGGCGGCGCAGCGGCTGATCATGGCGGGGCGCGTGCGCGTGGGCACGACGACGCTGATCAAGGCGGCGACGATGCTCGACGACGAGGCGACGATGGAGGTGACGGTCCCGGAGCGCTACGTCAGCCGCGGCGGGCAGAAACTTGAAGCGGCGCTGGCGTCCTTCGCCATCGATGTGACGGGCGTGCGGGGGATGGACCTCGGCGCTTCGACGGGCGGGTTCACCGATTGCCTGCTCCAACATGGCGCGATGTCCGTTCTCGCGGTCGATGTGGGGCGGGCACAACTCCACCAGAAGTTGCGTGACGACCCACGTGTCACGCTCGTGGAGAACACGAACGCTCGCGCCCTACCGGAATTGCCCCCGATCGACATTTTCGTCGCCGACCTTTCCTTTATATCGCTCGCCAAAGTGCTGCCGTCGGTGGCATCCCGCCTGGCGCCGGGGACGCCGGGAATCGTGCTGCTCAAGCCTCAGTTCGAAGCGGGACCGAAGGAAGTGCCGCGCGGAGGGGTCATCCGCGATGCGTCCGTGCACGCCCGTGTTTGCGCGGAGTTCGTCGCCTTCGCGCTGGCGAATGGTTGGGGTGTGCTGGGCCTGATAGAATGCCCCACCCGGGGTGGCGACGGGAACACGGAATACCTGGTGCATCTCCGCACGCCGGATAGGGACGCAAATCATGCTCAAACGCACGGTCATCTTCCATCACCCGCAGAGTGAGGGCGCGGCCGTCCTCGCGGCGCAGATTGAACGCGAGTTGAAACGCCGTGATGTCGCGACCTTCGTCTCCGATGCGTGGGCGGCGGCGGGCGCGGCCGAGATCAAGGGGAGTGACCTCGTCATCTGCATCGGCGGCGATGGCACCGTGCTGCGCGCCGCGCGCGTGACGATCCCCCACGAAGTCCCGGTGCTGGGCATCAACATGGGCCGCCTGGGATTCCTCACCGACCTTAGTCCGCGCGACTTCTTCAACCAATTCGAACGCGTGCTCGAATGTGATTGGCGTATTGAGGAGCGGCTGATGGTGCGCGGCGAGGTGAGCGTTTCCGGCGCTGATGCCGATGGCGTCTATCACGGTCTGAACGACATCGTCATCAGCCGCCGCTCGCCCGGGCGCCCCATTTACGTCGATGTGCGCATCGACAATGCACCGGTCGCGGTCTATCGCTGTGACGGCATCATCGTCGCGACGCCGACGGGGAGCACCGGGTATTCGCTGAGTGCGGGCGGCCCCATCCTCACGCCCACGGAGCATCACCTCGTGCTCACGCCCGTCTCCGCGCACCTCGCCTTGGGCCGTTCGCTCGTGCTCCAGGGCGACGCCGTGGTTGACCTGCTCGTGACCAGCGACCATGGCGCGGTGATCAGCGTGGACGGCCAGGACGACCTGCCGGTAGCCAGCGGGGCGCGAATCCGCCTCACGCCCAGCGAACATGTCACGCGCTTCGTGCGCTTCCGCCCGCCCAGCTCGTTCTTTTCCGACCTGGCCGAGAAGCTCGAGTTCCAGATGTCGAGCACCACGAACTCGCGTGCTTGAACGGCTGGCGATCACGGACTTCGCGGTCGCGCGTTCTGTCGTCGTCGAGCCGGGCAGCGGCCTGAACGTCTTCACGGGTGAAACGGGTGCGGGCAAATCGTTGATCGTCGATGCTTTGGCGTTTGTTTCCGGGGCGCGGCGGGGACGCGAGGTGATCACCACGGGGGCAGCGAAGGCGACGGTGGAGGCGCTGTTCGCCCGCGATGGCTGTCGCCACGTGATCGAGCGTTCGGTCGGCCTCTCCGGGCGGACGGCCGCGCGCATCGGCGATGAAGCCGCGACCACGGCGCAGGTCGTCGAATTGGCCGAGGGTGTGTTCGATATCCACGGACAGTCGGAACAGCTCTCCATACTGCGACCGTCGGAGCAGCTCGTGGTGCTCGATGCCTTTGCGGGCGCACAGAAGGAACGCGATATTGTCGCGGCGACCGTCCGAAGGCTTCGAGAGGTTCGCCGCCGGCTCCAGGCCCTGGCCACGGACAGCCGCGAACGCGAACGCCTGATTGAGCAGCTCACGTTCGAATCGAAGGAGATAGCCGCCGTCGCGCTCATTGAGGGCGAAGACGAAGGCTTGCGCAGCGACCAGTTGCGCCTCTCCAGTGTGCGCCGCCTGCGCGAAGAGACCGCCGCCGCGATCGAGGGGCTCGATACCGCTCCCCTCGGCGACGTTGTCCGCGCCGTCGCCGATATCACGGCGCGAGACGACAGCGCGGCCGAACTCGGCGACATCTCGACGCTCCTGGAGACGACGGCCAACGACCTCAGCCGACAGCTGCGGCGCTACGCGGAGACGCTGGAGGACGACCCGGAGCGCCTCTCAGCGATCGAGGAACGTCTCGATGCGATCGCCCGGCTGCGCAGGAAGTACGGCGACACGATCGCTGACATTGTGGAGTATGAGTCGGTTGCGCGGGCCAGGCTCGACGGGTTGACGGGCAGCGGGGCATCGCTCGATGAACTGCGCCAACGCGAGAGGGACCTCCTAGGCGAGTTGGGGCGACAATCGGCGGACCTTTCGCAGCGGCGGCGCGGGGCGGCGTCGGCCCTTGTTGCGAACGTGGCCGCCGAACTCGGCGAACTCGGCATGGGCGGCGCGGCGCTCGCGATTGGCTTCGGCTGCGAAGACGACGCGGCCGGGCCAATGCTTTCGCTCCCGGATTTCGATGTGATCACCGCGGACGCGATGCAGCATCCGCCAGTGGAAGAATCGTTGCCACGTGCGTTCGGCGAAAGCGGTGTGGATCGCGTGGAGTTCCTCGCGTCGTTCAACGCCGGAGAGACACCGCGCCCGCTGGGTTCCGTCGCGAGCGGCGGGGAAACCTCGCGCTTCCTGCTCGCTTTGACGACCGTGCTCGGGAACGCCTCCGCCCCTCGGACGATCGTGCTCGACGAAGTGGACGAGGGTGTCGGTGGGCGCGCGGGTTCGCTCGTGGGCGCGGCATTGCAACGGCTCGCCCAGCGTCACCAGGTGCTCTGCATCACACACCTGCCGCAGGTCGCGGCCCACGGCGCCCGCCACTTTGTCGTGAGCAAGGAGAGTGACGGGGTGCGCAGCTGGTCCGAGGTGCGCGAGGTGGTGGGCGAAGCGCGCATCGACGAGCTTGCTTCCATGCTCGGCGCGGTCACGCCCGCGACACGGGAGACTGCGAGAGAGATGTTGGCGGCGGTGTTGTAGTCACGACCGACCCTGGCCGGGGCACGGTTACCGAGGACGCGCTGTTCGATCATCGCCCAGATGCCCATGTCGATGGGTGGGGCGTCATTGTTCTGCGTGCGAGTTTATCTTGGTTGGATTGAGCGCTGGTCAGCCTGCCAAACCCGTTCGTCCTGAGCCTGTCGAAGGATGAAGGATGAACACGCCGTTGCCGATTGTTCGCGTGTGCTCCACCCTTCGACAGGCTGCTCTGAAACAACGTCCCCGCTGCCCAAACCATACGGGAGTCCGCAAGGCCCGCCATAGTTCGTCGCCTGGCATCGCACCGCTTACTGCCGTGCGCGGCTCCGATACCTGCCGACGTTTCATCCCTGGTTGTGGCCTAAGGCCATCCACGCCTCAGGACGAACGGAACCCCCAACACGTGCTGTGCAAAACTTTGACGGCCACCCATGTGGAGTGTGTTTGATGCACGGCGGAGGGCACTCAAACGGGAATGGGCCGCTCCTGGCATTCGTGGCGCGGCCCCCGGCCACGGCGGGCCGTGACTACAGGAAAACGAGAGACCGCTCTGGATCCAGGGCGGTCTCCAACCCCGCCGACGACGCGACGGGGGCGATCAGGTACTAAAGTGGCAGGCTGAGCGCTAGTTTCCAAGCCTACTTGCGCCGTTTGGCTGCGAATCGTTGACGCATGACGGGGCGGCGCGCCAGCCGAGCCTTGGACGTTGGCGCGGCGCCGGGCACGTTCGTTGCATGAACGATGAGATGTGCGGAGCCAGGACAAAAGACGGGCCGCCGTGTCGCTATCAGCGCGAGCGTTGCCCCCACCACCAGGGCGTTGCCACGCCGGGCGTTGAGCGGCTGCCGACACCGATCCGAGCGCGACGGGCGCTGCCCGTGCGGACGCTTGCCGTGCCTTCTCCCCCGCCCGGCACCCAGGTTCGCGGTCCGCGGAAGCAAGCAGGCCCGCCGCCGCAAGCACTCGCGGAACACGATATACGCGCCCTTGCGTGGTGGCTGTTCGGACGCGAGTCTGGGCCGGAAGCGTCCCAGTTCGATGCGCGCGTCCTGGTCACCATTCTGCGTTTGCTTCAGACCATTGGGCCGGATCCATTGGAGATGGACGTGCTCTTCGCCGAAAGCGTGCTGCGCGGAAAGCTCAGCCACGGTATCCCCCCGGCGAACGATGCCGAGTGGCAGTTGGCCACGGAGCGGTTCAGCGTGGAGGCGGTCGCGGAATTCCGAAGCTGGCCGCGGCTAGGGAAAGGCGACGAGGCTGACGCCGCGGAGCCATTCCCCTTCCGGGATCTTCGTGCTCGCGACGCTGATGAAGCCGTCGCCATCGATGATGAGGACAGTGTCTGAGCCGACATCGGCCACGGGATAGCGAAAAAAGGAAACGCGCCGAAAATCCGGCTGGTAGCCCTGGACGGTGACGTTCGCGGAGGGCACGGATTTGACCTTCGCGCCCAGCGCGGCGAGGCTGACCCCGGAATACTTCTTTCCGTTGACCGTGATTTCCGTCTGGGGCAGCGCTTTGAACTCGGAGAAGGTGAGCGTCAGTTTCTCCTGGGCAGAGTTCAATTCGAGGACCGAAAGCGGGCCAGCATCCGCGGGCGGGGTCGGCTTCACAATCGCGGGCGGCTCCGGTGTCGGCGTGCCCACGCCCACCGCTCCCGGTCCCGATGGCGCCGTGGGCGTCGCCTTCTCCGCGTCGTCTCCGCCGCATGAAACAGCGAGTACGCCAAGCGTCAAGGAAAAAGTCAGCAGCCACTGCCGCATAGCAAACCTCCGGGACCTCACTTGAGACTACGTCGGCGCGGCGCTCAGCGGCAACCGACTGTAAGGGCGGAGTGAAGAGCAGGGGCGCGGTGCGGCGCCCTCACCCCCAACCCCTCCCGACTTTGCGGGAGAGGGGAGTCAAGTAAAGCAAGCTTATTCCGCTCGTTGGCGCCGCGCGGTATTGGCCTCCCGCGAACAGTGGGTGTCGTTCCGCCGATACGAAGTTCGACCGCGCTTCCGCCTACACCCTGACGGGCGCCTTGTTTGTCTTCGGGTCGATCTCGAAGGGGCTGGGGAGGTCGAGTTCCTTCGCCATATCGCGCACGGCGGGGAGGACTTCTTCGCCCATGAGGCGGAGCGAGCGCATGGAGTCGTTGTGGTCCATCGCGCCATCGCCATCCCAGAAGAAGATCGTCCCCGGGCGCAGGGTTTCGAGGACCTGTTTGACCTTGGGGATAACCGTCTTCGGCGTGCCGGAGATGATCGACATGCGGTCGATCTGGTCTTCGTAACTGGCGGGAATCGGACCGGAGGCGGGGCCCACCTTCAAGGTTCCGTCCGGGTTCACCTGTTCGCGCCCGCGGGCGGCGGCCGCCGTGAACGTTGCCATGGTGGGAAGGAGCTGCGTGCGCGACGTCATGCCGGGGAGGTTCTGAATGAACCCGCGGACGTTGCCCTGGTTGCCTTCGAGGAAGGGGTTGCTTGGGCCCTGGATGAACTTCCGGCCGGCCATTTCCGCCAATTCTTCCGTCTCATCCACATGGACCTTGAAGAGGTAGCCGCGGTGTTGAGGGCCGCTTTCATAGCCGTGTTCCTGGGCGCACTCTTCGTAGTACTGGAAGGATTGGCGGGTGGGTTCCATCTCCGTGGCGAGCATGATGTAGGGCAGGCGGTTCTTGGCGCACCAGGCGACCGTGTTCTTGGACATGACGCCGGGGATCCAGATGGGTGGGTGGGGATCCTGGTAGGGGCGCATCCACGGGTTCACATACCGGTAGTTGTAGTGTTCGCCTTCCCAGCGGAAGGGACCGGGCTTCGTCCAGGCGGTCGTGACGAAGTCGTGCGCTTCCTGGAAGCGTTCCCAGTTGAACGGCGGCTGGGCGTTGTGGGCGACGGATTCGCGGCCGGTGCCGCGCACCCAGCCCGTGATCAGGCGGCCTTCGGAGATCATGTCGATCTCGGCGAGCATCTCCGCCAGCCAGAGGGGGTCATCCCAGATCGGGAGGATGTTGCCGAGGAGGACGATCTTCGCCTTCTTCGTGATGCGCGCGAGGATGGCCGCTTCGACGTTCATGACACCGCCCATGCAGAACGGTGTACTGTGGTGCTCGTTGAGCATCAGCCCATCGAAGCCCATCTCTTCCGCATAGACCTTCTCATCGAGGTAGCGGTTGTAGAGCGCCGACCCGATCTTCGGGTCGTATGAGGCGTTGCTCATGCTCAGGTCGGTGAGGTCGCGACCCGTGGCGCCGAAATAGCCGGAGCTCGGGTCCTGGTAGGGGCGTTCCGTAAAATATCCGACAAACATGGTGTGCTCCTGATTAGTTCTTGGCGATGAAAGCGGCGATGCGGTTCGCGATGCCCGCCGGGTCTTCGTATTCGAGGAGGTGGCCGCCGGCCACGAGCTCCGCGGTGGCATTGCCGAAGGCGGCCTTGTACTGGCTCGCGACCACTGGTGGTACGACTGTATCGTCGCGGCCGTGGAGGAGGAGCGTTGGCGTCTGTACCTCCGCGAGCAACGGAGCCAGGCGCCGGCTGAACATATACGGTTTCCAGGTGATTCGCGCGGTCATTTCGCGGCTATAGTCCCACAGTTCGCGAAACGACCGGCCACGGTCGTCACCGAAATGCTCCGCGATGGCGTCGGGATTCTTGAGGCCAGCGGCGACGTATTCGTGGAAGTCGAACATCATCTGGTCCATGATCTCGCCATCGTCGGGCTGGAGGCCGGGGGCGCCGATCATGACGAGGTGAGTGAGGCGCGTGGCGTTCATGCTCGCCATTTCCGCCGCGACGAAGCCGCCGAAGCCGAGTCCGACGACGGCCACGCGGTCCAGCCCTGCTTTATCGCAGAACTGGTGCATGAGCACGGCGATATCGCGCGGTTCGCGCGCCCACTCGGGACGCGTGGATTGGCCGTAGCCCGGCAAGTCCGGGACGGTGACGCTGGCCTTGGAGGCAAGCGCCTCATGGAAGGGGAGCCAGCCCGGGTTCCCGGTCGAATGATGGAGGACGAGCAGCGGGGCGCCAGAGCCTCCCTTGAGATAGCGCACGGTCAGCCCGGCGACATCCAGCCGTTCATCGATGTGTGTATCCGCCACAGCAGCAGTCATGGACACTCCTCGTGGATGGTTAATGGGGCAGATACTACACGAGTTTGGGCGGTAGGGGGTAGGGGCCAGGGACGCCGAGAATCCCGGGCGCTGGCAATGGTCGTCCGGTGCCCGGCGCCGGGCATCGAACACACGCCGGGCATCGAACACACGCCGGGCGACTGGCCCTCACCCCAGCTCCTCTCCCGACTCGTGCCTCGCGGGCGAGGGGAGCCGGACCGTCACGCGCCGGGCGACACGGTGCACGCCGGGCATCGCGGGGGTTGGCGATGGATGGGTGTTTGCGAAACATGGCGGGCATACGCCGAGAATCCCGGGCGCTGGCAATGGTCGTCCGGTGCCCGGCGCCGGGCATCGAACACACGCCGGGCGACTGGCCCTCACCCCCAGCCCCTCTCCCGACTCGTGCCTCGCGGGCGAGGGGAGCCGGACCGTCACGCGCCGGGCGACGACACGGTGCACGCCGGGCATCGCGGGGGTTGGCGTTCCCAGGGGCGGCATTCGCGTGGCGGCGGCGTGGCCGCGTAGACTCACATGCACCGCCAAGGAAAAAGGACCGCATCACCATGAACCGCATCGAGATCGAAACCACCCTGAATAAGGACCGCGCCTGGCTGCTCGAAACACTCTCCGCGATGAGCGAGGCCGAGCTGAACGCACCGCGCACCCCGAGCGAACACGACGCGGACAAGACCTGGTCGTATGCCGACCATTTCGTGCACACGACGCTCATCGAGAAGAACTGGAACGCGATGTTCCTTCGCCACGTCAACGGCGAACCGGGCATGGCCGCGCGCGTGAACCGCGATGGCAGCGCCCAATCGCGCGACGAAATCATGACCGGCATCCATAAGTGGACCGAAGCGTGGGCGGACGAACAGCGCGGCAAGCCTTTCGCCGAACTCGCCCGCGTTGGCCTGGAGGTGCGCGCGGAGACGCTCAAGCTGTTGACGGAGCTAACCGACGAGCAGCTCGAATCGAAGATCCCCGGCGCACCGTGGGCCGATGGCACGGTCGGCGGGATCATGGCGGCGAACGCGGGCCACGGGCGTATGCACTTCAATTGGGCCAAGGACGGGGCGTTGTAGGGTCACACCTTGCGGCGAATGGCGACGGCGAAGAGGCCCAACCCGAAGAACACGATCGCGCCCGGCAGCGCCCAGCCGTTCAGCGGAGAAGCGCTTGCCTCGCGGATGACCGTTACTTGCGGCTCGGTTGGCGAGGGGCCCGCCAAGCCCCTGGTGTCGTCGGTTGACGGCGAGGCGCTCCCGGTCGTCCCGCCCTTGAGCGCGTCGATCTGCGCCTGCTGCTCCTGGATCGCCTTTACGAGGACAGCCGTGAGTCCGTTGTAGTCGAGGCCGTAGTAGCCATCTGGACCCATGACGACGAGGTCCGGCAGGATCGCCTGGACCTCCTGCGCGATCAGGCCGTCGTGTGAGAGAACGTCGCGCCCGTCCTTCCAGTTGAATGTGACCGGGCGCAGTTGCTCGACCGCACCTAGCCCCGATGCCATCGAGCCGACGTTGGTCTTTAGGCGGAGATCAGATGGCGGGGAAGAATACCCCAGGGACGCGAAAACGCGGCCGTCGAAATATCCGGCAAACGAATCCGGCCCGACCGCCTTGCCGCGAATGCCGACGGCGTTGCTGCCATAGGCAACGCCGAACACGCCTAGTTGGCCGACCGCCGGGGGTGTCTCATAGCCCCCCGACGCCCCAACGACGCCAGGTCCGTCGCTGATCCCCGTCACCCCGTTCCCGTTCGCGAAGTTCCGGCCGTAGACACCAGACGAGCCGCCTCCGGAGGTATCGCCATAAACACCGTTCCCGGACTGTGACTGTCCGAAGACGCCGCCGCCCGTGCCACTGCTCCCCCGAATCCCCGTCCCGGTGGTCGACCATCCCTGTACGCCGACGGAAGCGCTCGAGAACCCCTCGACGCCCACGCTGGCCGGCCCCACCGCTTTGCCAACCACGCCAACCGCATTCTGGCCGTACCCGGTGCCGAAGACGCCGGTGTTCAGGGGCGGAAACGCATCAAGTCCCCCGGAGCTTCCGTAGACTCCAACGCCGCTATCGTTGCCCGCGACATCATCGTCGCTCAAACCGGTGAGGCCTGCGCCATTCCCAAAGTTCCGCCCGTAGACCGCCGATTTTGTAAAGGCCCGCGTCTCGCCATAGACCCCGTTTGCCGCCGTCCCGCCGAACCCCCCGACGCCCGCGAACCCGGATACGGTCGTCCCGTTGACTCCGTAGGACGTGCTGCTCAAACCCTCGAGTCCCACGCCCTGCGAGTTGGCGACCTGTAGCCCAGAACCGACCGTGCCGCCAGTCCACGCTTGCCCGAAATGGTCGTGGGCGCCAGCGGCGCCGCCTGCATCCGCGTCACAACTCCACGCCGCGCCTGTGTATTTCCAGACATCGTTCGCCTGGCAACCAGTTGTATCGAACGTGAAGCTCGTCCCATTGAGCGCGAGCGGCGTTTGAGCGCTGTAAGTGGTGTTGTCGTCGACACCATCCGCGAACGTCGATGGAAGGCCCGTGATCCCGCTCCAGGGGACGTGCAACGCATAGGGCACCGGTGTTAGCTGTTGGCGCGGTGCGAGCGCAACGTAGGTCGCGTCTGTGATGAGCTTCACCTTGACTTCGAGCCACCGTGCCGTGCCATCGAAGATCGTGGGACCGCCGCCGAAATCGAGTTCGATGGCGAAGAAACCATTCGTGACGACGCGCGTCGTAGAAAACGGCAAGCCTACCTGAGCGCCGCCTGTGAGCGAGTCAAACAACCGGAACTCGAAGGCGTATGTCCCGTTCGCAGGGCCGGAGCCGCTATCGAGCTGTCCCCGGTACGTGAACGCAGTCCCGAGGACCGCGCGCTGTTCGCTCACGCGGTCGCCCGAGGGTCCGTCGTCCGCCAGCGAGATCGCGAAAGGCGTGGCGATGCCCGCGGCGACGAGCAAGAGGACGAAGCCGATAAGCACCGCCCTCAGGTTGATGGTGATCTGGATCATGGCGCATCCTCCGC
>DAOTTM010000017.1:0-6919 GCA_034437915.1 Dehalococcoidia bacterium | reverse complement strand
GGGTTCTTCTCGAACAGGAACTTCACTCCCGGCTGATAACTCTTGTAAATCCATGGCCCACTGCCGATCAACTGCTTGGCGGGGTCGAATCCGCCTTCAGACTCGGTGGGCATGATGTACAGCAGGTTCGTGTCGGCCAAGCTGTCGAGGAACGACGCGTTGGGCGACTTCAGCTTGAAGATCGCCGTTGTCTTGTCGGGATACTCGACCTTGTCGACGAAGGCGACCTGGGAACGGTTCTGCGTGGTGGGGGCGGTCAGGCGGCCCCAGGAGAACTTAACGTCGTCCGTCGTCACCTGGCGACCGTTGACCGGGGCGATGTTGTGAAACTTCACATCTGGCCGGAGCTTGACCGTCCAGGTGAGGCCGTCAGCGCTCGCCTCTGCGGATTGGGCGATATCCGGCGTGGGCTTGACGCCGAGTGGCTCAATGCCGGGACCGGTCTTGTACTTGAAGAGGCGGCTATAGCTGTAGTTGGCGATGCCCTTGGTGAGGAAGCTCAGGTTGCCGTACGGGTCGAGTGTTGGCGGGTCGCCCGCCGCGACGACTTTGTATGTCCCGCCGCGCTTGGCGTTGGCAAACGGATCGGCGGGCGCCGCCGTCGGCTGAGCGCCCGCGGGTGTCGTTGGTGTGGCGAGTCCCGAGCTGCCACCATTGCTCGTGTCGTCGTCATCGCCGCAGCCCACCAGGGCCATGCCCGCTACGCCGGCGCCGGCGGCGATGCCGGTGCCGAGGACGCGGCGGCGGCTTGCTCGCCGCGCCCAATAGTTCGTTTCGTTGCGCATCTGTGAAAACCCCCTTATAAACACGCTTACATAGCGTGTCTATATGATCTACGTCCAACGAACAACGTTCGGATCTATAGCTCAGGGGATTCCCGGCGTGCTCCCGGCATCCACCACGGCTATGACACCGAGCCTTTGCTGAGGACTGAGGACAAAGGAGACGGCGCTTGACTCGTCACGGCGAGGCGCTGGGGATCGGGAACACCGCGAAAAGGCCGTTATGATCGCTCGCATAGACCGGCGTGCCATCGAGGAGCTTGCCAGGACTCTCCGCGAAGAGGCCGACAGAGGTCGCCTTCCAGCGATCGGCGAAAATGAAGTCGGTACGGTAGGTGGGAGCCACGAGGTCGCCGACGATCCCTTCGCGGCAGCAGGTGAGCCGTTGATTCTCCCCCGCGAAAGCTGCAGAGACATCGGTCATCCCCCACTCGACCATCGCCTGCGGCGCCGACGAACCGGGTGTTTCGCTGAAGTCGCCCATGATCAGTGTGGGGCCGACGCCACGCGTAGTCGCGACGAAGTTGAGGACGGCCTTCGCCTGGAGCGTGCGCACGCGCCCTTCGCCACCGGTCAGGTGGGTAACGTAGATGTCCACTTCGCCGAGTTGGCCGGGCGCCTTGACAACAACGTGGAGCACGGCCCGGCCCTCCGTGTCCGATGTGCGCGGGTTCAGCCAGCCCTTCTTGTAACGAATGATGGGATAGCGGCTGAGGATCAGCTCACCCTCTTCGAAGCCGATTCGCTTTGCCAGTTCGTCGTTCTGTTCCTGGGTCTGGCCTGGGAACCAGGGATTCGCGCGCACGTACTGGAACTCCATTTTGAGTTCCTTGGCGAGGCGGGCGATCGCGCTCCCATGCGCCTTCGTGATCGTTGCCTCGTTGAAGGCGATAACGTCGGGGCGCAGAGCGTTGAGTTCGTCGATGAGCAGCGTCAGGCGCTGGTCGAAGGTCTCCGACGGCGAAGTGTTCGTCGAGTCCGTGGAAACCGGGCTCATGAGGTTGACAAAAGCGACCTTGAGTTCGGTTGGGACGGGCGCGGGATCCGGGCCCGCCAATGGGGCGGCGGTCGTGGGCGTAACCGCGGGTTCCGGGGTGCGCGGCGCCTGGGTGCCATCGCCGCCACAGGCGGAGGCTACGGCCAGCGCGACGGCAAAGAACGCGGCGGCCATCGAGACGACGACAAATCCTGGCGAATGGATTGACAGGCGGGTACTCATGTTGGTTCACTGGAACATACAAGCGACGACGGAGACAAGTAACGACTGGCAACGCGCACAGCGAGCCCCGCACGGTGGAAGGGGGCGCGAACGGGCCGATGCGAAGATCCCTCCCGAGCTTCCCGGAGAAAACGGAGTACGTGCTGAGTGCTAAGCGCTGAGTGCTGAATGGCCGAAGGGCCAGCGTAGTTAGTAAAACGGGACGGCAAGCGACCGTTACCAGCGGCGGGAACGTGGTTGCGTCCCATGGAGTGCCCGCATCGTGCGGGAAGCAGGGTGGTACCGCGGGCATGCACGCTCGTCCCTGGTCCGGGGATGGGCGTTTTTTGTTGGCTCCCGTTCGCGAATCGTGCAGGCATCATTACTAGGTACGAACGCATGGGCGCGCTGGTTGTTAACGCAGCGCGCCACCGGGAGAAAATTATGTTTAGCTCAGTCGATCCGAAGGTCAGCTTTCCGAAGCTCGAAGCGACCGTCCTTGCCTTCTGGCAACAGAACGCCATCTTTCACCGCAGCGTCGAGCGCGAGCCGAAAGCGGGGCTGCCGAACGATGGGCTGTTTGTCTTCTATGAGGGGCCGCCCACGGCGAACGCCCGCCCGGGCATCCATCACGTGCTTGCGCGCGTGTTCAAGGACCTCATCCCGCGTTACAAGACGATGCAGGGCTACCGCGTGCCCCGCAAGGCCGGCTGGGATACGCACGGGCTGCCGGTGGAGCTGGAGATCGAGAAGGAACTCAATCTCTCTTCGAAGCCAGAGATCGAGAACTACGGGATCGCCGCGTTCAACGCCAAATGCAAGGAAAGCGTGAGCCGCTACGTCGATGAGTGGACACGCCTGAGCGAGCGCATCGGCTTCTGGGCGGACCTCGAACACCCCTACGTGACCTGGCACAACGAGTACATCGAGACCTGCTGGTGGATCTTCAAGACGCTGTGGGACCACGGCATGGTCTACCAGGACTACCGTGTGACGCCCCACTGCCCGCGCTGCGGAACGAGCCTCAGCGACCACGAAGTATCCCAGGGTTACGAAGACAACACGCCGGACCCAAGTGTGTTTCCGAAGTTCCGAGTCCTGGACGGTGAACTGGACCGTCTCGGACTCGATCCGGAGGTCTCGACGTATTTGGTGGCGTGGACGACCACGCCATGGACCTTGCCGGGGAACGTCGCCCTCGCATTAAAGGCGGACGCGGAGTACGGCGTCTACGAAGTTGGGGGCGAGCGCGTCCTTCTCGCGAAGGAACTCGGGGAGAGGCTGCTGGGGGAGGGGGCCGCTCCGAGCGCCGTCGTCCGGGGCTCGGAGCTCGTTGGGATTCGGTACGAACCCTTGTATCGACCAGAGTTGCTCGGTCACGAAGTTCGGCGGTTTGACAGGGAGGGCCGCCTGCGCGCCCTCGCGGGAACCGAAGACGAGATGGGACGGCAGGCCGACGGCGCGCGGCGGGTTATCGCCGCCGACTACGTTTCGTTGGCTGACGGCTCCGGGATCGTCCACATCGCGCCGGCCTTCGGCGCGGAGGACTTTTCGGAGGGCAAGGTATTCCAGCTCCTCTTCGTCCAACCGGTGGACCTGCGCGGCCTGATGGCCGAGGGGCTCCCCGGCGCGGGCAAGTTCGTCAAGCAGGCAGACCGCGACATCACGCGCGACCTCGAAGAGCGCGGGCTGATGCTCAAGAGCGGAACGATCAAGCACACCTACCCCTTCTGCTGGCGCTGCCACACGCCCCTTCTCTATTACGCGAAGCCGAGCTGGTACATCCGCACGACGAAAGAGAAGGAGGAGCTGCTCAAGGGCAACGAGCGCATCAACTGGTACCCCGCGCACATCAAGAGCGGGCGCTTCGGCAACTGGCTGGAGAACAACATCGACTGGGCCGTCAGCCGAGAACGCTATTGGGGCACGCCCCTTCCGTTCTGGAAGTGCGAGGCTTGCGGCCAGGCAACGTGCATCGGTTCGAAGGCCGAACTGGTCGAGCGCGCCCTGGACCGCGCACAGGCGGAGGCGCTGGACGACCTCCACCGTCCGTTCATCGACGACGTACTCGTTCGGTGCGAAGCGTGTGGCGGGAACGCGAAACGCGTGCCCGAGGTCGCGGACGCCTGGTTCGACAGCGGCGCCATGCCCTATGCCCAGTGGGGCTATCCAAAAGGCGATGGTGACGAATTCACGAGAGCGTTCCCCGCGGACTTCATCTGCGAGGCAATCGACCAGACGCGCGGCTGGTTCTACACGCTCCACGCCGAGGCGACGATGCTCCACGCCGCGGACCCGGAAATGGTGCCGGAGGGTATCGCCTACAAGAACGTCATCTGCCTTGGTCACATCCAGGACGAAAAGGGCCAGAAGATGTCTAAGAGCAAGCAGAACGCGGTCGAGCCCTGGGGCACCCTCGACCAGTTCGGCGCGGACGCAACGCGCTGGTACATGTACTCCGCCGGTTTCGCGCGTCAATCCGGGCGTTTCAGCGCCGCCCTCGTGGAAGAGGGGCTGCGGCGCTTCCTCCTCACGCTCTGGAACACGTACAGCTTCTTCGTGAGCTACGCGAACATCGACGGCGTTGACCCACGCACCGGGCCCACGGGCACGGTCCCGGAGATCGACCGCTGGCTGCTGAGCGAACTGAACGCGCTCATCGAGAAGGTCACGGGCGAGCTGGACAAGTACGATCCGACGGATGCGGCCCGCGCCCTCGATGGCTTCGTGGACGACCTTTCGAACTGGTATGTGCGGCGCAACCGCCGCCGCTTCTGGCGCGGCGTGAGCGAAAACGACCAGGACAAGCAGAGCGCCTACTACACCCTCTACACCGCCCTCGTCACCGTTTCGAAGCTGCTGGCGCCATTCACCCCGTTTGTGGCCGAGGAGATCTACCAGAACCTCGTTCGCTCGATCGACAAAAGCGCGCCGCTCAGCGTCCACCTGTCGGACTGGCCCCTGGCCGACGGTTCGGCGCTGGACCCGGTTCTCAACGAAGAGACGCAGCTTGTGAAGCGCGTCTGTTCGCTGGGCCGGGCGGCGCGCGCGAAGGCCCAGATCAAGGTACGGCAGCCCGTGGCGGAGGTGCTCGTGAAGGCGCGGACACCCGAAGAAGCGGTGTCACTTCGGCGCAACGAACAGCTCGTGTTGGAGGAACTGAACGCGAAGGCGCTCAACCTCCTGGAAGACGAGACGAGCGTCGTAACGTACGACGTGAAGCCGAACCTCCCCGTGCTCGGAAAGAAATATGGGGCCGAGGTGGCTGCGATTCGAGCGGGACTGGGGGCGCTGGGGCCGGCGGATGTCGCGAACGCTGTGCGGGCCGGGCAAGGCGTAACCGTAGCGGGGCACGAACTCGAATCGGAGGACATCCTGCTTCAGGCGAAGGAAACCATGGGCTACGCGGCGGCGAGCGACGGCGGCTACACGGTCGCAATCACCACGACGATCACGCCCGAACTCGCCGACGAAGGGCTGGCGCGCGAACTCGTGCGCCGCCTCCAGGACATGCGCCGCGACGCTGGCTTCGCCCTTTCGGACCGGATCACGACGTGGTACGCGGGCGATGGTGAGATCGCACGCGTGATGGTTTCGCAGGGCGATTACCTTCGCGCGGAGACCCTGACGACGGAGCTGATCGCGGGCCCAGCGGCAGAAGGCGCGTTCGTCTCGGAGCAGGACCTCGAAGGCACGCCGGTCGTGCTGGGGGTGCGGCGGAACGGGTGAGGCGGTAAGGCTGGTGATGCTCCCTATCCGCGGATCCAAAGCGCGAGGATACAACTACCCCGCCCCAACCGTTCGGCAAAACGTGGCTATCGGAGGCACCGTTCAAACGAACACGGAAGCCCTCTTAGCAGTCTGCTCGCGGGCACCCTCGATGAATCTTTCCGCGGATCTACACCGGGCGCCCCGTGAGGAACATCAGACCCTTACCCAACACCTCTCCCACGAACACGGCGCCCATACAGATATACAGCAGGCCCGTCGCGCTCTGCATCGCCCGGATCTTGGTCGTCCGCAACGAAAGGATCGCAAGGATGATTGGGAAGACCAATCCTACCCCGATCCGCAGGTACAACACGGGGTTCGCGAACAGGCCGACATCGACCGGGTTCGCTGGCTGGGGTGTTTCCCGCACGGGCACGAAGATGTTGATGACGAGCACCAGCGTCTGCAGGGCCAGCGCCCCGATCAGCGCCCAGGCGAGGTCGCGCAACGGCCATACCGGTAGCTTTCCCTCGGTTAGGTACCAGTGCCCCCACACCATGGACACCGAGACCGCGCCCATCGCCAGCGTCCCCGCCACCAGCGCCAGTAGCACTGCCGGGTAACCCCACGACGGCGGCGCCAGCATCGCCGCCAAAAGCCCCACCGCGAGCACGCCCGCCACCGCGCCTGCGATGCCCGCGAGCCGCCCCACCGGGTCCCACCCCATGAACACGCTGAACATGTACACAATGCTCGTAAAGAGCACGACCAGGACCGCACGCTTGAAGTCGTCGAAGGGTCCAGTGTTGATGCGGTAGCCATCGACCTCCGCCCCCAGGACGAGGCTCGTGGCAGTCCAATACGTCAGCCCGATCGTCACTGCCACGCTGAAGGCCATCGTCATCACGAAGCCGCGCGTGACGCCCCCCCGCAGGTCGCTCGCCAGCGTCAACCAGAGGCTGCCGATGCCAAGTTCCGTGAGAATGATGAGCAACGTATAGGGCAAAGCGGCAGCGTTCACAGCATTCGAGTGTAGGACGAGCAGTGCTTATGTGACGCCACGGTTTACTGCGAAGGGTGGGCGTCAAAGTTTTGCGTGCGCCTTGTCCTGGTTCGATTTTCACGTCGTTCCGCCTGTCACCCCCGTTCGTCCTGAGCCTGTCGAAGGATGAACACGCCGCTCTCCATGGTTCGAGTGTGACCGGCCCTTCGACAGGCTCAGGGCGAA
>DAOTTM010000016.1:0-5534 GCA_034437915.1 Dehalococcoidia bacterium | reverse complement strand
GGGCGCGCGAAATCAGCGCCGCGCTTGTTCGGCAAGTGTACGGCAGGGGTGGGCGGGCCGCGAACGCAGCCGAGCCGATAGTCCGTGGCGCGCGTGGAAGCCCTTCCCGCAAGGACTGGCGCAAGTCTTGACTGCGCAGTCCTGCCATGAAGCGTAAGCTAGAGACAGGGAGTTGAGATTGATGGCCGATCCGAACCTCGGGGAGGGCGATCCCACGGTCGATGATGAACAACACCGGAAGTCCGTAAGGGCGTCGTGGGACTGGTCTTCGCCAACTGACATCCATTTCTCTGATCAAGTAGTCGTAACGATTCGAGATGACTACATCCTGTTCACGTTCGGCCAAGTGGAGCAGCCTCAATTTCAAGCGGGTGACGAAGACTTTGCTTATGAATTCTTGGCCAGCGGTCGGGTTCCGATTAGAATGCAGTTCCGAACGGCTGTGCCCGGCGCACAGTTCAAGGAAGTGCTTGGGTCCCTGATAAAAGTTGCGAAACGGCGAGGAATTTTACTCGAGGAGGAGGAGACCGGTGTCGTCAGCAATACTTGACCGAGACGCGACCGCGTCAACCTCTATTTATCGATCGTTGACCGAATCGGAGAGACCACAGGTTCGTTCCGGCCATTCCCACGAGACGACTACGGTGGTGGGCGGGGGGCGTTTTGTATTCGATTTGCGGGACAGCCCCGCGACCGGCCTTTCGTACTGGATTCCAGGCGAGTTGAGTCTACCGAACGGCCTTGGAATCGACGATTCGTTGACGCCAATCGAACGTTCAGGAACGGAACCGCGACGCGGCGAGGAGCAGTACTTCTCGGCGCACTTGCGTACGCTCGCCCGCCAGGCCCTGAGGCGCCAGCAACAGGAGCCGATCTTGGACGTCGATGCATGGACTCAACGACTGGCCCAAGAGGCGGTGGAGTATTTCGATTGAACAACCCGTCCGCACTTGGGTGTCCGGCGTGGGAACCCAAGAATGAGCCGGGTTTCGATCAACTGCTGAGCTTGCGCACCGCAGCGGTGATTAAGGAGCTCCATGCTGGTGCCTATGATGTTTTGCGAGAAGGCCGCGATACCAGGCCGGTTCACGCTTCGATGTTTCGTGGCCTAACTCCCGCCGCCTGCGATTACTACGCCGGAAACTACCGAGGTTCTCGGTTCAGATGCCTGGCTTCTTACGGCGTAGAAATCAGATCTGATCCACGAGTCGGTACCCGGTCCACCCGCGTTGCCCGGGAGATGGCTGGGCTATCGATATGGCTGAAACGGGAGATCGCCACCCTCGACGGCATGGCGACCCTCAGCTCGGCGGAGGACCTATTCCTCCGGACGGTTAGGATCGCCGCGCGCCTATTTTGCGACTTCTTGACGATCCATCCTTATGCAAACGGAAACGGGCACACCGGCCGCTTTCTCGTATGGCTCGTCCTTGGGAGGTTTGGCTATTGGCCAAAGAAGTGGCATCTACACCCTCGTCCGAACCTGCCGGGCTATGACTACTCGAAGGCGATAGCCGACGCTCGAAGCGGGAGTCCCGAGGCGTTGGAAGAAATGATCTATCTGTCCCTCTGAGTTGGCTGCGGAGCTGACCCACCCCCTAGGTTCTCGGTTCTCGCAACTCCTCCCATTCTCTTGGACGCACCGGCGCCTCGTCCACTACGCTGGGCGCACGCAAACCGTTTCTCCACGAGGTAGCCACCCATGCCGAACTTCCGCATCCTTCTCACGCCCGGCGACGGTATCGGACCCGAGGTCCTCGAAGAATCGACCAAGGTGCTCGGACGCATCGCCAGCCGTTTCGGACACGAATTCCAGTTCGAAGAAGAATCCCTCGGCGGCGCGGCGATCGACAAGTATGGCGTGGCCCTGCGCCCGGAGACCGTGGCGAAGGCCAAGGACTCGCATGCCGTGCTCTTTGGCGCGGTGGGCGGGCCAAAGTGGGATGACCCCCATGCCAGCGTGCGCCCGGAGGACGCCATCCTCGGCATGCGCAAGCAGCTCGGCCTCTTCGCGAATCTTCGACCCGTGAAGGTCCACCCGCTTATGCTCGGCGATAGCACGCTCAAGCCGGAGGTGCTCGAAGGCACCGACATGGTCGTCATCCGTGAACTCACGGGCGGCCTTTATTTCGGCCAGCCGAAGAAGCGCTGGACGAACGCGCAGGGGCGGCAGGCAGTGGACACCCTTCGCTACAGCGAAAAAGAAGTGGCGCGCGTGCTCCACGTGGGTTTCCAATTGGCGCGCACGCGGCGCAAAAAGCTCACGAGCGTGGACAAGATGAACGTCCTGCGAACGGGCCAGATGTGGCGCGAAATCGCCGTCGAAATCGGCCGGGAATACCCGGACGTGGCCCTCGACCACATGCTCGCCGATGCCTGTGCGATGCACCTACTCCGCCGCCCCGCGAGCTTCGACGTGATCGTCACGGAGAACATGTTCGGCGACATCCTCACGGACGAGGCGGCGATGCTCGCGGGCTCCATGGGGATGATGCCCTCGGCCAGCCTGGGCAAGCGCCGCAAGGACGGCACGGGTATTGGCCTCTATGAACCGATACACGGCAGCGCGCCCGATATCGCCGGCCAAAAGAAGGCGAACCCGCTCGCCATGATCCTCAGCGCGGCGATGATGCTGCGCATCTCCTTAGGCCTCGAGACAGAAGCCGCCGCCGTGGAAGCGGCCGTGGACCAGGTGATCCGCGATGGCTACCGCACGCCGGACATCGCCAACACCGGTTCCCACGTCGTCGATACGGCGAAAATGGGGACGCTCGTGGCGGAGCAGATCGTGGTTGCGCACATCAGCCCGCGCCGAAAATGATGGCGGCTCCCCCGTGTCACCTACCTCCCCCGTCTAAACACTACCCCACGCCGGGCGGCAACTGCAGGTGCCATGCGGTGCGTTCCTGGAACGCCGAAGCAGCGGCAAGCAGGCGGTTTTCCGTGAACGCGGCCCCGATAAGCATCAGCCCCGTTGGCAGGCCGCCCTCGCCAAAGCCGTTGGGTACGCTGACCGCCGGTTGTCCCGCGAGGTTCCCCGCGGGTATGAGTGGCAGACCGCCGGGGCGGTCGCGGTTAAACGGCTGGTCGATTGGCGGTGCGAGGCGGGCCGCGGTTGGCGCCACCATTGCATCGTAGCCCTGCATCTGCCCCTCCAGGGCCGCTGCAATCTTCGAGCGGATTCGCATCGCGCGCAGGTAATCGACAGCGGTGCACGCCGGCAGAGCGTAGGGAGTGACGCGATCCTGGGGATTTGTCAGATCGGCGATGCCCCCGCTCGCGATCAACGAATCGAAGGCCGAAGAGGCTTCGCCAAAGATGACGTGTTGGATGACCGCGCCGTACGGGAACTCGGGCAGCGCCACCTCCTCGACCGTGCCCATGCCGCGCAGGACCGCGAGGGAGGCTTCGAACGCTTCACGGACACCATCTTCGATCCCGTCTGTGGCGCCCTTCGGGAGGGCGAAACGGAAGCCCTCGGTGCGCTCTGAATCAGGGGCATACCGGTATCGCCGGGCGACGGCGGTTGGGTCGGCGACATCGGGACCAGCGATCGCCCCCAGCACAAGTCCACAGTCGTCGGCTGTCCGCGCGAGCGGGCCAAGCTTATCGAGCGACCAGCAGAGGGCCATCGCGCCGTGACGGCTGACGCGTCCATAGGTCGGGCGAAGGCCCGTCGTGCCACAGTTCGCCGCTGGCGACATAATCGAGCCGGACGTCTCCGAGCCGATGGCGAAGGGGACGATGCGCCCACCCACCGCCGCGCCGGACCCACTCGAAGAGCCGCCGCTCCAGCGATTCGTGTCCCACGGCGTGCGCCCGGGGCCAGTGAACGACGCATCGGGTGCGTCATACCCCATGCCGCCAGCCAGTTCCACCATTGCCAGTTTCGCGACGAGCACCGCACCCGCCGCTTCGAGTTTGCGGATGACCGTCGCGTCGAAATCGAACACCTGGTCGCGGTAGGGCGCGGCGCCCCAGGTCGTGGGGATGTTCGCTGTCGCGAGGAGGTCCTTCGCCCCATACGGGATGCCGTGCAGCGGGCCGCGGTCATGTCCCGCTGCCAGTTCGGCGTCCGCCCGCACCGCTTCCCGCAGCGCCCGGTCGCGCGTCACGGTGACGACGGCGTTCAGCGCTCGTCCGCGCGTCTCCAGCAACTGGAGGGCGTGTTCGGTCAGTTCGGCCGAGGTCGTTTCGCCTGCCCGGAGCATACGCCCCAGTTTGCGCATTGGCGCGGTCGCATACGTGTGCGCGTCCAGGGTCACGGCAACTCCCCCGTCCCCGCGGTAAACGCAGTCGCCGGTTCGTCACCGTTCGCCAGTTCGAATGCTGCCATCTCCGCCGCCGTCGTGCGCAGGCGGCGCACGGCGCGTTCGAGCCGGGGCAGGTCGTCGTCGCTGATGCGCTCTCCGTATCGCTGGCGGATGAGCGCAACGTACGCATCAACTTCGCGGTCGAGCGGCGTTCGTTCGGCATCGGTGGACATTGGCAGTTCCTCGCCGTCAGGTGACGTGCCCGATGATACGCTCGTTCGCCGGGAAGAACCGCCCTCCTCCTGGCGCCGGGCGGGGTGACGGTCTCGATGAACTGACGCGCACCTGCCGTCCACGCCCCGCACAACATTTGTCAGTTGTCAGATTGAGAGTAAATTTCGCGGCGCGGGCGGGATAAATGCGGTATTGTTCGCCAACACCATTCACCGGTTCGAGCGTTGGAGGCAGTCGCATGGCGATCGTACGAACTCAATCGTGGCCACGCGCGCGAACCCAAATGGGTCCAACTGCGCTGCTGCTTCTGCTCGCGGCGTTGACGCTCCTGCTTGGCCCGTCGACATACAGGCTCGAACTACCGTCGTTCGGCCAGGCCCCAAATCCGTCGCTTCCGGGCGCCGTCGATCCCGCCGTGCGCGCGCGCGTCCAGGAGAGCCTGGGCAAGCTGCCCGTCGCGTTCACGGCCAACGGAGGGCAATTCGACCCCGCTATCCGCTTCGCGATCGAAGCGAGCGACAAGAGCGTCTTCTTCACCGAGGGCGGCATCACCTTCGTCCTCAATTCTGATGTCAGTGCCGCACCGGGCGCGACCGGCCCCCTTGCCCCGCGCGAACGCTGGGTCGTGAAGCTGGACTTCGTCGGCGCCGACCCCGGCGTTCTGCCGGTCGGCGAAGCACCGACCGGTGGCGTCGTGAGCTACTTCAAGGGACAAGCGGGGGATTGGAAGACGGGCATCCCGCAGTACTCGCAAGTCGTCTACCACGACCTCTGGCCGGGGATCGACCTCGTTTACAGCGGGACCTATCAGCGACTGAAGTACGAGTTCGTCGTCCGCCCCGGCGCCGACCCGTCCGCGATCCAGATGCGGTATCGCGGCGGCGATGTCGCGCTGACTGAGCGGGGCACACTGGCCCTGGCCACGCCGGTGGGTGGCTTCGAAGACGACATCCCGGTGAGCTTCCAGGACGGCGCCACCGTCGCGACCACGTTCCGCATCATCGAAGCGACAGCCGCCGCGACGACCTTCGGCTTCGCCCTCGGCGC
>DAOTTM010000015.1:0-1738 GCA_034437915.1 Dehalococcoidia bacterium | reverse complement strand
TTCTCAATTTCCGCGACCTGAGCGGAAAGGTCTTTCATGAGCTGTACTACTTGCGAAGCCGTCCGGAACCGTAGGTCAGAGTCGGGTTCTCGACCGTATCGAATCTGCCGGCCAACTTGATCGGCGAGGCGCTCGAACGCTTCCGCCCATTGATGTTGCAACGCCGTTCGAACTTGGATCTCCGCCCAGCAGATCCCAGAGCGGACGACCACGTGAACGGCACGGTACCCGAAGCGCGGGTCCGCTCGCCGATCAACGAGCTCCGAACGCGGGAATTGGTCCACGATGGCAGCGACGATCTCGTCTTGCTCGTCCAAAGTTTCGCCGACGACGACCCGCGCGCCCGCGATATCATGCACTGAAGATAGCCTTGTCTTGTCTCGTACGAGCTTGTCGATCAGTGTCGCCGTCGTCTTCACTCGTTGCGTCGGGGCCAGGAGTTCGCCGTTCCTTCCGCGTAGCGTTCTCAAGGTGGCGACAACCGTTTCCAATTCGCCATCATGCTCGGTAAGGACTTCACGGAGCATATTCAGGTCAGCGTCAGTTGCCTCGTGTTTTCGAAGGCGTTCGCCGAGCTTATCGATCTGGGTTCTGTTTAAGGACACGAGGCGTAGTCTAGCCGACAGCTTGCTGTTTGCGCGTCCAATCGTCGTCGGTTGGGGGCCATACGCATGGCCTATCATCCGTGGATCCTGGCGCTCCCATCACTCGCGCTTGACGAACTTCATGCGCGCGAATTCACGTTTCGGCGAAGCGTCCTTGCCCAGTTCCAACACCACAAAAGCGCCGCCTTTGACGTCAATCGTGTCACCGACCGTGACGGTGAGGTCCTTCGTCGGGTCCTTGGGGTCCGTTGTCGCGAAGGAGATCAGCGCTTCGAGTTGACCATCGCTGCGCGGCGACACCCGCTTCACGGCCACGCGCATCTCCCCGAATGAGCCGACGGCGCCGTTCTCGATCGTCGCTTCTTCGCCGGGCAAGGATGTATCCGTGAGCGCAACCGCGGCCGTGCCGGAGCTGTCATCGCGCGTGGAATAACGGACGCCCGCGAACACGGAGATAAGCGCGCCGAAGGCGAAGATGGCGATGCCGATGCGTTGGCGGCTGTTCATGGGTGGCTGTTGGCCCCTGGCGGTTGGCTATTGGCGCGCGAACGCCCACATACAGAGTATCGGAATCGGTCCGGTCCGCGCACAGACCACTCGGATCTCGGAGCTCGGCCCTCGCAACTCGCGAAAAAAGCCTTCCTCCCCGGCGTCTACTCGGGAGAGACAGGCTCTTGAGGGAACCCCGGTTTGATGACCGGTGCACACGCCACCGGCGGCGCCCTGTTCACCGTCACGTCGCCCCTGGGCGTAAGCGAAACCCGGCGAGAATCCGCAACAAAGGCCTCAGAACTCAGAACCCGGTGTGTTGGAGCCTCCTCACGGATTCGAACCGTGGACCTAGCGATTACGAATCGCTCGCTCTAGCCAACTGAGCTAAGGAGGCCTGCACTGGCCGCGCGGGTGCGCCCATCATCAAGCGCTGCGGCACAACGCTTTTCAGTATACCGAAGCCCAACCGGTACGGTCTCGCGCGTTGGCCCGGAGGGTGGGCGTCAAAGTTTTGCGCGCGCCTTGTCCTGGTTCGATTTTCACGTCGTTCCGCCTGTCACCCCCGTTCGTCCTGAGCCTGTCGAAGGATGAACACGCCGCTGTCCATGGTTCGAGTGTGACCGGCCCTTCGACAGGCTCAG
>DAOTTM010000014.1:0-10356 GCA_034437915.1 Dehalococcoidia bacterium | reverse complement strand
GGCAACCATGCGCAGGGGGTCGCGTTCGCGGGGCGAGCGCGCGGCCTCCCCGTGACGGTGGTAATGCCCGTGACGGCCCCGCTGGCGAAGGTATCCGGGGCGCGGGATTTGGGGGCGCGCGTCGTGCTCCACGGGAGTTCGCTGGAAGAAGCACGGACGGAAGCCCTGGCGATGGCGCAACGTGAAGGGCTGCTGTATGTGCCCCCATTCGATGATGACGCGGTGATCGCCGGGCAGGGAACCGTGGGGCTGGAGATCCTGGAGCAGTGCCCCGAAGTCGAAGAAGCGCTGGTCCCGGCGGGGGGTGGTGGGTTGCTCGCGGGCATTGCCACGGCGGTGAAGGCGCTGAAGCCATCGGTCAGGGTGATCGGAGTACAGTCCGCGGCGATGGACGGAATCTGCCGTTCGTTCGCTGCACACGAGCTTCGCACGGCGGCGAGTTCGCGCACGATCGCGGATGGCGTGGCCGTCGCGGGCCCTTCCGAGCGCACTTTCGCATTGATCGAACGGTACGTGGACGACGTCATCCACGTCGGTGATGACGCCATCGCACGGGCGATCGTCATGCTCATCGAAAAGTCGAAGCTCATCGCGGAAGGGGCAGGCGCGCTCGCGGTGGCGGCGTTGCAATCGGGCGCCTACCGGCCGAAGGGGACCACCGTGGCCGTGGTTTCGGGCGGGAACATCGATATCAACCTGCTCGGGTCCATCGTGCGAGCGGGGCTGGCGGATGTGGGCCGGTATCAGCAACTCTCGATAGAGGTCTCGGACACCCCAGGCGAACTGGCTCTCGTCGCGACGGTCGTCGCGGAGGCGGGTGGGAATATCCTCGAGGTGGAACACAACCGGGAGGCGGCGAGCCTGCCGATCGGCGTGGCGCTGCTGGAACTTGTCCTCGAGGTGAACGGCGCCGAGCACTTCGAAGAGATTATCCGGAGGCTGCGAGACCGCGGACTGCGTGGAGTGCCGGGAAGGGCGGCGCGCCTTGCCACGCAGGACGCCATGCGACGGCACGCCAACGAATAGCGAACGCTTCGACTCGCTTCGCTGAACAGCGCTGAAAGTCAGTGATGGTTTTTGGCGCGAACCCTCCCTAACGGTCGGGCTACAGATTGACCCTTCTCCAGGGTTCTATTCGTGTTCGGCCGTGTCGTCGGGGCCGAAGATGGCGTCGAGGACGACCAGTAGGCCGGTCACCGCGGCGACGAGGAGCAGGAGCTTCATCAACTTGCGGAAGAGCTTCGCAACCATGACGAAGGGCTTAAGCAGCAATCGCAGCATTCACATTGTTCCCATAGATGCCGGTCTCGCTCCCGGGGATGACCATCGCACCAACCGCCTTTTCGTAAAAGGCCTCCTGGCCGTTGACCCCGCCGATCACGGCGTACGCGTACCCATCGACCGCGAGCGATTGGAGGCCGCGGACGAGGAGGAGGCTACCGATCCCCCGCTTGCGCTTCTCTTCGACGACTCCGGTGGGGCCAAAATAGTCCGGGCGGGTCGCGTTGTACGCCGCGAAGCCAACCAGTGCGCCCGATTCGACGGCGACATGCATCGTAGGCGGGACATGCGCGAAGGCGGCGGCCGCTTCATCGAGCCACGCCGGCCAGTTGCCGCGAACGAACTCCAATATCTTCAGGCGTTCGTAACTCTCCGCGCGGCGGCAGGAGACCCCGGCTTCTTTCACCTGGATTTCGAGCGCGCGGCTTTCCGGCAGGTCGTACAGCGGGACAAGCATATCGGGCATGGTCGCCCCTCCGAGGGTAGTATCAGGCCATCCCCCCGCCATCGAGGACGAGCGTTTGGCCGGTGGTGAACGACGAAGCGGGCGTGGCGAAATAGACGACAGCCCCCGCCATCTCGTCCGGGTCACCGATACGCTTGAGCGCTCCACCCTGGACGGAGCCCGTAAGGATGGCTTCGTTTTCCCAAAGGGCGCGCGAAAACTCGGTCTTGATCAGCCCCGGCGCAATGCAGTTCACACGAATACCATCGGCACCCCATTCCTTCGCGCACACCTGGGTGAGCATGATGATCGCCGCTTTGGAGACCGAATAGCCACCCAGCCCAACAGACGCGCGGAGGCCGCCGGTCGAGCTGACGTTGATAATCGCGCCGCCCTGGCCGTGCTCCCTGATGGCATCGCGCACCATCTTGCTGAGGAAGAAGGCGGACTTCACGTTCGTGTTCATGATCATGTCCCAGGCGCGTTCGTCGAGGTTTGCGACGGGGCCGAAGACCGGGTTCGTGGCGGCGTTGTTGACGAGGATGTCGATGCGGCCGAGCTGCTTTTTCGTCTCCGCGGCGAGGTTTTCGAGCGCCGCCATGTCTCGGACGTTCGTGGGGACGGCAATGCACTTACGCCCGGTCGCGCGGACGGCCGCGGCAGTCTCTTCGAGCGCCTCGGGCTTGCGCGCGGCCACGCAGACATCGGCGCCCGCTTCCGCGAGGGCGACGGCAATCGAGCGTCCGATTCCCCGGCTACCGCCCGTAACGATGGCAACCTTGCCCACCAACGAAAAGTCCGCAACTGTCATGAACTCACCTCTTTTGCTGTCGCGCCGTGTTCTTCGATGCTGTCATTCTACGGTGGGAGCGCTAACGCACCCGGCGCCTTCGAAGTGGTGTATCCTTCTGGTCGAAGAGCGCAATGGGGATTGTCATGGCACCGAAGGCCGTCGAAGTGGCGCATGAACTCGCCGATCTGTTTGCGAAACGCGAAGTGGAGGACGCCGAGGCGTTTCCAGAGGCGAACATCGCCGACATCGTAGCCTCGAAGCTGCATTCCGCCGCGTTCCCGGAACAGGACGGCGGGCTAGGCGCTTCGTTGGCCGATTCCGTGGAAGTCATTGAGCGCCTCGCAGCGGCGTCGGCATCGACGGCGCTCCTGCTGAGCATGCCCCTCGGCCTTGCTGGCATCTACGCGACGGAGATCACACCCCCGGAACAGCACGCAGCCGCTTGGAAGGCGCAACGTGAACGCGTGGCAGCCGAGTATCGCGCTGGCCGCTGGTACGCCGCATGCAATTCGGAGAAAGGCGCCGGGGGCTCGCTGGCGGCCACGCAGACCGTGGCCACTCGCCGCCCGGACGGAGGATTCACGCTGACCGGGGAGAAGATCCTGGCATCGGGTGGGCGGTTCGCGGACGTCTACTTTTCGACGGCGAAGGTGAGTGCGGAGGAGCTGCCGGGGGCGGGCATCGTCGAGTTCTTCTTCGTTGAGACGCTGGCGCCGGGGGTCAACATTCTCAACGATTGGGATGGCTTTGGGATGCGTTCGACGGAAAGCCAGACCGTCCGCTACGAGGCGGCGCCCGTGCGGGAGTTGATGGGCTTTCCGAACTTCATCGCCGCCGTTCAACCGGTGCAGTACTTCTTCTGCCTGTTCGCCGCGATACCGCTCGGGAGTGTTCGACTGATGCTCTCGACGCTCTCGAACCCGGCGCCGAGCTCTCCAGCGCTTCGGGTGCGCTTGAGCGACGCGCAGATGCGGTACGAGGCGATGAGGGCGTATTTGCTGGAGACGGCGAGCATGTGGAAGGCGGCGGCGGGTCCCGAGTATGCAAAGCGCGTCCTGCGGTGCAAGACGTACGTGACGCAGGAAGCGACGAAGCTTTGCGCGGAGTTGTTCGCGCTCAGCGGCGGGCGACATTATCGGCGGTCGGGCATGCTCGCGCGGGCGTTCGCGGATGCCTTCGCGGGCACGGCGTTGCGTCCGCCGCTGCCGTTGGCGCTGGAGACACTGGCGGACGAGTTCGGGTTCAATGTTGACAGAAAATAGATCGATCGCACGCGACGGAACGTCCGTCGAGCCCTCACCCTCTGGCCCCTTCGCGGGCGAGGGGGAGAAGGGCGATATGAAGCGCATAGCGTTTGGGCTGGCTGTGGCGTTTGGGGTGTTTGCGGCGTGTTTCGCGCTGCATATCGTGGGCGGGGCGACCGGCCAGGAGTGGCTTTTCGCTACGGCGGTGGTGCTGATCTTCCTGACGGCGGCGGGGTACCCGGCGATCGCCCTGGCGGCCTCGAGGCTGAGGATGGAGACGCGAGAAGGGCGTTGGACACTGCTGGCGGGGATGGCCGTGGGCGACCTGCTGACGGCCAGCGCGCTCTGGGCTGCGGCGGGGCGGTCGTTGGAATGGTGGCAGCCGTTTCTTGCCGCGGTGATCGTGGGCGGCGTCTCGATGGCGATGTTGTGGGGGATGCGGGGCGTGGGGCTGGTGGGAATGCGGTCGGAGGCAGTCTGAGAAGGTCGGAAGCTCCCAAAGGAAGTGTGGGCCTCGGAGCGCACCCTCCCTGGGCGGTCGGGGCGGTCATGCGGGGGACGGGGATGATGCGGAGCGCGCGCGGCGAAGGCCAGTGGCGACGACGCCGGCCGGGGTCGCGCGCCCACCGGTGGGCACCCTGACGAGGGATGGCGAGCGCTCGGATGCGGGCGCCGTGACCCCGGCCACAGCGGGCCGTGACTACGGGGAGGGGGCGAGCGTCCCTCTCAGCGGCGGAGGCGGGGGTCCCAGATATCGCGGAGGGAATCGCCGAGGAGGTTGGCGGCGAGGACGACGAGGCTGATCGCGATGCCGGGGAAGACGACGACGTGCCAATAGCCGAGGCGCGCGACGGAGATGTTGTCGCCACTCATGTCGATGCCCCAGGATGGCGTGCCGGGGGCGACGCCGAGGCCGAGGAACGCGAGGCCCGATTCAGCGAGGATGGCGCCGCCGAGCGCGCCACTCATGAGCACGACGGTGAGCGGCAGGAGGTTGATGATCACGTGGCGAAAGAAGATGCGCGGTCCGGAGCAGCCGACGCTGCGGGCGGCTTCAACGTAGACCATGTTGCGTTCGATGATGGTCGCGCCGCGAAGGATGCGGTTGCCGCCGAAAAGGGCGCCGATGGCGATGGCGATCACGATCGTCTTGATGCCGGGGCCGAAGGCGGTCCGCAGCAAGAAAAAGAGGACGAGGGCGGGGAAGGCGGCGTAAGCCTCGCCTGAGCGCTGAATGAGGTAATCGACCCAACGGCCTGCATACCCGCTGAGGACGCCGAGGAAGGCACCTGCACCGGCGCCAATGAAGACGGCTGCGGACGAGATCATGAGCGAGATACGCGCGCCGGCGATGACGCGGCTGAGAACATCCTGGCCGTTGCGGTTGCATCCGAAAAGATGGCCGAGTGACGGGCCGCCGAGGGGCTCACAAACGCTCAGTTCCTTCGGGTCATATGGCGTAATCGCGGGGCCGAAGATGCCGAGAAAGACGAAGACGCTGAGGACGATCAGACCAAAGACGCCCGCGGGCTGCTGGCGCGCGAGGCGAGCCATGCGCCTGCCGAAGCCCGGGCGCTTGTACGCCGTCCAGCCCATCTCCAGCGCGCTGCTTCCTTCCATCGTTGCCATCAGGAGTACTTGATCCGAGGGTCGAAGAGAGCGTAGGAGAGGTCGATCAAGAGGTTCATGGACATCACGATGATAGCCGTATAGAGGACGAGGAACTGGACGACTGGGAAGTCCGAAGTGGCGGCGGAGATGAAGAGGAACTGGCCGAGGCCGTTCAGGCTGAAGATCTGTTCGAGGATGAGGGAGCCGAAGAAGAGTGCCGTGATTTCGCCGCCGAGAATTGTGACGAGAGGGATCATGGAATTTCGCATGGCGTGGTAGAGGACATCGCGGCTGGCGAGGCCCTTGGCGCGGGCGGTGCGCATGTAGTCCTGGCGATAGACCTCAAGCAGGGTGGAGCGAGTGACGCGCAGGACGCCCGCCGCGCCACCGATGGAGAGCAGAAGCGTTGGCGGGAGATAGAGCCGGAGGTTGTCCCAGGGGTCCTTGAAAATGGAGACGTGGCCGCCGACAGGGGCGGAGTAGTTCCACCAGATGCTGGGCAGAACGATGAGCATGATGAGGAGGAAGAAACCGGGGATGGACTGGCCGAAGACGGCGAAGAACCGCGCCCCGTAATCCGGGGCGCTGTTCTGTTTGACCGCGCTGAGCACTCCGAGTGAGATGCCGATGAGCTGAGTGAAGAACACGGAGAGCACGAGGATCTCGATGTTCACAGGCAGGCGCCGCTGGACCTCCGGCCAGACGGGCTGTTTGCTGCGAAACGTCTTGCCCAGGTCCCCCGTAACCATGTCGCCGACCCAGATGACGAATTGCTGGTAGACCGGCTTATCGAGGCCGAGGTCCTCGCGGATCGCCTGTTCCTGGTCGAGCGTCGTGTTCTGCGTTGAGAGCGCGATCACGGGATCCGTGGCCCAGGGCAAGCGCAAGGTGAAGAACGTGATGAGTGAAACCACGACGATGATGAGCGGCAGATAGCTGAGCCGCCGAAGGGCGTATTGGCGCATGGACTATTCCGCTCCTCAGATCAGGACTTGTCGATCCACGTCTTCTGCTGGAAAGCCCCATAGCTTCCGCGGTTGATGATGCGGCCCTGCACGTGCCCCCAGGTGACTGTGGAACCGATAGCGACGAACGTCGGAATGAACGGCGCGCCCTTCTCCCATGCCTTGGTTTGAATGTCCCTGATGGCGGTCTCGCGCGCCTTGTCCTCAAGGATCGTCTTTTGTTTGTTCACCGCGGCGTCGAGCTCGTCATCGACGAAGCCTGCCCAGTTCGGGCGCCCGCCAATGAGCTTGGTGTAGCTACCGATGTAACTGCTTGGGTCGTCATAGGCGAGCGTTGGATAGATCATGAAGCCGTCGTAATCCGAACCGTAGAGGGACTGGGCAAGCCACTTGCCGAAATCTTCGGCAACGACCTTGATTTTGAACCCAAGGTTCTTCTGGAGCTGGGACTGCACGATCTGCGTGAACTGGGCGAACCGCTCGCCGAGGACCGGGTATTTCATCGTGTACTCTTTGCTCAGATCGAACCCGGAGGCGGCAATCAGCGCCTTGGCCTGCGTGACGTCGAATTTCCCGTAGGTGTCGTTGATCTCTTTCTCAGTCTTTGCGTACGTGGTGAACGTTGGCGGGACGACGCCACTCTTCGCTCCCTCGCCGAAGTTCATCAACTTGATCATCTCGTCCTTATCGAGGGCGAGGCTCACGGCCTGGGCGATGCGGGGATCTTTCCAAGGTCCGTCACCACGTGTCTGCACGATCCAGATCGCTCGGTTGAGTTCGTTCTCGGTGGCCACTTCTTTGCCGTGCTTCTGCTGCAGGGCATCGCGTTCCAGTTTGTTCGACGGAGCAACCTGATCGATCTCCTTCGCGGAGAACGCAGCGAGTGCGGCAGCCTGCTCCTGAATCAGCTTCCACTGGATGCCTGCAAGGTTGGGTTCACCCTTGATGCGGAAGGCCTCGTTTCGCTTGTACTTCATGTTCGTGCCGTTTTCATGGCCCACGAATTCGAAGCGACCGCTACCAATGATATCTTTATCCATCAGGTTCGGGTCTTTGGCGTGTTCCTCCGGCAGGATAATTCCGGTGAGCGGGCTTCCTGCGTTCGTGGAAGAGAAGGTCCATGCATCCGGTTGCTTCATCGTGACCTTAATCGTCTTGTCGTCCGGCGTTTCGACCTTGTCGAGGACGAAGTTCCACCATGTGCTCTTTGAGATCGTCTTGGAGGCGACGGCCGCATCCCACGAAGCTTTTATATCCTGGGCCTTGACCTCGCGCCCGTTGATCGGCGCCTTGTTATGAAACGTCGATGGGCCGATCTTCACCGTGAAGGAGAGCGGGTCGGCCTGCTCGATGCTCGTGGCGAGGAAGTTTTCGCGGATGCCGGTGTCGAGGGGCGTGTACCAGAGCAGGTCATAGGCGAGGAATCCATGCGTGAGACCGCTATCGAGGCCTTTGTAGGGGTTGATGCTCGCCCAAATAGCGTTCTGGCGATACTTGATCGTCCCGTCTCGGCTGACGGCCTTCGCCGGCGTCGCGGTGGCAGCGGATGCTGTGCCCGGCGCGACGCCCTGGGGAGTTTTGCCGGGCGACGCAGGCTTGCTGTCGTCGTCATCGCCGCAGCCGGTGAGGGCGAGGGCGCCAACGCCGAGGGCAGTGGTCGCTCCGCCAGCGAGGATGCGTCGTCGGTCGACGCGCTTGCTCCAGTAATTGTCCCGTGCCATGCCGTTCCTCCTGGTCCGAACTGCCTTCGGACATGTGTTTTGTGGTATATAACTCTAACCGTCGTGCTCGTCAATGGCAGTTATAGACGAAACACGAAGCAGTCCTGCAATCGATACGCATGAAGGCATACAGCGGTTCTATGCATCCGCCGGATTCGCGGGACTAAACAAAGGCGGAGCGAATCGACGGCGGCAGGGTCGGCGGGGGACAATCGCATTCGACGGAGGCGCCGGGGTGGCGGAATGGCATACGCAGCGGACTTAAACTCCGTGGCCGCAAGGCATAGGGGTTCGAATCCCCTCCCCGGTACCAGCTTTTTGAATCTGGAGTTGACGATAACGTAGGCTTAATTTTTGTTAAGGGTTTGGTTTTGCCAACGGATTGCCAACGGAAAATTGGGGAGCGGGGGAGAGGGGCGTGGTTAGCGGCGGGCGCGGAGGAGGGTTGAGAGGGCTTCGGCGGCGTCTTTTTGCTGGTCGGGGAGGACGTGGACGTAGGTATCGAGGGTGAAGGCGACGGTGGCGTGGCCGAGGCGATCGCTGACGACTTTGGGGCTGACGCCGGAGCGGAGCATGAGGGTGGCGGCGGTATGGCGGAGGTCGTGGAAGCGAAGCGGTTGGAGGCCGACGCTGCGCACGATGGCGACGAAACGGCGGGTGAGGTCGCGGGCGGGATAGGGTTCGCCAAAGACACCGGGGAAGACGAGGTCGTTATCGGTCCATGCGCGGCCGAGTGCGAGGCGGTGCTCGTTCTGGGCGACGCGGTGACGTTTGAGCTGTTCGGTGGCGGCGGAGGAGAGGGAGATGTGTCGGCGGGAGCGGTGGGTCTTGGTTGGACCGATGACGACGCCTTCGCGGGGATAGTAGCGGGCGCTGCGGAGGACCTGGACATCGCCCTGTCGGAGGTCGGTGGCGGCCCATTGGAGTGCGAGGAGTTCGCCCTGGCGCATGCCGGTTTCGAGGGCAAGGAGAAGGAGGGTTTCGAAGCGGGATCCTTCGGCGGCGGCAAGGAGGTCCTGGGCTTGGGCGGGTGCGAGGCTGCGCATTTCGAGGTGTTCGCGTTTGGGCAGCGTGACGGCGAGGGATGGGTTGACCTGGAGGAGCTGCCATTTGACGGCCTGGGAGAGGGACTTGCGGAGGATGTGGTGGTGTTGGAGGACGGTAGCGGGGGAGAGTCCGGCGTTGAGCCATTGGGAGTAGGCGGACTGGATGTGGGTGGGGCGGAGGTCGAGGAGGCGGAGGCTACCGAGGGCGGGCCTGATGTGGTTGGCGATGATACCGGTGTAGCGATGGAAGGTGGAGCGGGCGAGGCGGTTTTCGCAATCGTCGGCGAGCCACTTGTCGAGGTATTGGGCGACGGTGAGGCGGTGGGGGTTGAGGTCGAAGCCGGTGTCGCGCTTGTTGATGGCGTCGTTGAGGACGCGGTCGGCATCGCGGCGGAGGCCCTTGACGCTGATGATGCGGCGGCGGCGGGCGCTGGTGACGGCGTCGCGGGGGAGTTCGAGGCTGACCTCCCAGGTGTTCTTGCCGCGGCTGCGGATGTGTCCCAGCATGGCTACGGCTCCTGTTCGTCGTTTTGGTCCTGGCTGAATGACGAGGGTCTCAAGCGGCTGGCTTGCTTATATGACCTCGCGTTGCGGTGTTCGGGGCAATAGAGGGGAGGGCGGCCGCGGCTATAGGGGACATCGAACTTCGCCTTGCACCGCTTGCAGAGACGGGTAGGGCTTCGCCCCCAGAGACCGAAAACATATCTCCAGAGGAAGGCTCTCAAGGAACGGGGTTCCGGATCGAAGAGGACACGATCGGGTTCGAAGAGGAGGTGGACCGTCACGTCCTGGAGCGCCTCCCGCGAGCGCTCGGCCAAGGTTTCCGATAGCTCGTTGCGGTTACCGACCCAAGCGGAGACGGCGGCGTAGGCTTCGGCGAGGGCGCTGAGCTGGCCGTAGTAGCTTCGGAGGCGCACGGTCTGGTGGTGGTCGAAGTCGCGGTCCATGGGCTCAGGGACAACGCCGGGGAGAGCTTCGAGCGGGCCCCAGCTCTCAAGCAGTTTGCAAAGCGAGTAGTCGAGGAGCAACGGCTCCAACTTCGCCGAAGATGGGTCAAGGATGACCGAAAGGCCCTCGAACTCATGGTAGCGGGGGTAGGTTTCGGTGAAGCTCTGGAACGACTGCAGGATCTTGTTGGCAACGGAGGGAGTGAGTTCGTAGGGTTCAAGGCCTGCGGGCGCCCCGACTTCGTCCCACCACTCGGACTGGCTGAGTTCCGCCGCCGGCATAAACAGGGGAACAAAGAACCC
>DAOTTM010000013.1:0-11994 GCA_034437915.1 Dehalococcoidia bacterium | reverse complement strand
GAGTGCTGCCTCTGGACACGGGCCGCGCACTGGTTTTTCGCGCTCGACTTGGAGGCCCAAAGGCGAGCCAAGCTCGCGCGATGTCGTCGAGGCGCTGGAGTCCCAGCCATAGGCACTTGCGGATAGGCGGGATAAAAGGCCTATTCGCGTAATCGCTCACTATCAGACATAGCCCAGACCGTAGATACGGCGTTCGAGCACCCGATACATGGTGCGAGTCGAGCAGTGGTGAGTGCCTTGATCGAGCAGCGCGGCGTAGACCTCAGCCGGCGCCTGGTCGACGTAGTCGGAGGAGTGGAGAACGTCGAGCACCGTCTGCTCCTCGGTGTCGCTGAGCGCCAGCGGCGGACGGGGGCGCGGCTTCGGCGGGCCGACGAGCGGGCTGCGCCAACGGTAATACGAGGCCGCCGCAAGGCCGAGGGCTCGGCATGCCGGATGGACGCCAACGGTGCCGGCGAGATCGCGAGCGGTACTCATGAGCTCGCCTCGACGTCGAGCAGGGGGTTCCCCAGTAAAAGCGCCACTTTTTTTTGGACCTCGATGATGGTGCGGGCCTTGAACAGCTCGTGCTCGAGGCGGGCGTTGGTGCGCTCGAGCACCGCCACTCGGTCGGCGAGCGGATTCTTCGCGGGCTTACGGCCACGTTTGCGCGGAGCGAGGCCGGTGGCGAGCGCCTCGTCGCGCTGCTGGCGCCACACGGAGAGGTGGGAGGAGTACAGCCCCTCGCGACGAAGCAGCGCGCCGAGATCGCCGGGAGACGAGCAGGCGTCGGCGGCCTCGACGATCTTGCGCTTGTACTCGCTGGTGAACTTGCGGCGGCGCGCCTTGGCCACCACCTCCGGATCGGGAATCGAATGCGGTGCACTCGTCATCACCGCCAGCAGCATCGACTCGTCGTCCTTCGCTCCATCCCCGTTCCCGCGCGCCCGCGGCGGGGCCCCTCCGCCCTCCCTCCGGTCGGGCTCCGGGGCCCCGCCGCGAAGAGCAGCTCTCTCGGCTACTTCGACCATCCGCATCCTCCCCATCGCGCTCCTACTCTCCCCGCCCTCTCCTGTAAATTCGACTCACGCTGGTGTCTCATCGACATTGGCACAAGGGGGTTCGCCAAGGATCGGGATCGAAAATCCTCGACGCTCACAAGAGGTTTCGTCGAATGGATGGCTCGATGGCAATTGGCGCAGAGGACAGCGAGATCCTCCAAACGGGTGGCGACTGGCTCCAACGCTTCGGCGAGCGGACGCCGATGATGAACCTCGCACACGTCTCCAGGCAAGCCCGGGTACCGAACCTGTGCCACAAAGCCGCACGCCTCGCACTCCAGCCGTCCGTCGAACGTGCGCGCTGATTTCCTTTTCGCCTCGGCAAGCGCTGGGTCCCGCTCGCGACGCAGGTGGAAAAACAGGCGGGGCTCCCCTTCAATGGCGGATAGCTCAAGGTCCTCCGCGATCGGCGGACGTACGGCCGTCTTCGGGCGATACGCCCACGCGTCGTCGCGACGTTCGCGATCGAAGAAGTCCGCCCACGGAGAACGACCCACCGTGATCTGCTGAGAGAACCAAGCGACCATGTTCGATGCGGCGGCGCGATCATCTGCCCACGAAGACGTCATCCTCGCCCGACTCACGATTGCCGCCCCTTCGCTGTCTGTGAGGAAAGCCGAGACGATCGCATCGTGACGTACGAAGCCGTTGCTGTCTGAAGGCGCCCCTACGATCAGGCGGGCGATGAGCGGAAAGACCTCTGAATGGCTGAATGCAACCCCCTCTGCGACGCCACCTGCGGCTCGGAGGGCCGCAGCGAAGGCTGGGTCAGCGATCCGCTGGAGACCAAGCCCAAAGTTGCCGGAATACTTCCGGAAGGCATCGAACCATTCCAGTTGGTCGATCCGCACTTCTGGCCTCAACCACGCACCCGACCGGCCTTCGACGCTGTTGGGTTTGCCAGGCTCCCCGGCCACCACCGTATCGGCGATGAACCAGTACACCAAGTAGTACTCTTTCGTGTCGCGCTTTCGCGCCACAAGCCAAATTCTAGAGCCGCGAATGCCGTCGGCGGCTTTGCTCGTGTAGATCGAGAACGCGCCTGGCTCTTCGACGGGGAACTCTGCATATTCGGGGTTGTGATACTGAACGTACTCGTCCATGCTCGCGCTCGTCGGGCTAACGCTTGGCCTCAGGCGCGGCCACCAAAACGCGACGCCCCGGCTTCACCGAACGCCTCCGAGGTGGCCGTCGCCTGGAGGCCCTCGTTCGGCCCGTGCTTGGTGCACTGCTTGCACGATTCGTACCCACGCCCGTCATCAGCGATCCAACCTGTCGCAAGCCGCGATTTGACCCCTATCCCCCTACTCAACTCGGCCGACTCGGCCATACGTTCCCCCTTCCGTTCGGTTGGTAAACGCCAATGGAGTCCATGATTTGAAACGCCGGCTACCACCGCTTGCTCCCGTCCTCGTCGCACTCCCAGCTCGGTCGGCCCCACTTGGCCACGTTTGTCGTGTACTCGTCCAGGCACTTCGCCAGGCCGGTGTACGCTCGATGCTCCCTGCGCTTCCTAGCTGCGAAACCGCGGGCGGCGCCACCACTGCCCGAACCGCCTTCCGCGGAGAGCTTCGTCGAATCATAGTAGGCTAGGGAACACACCCCCTGAGCGCTACACGCTATACCCAGGACGTCATTGAAGCGCGAATTTCCCACGCCGTTCGGACCGTTCTGGCGGCTGTTGCTCACCATTAGTGGCGCAACGGACTCATAGTGCAAAAATCGTCGATTCGCACCGTCTGTCTCGTTCAAGACGACGTTGAGCGCGTAGTTCGTGGTCGGATCGGCTACGCCGTGATCGGCAAAATAGTGGACGTCGACGTCGAAGGTTCCGTTCGCGTAGACGGCGTCTCCAGTTGCCCGGTACGAGATTACCTCTGGCCCAAAGCCGTCAAGATCGTCGAAATCGAGATTCCCGGGTCCTTCGGTCCGATCCGAGTACCAGATCGTCCCACCGTTCTTGTCGCTAGAGTACAGATCGACGTCTGTCCCGTTCGTATCCCACCGGAGGACGAAGACCACTCGCGACGCGACTAACGCGTTCCGCACCCCCGAGAGGTCCTCGACGCCGGTCACGTTCACAACCGCCTCATTCGTGATAGGTGTATTCCCGCTAAACGCTTGCGCCTTCAGGGTATTGTCTCCAACGGCCACCACTACATCGGCGTTGAAGCTGCCATCCCCATTCATCATCGTAACCGACTTGATGCCGTTGCTGTCCACGACCACTTTGCTCACCGAATCCCACACTTCCTCGGGAACCAGCCCCGTGACCGATATGACGCGGTTCGAAACCTCGGTGCCCGCGGCCGGACTCGTTATGACGGTGTCGACCTCTTGCTCCTCTCGGATCCTGAACTGCACGGTTGCAGTAGCGGCCCGATCCAGGCTGGGGTTCGCCACGGTGACAAAGAGGCGGGGGATTGCGCCGTCGTTGTCGTAGACATAGCTCGATTGGTCGGCTGTGGAAAACCACAGATGCGAATAAGTGCCCAAAGTGTTGTCGCCTGCAAACTGAGCATCCCGGCTAGTTACAGAGACGATGACGGCACGATCGGAGTCGACAACGAGCTCCGCGACGAAGCCCTCTGGAAGAACGCCGGAAATGGCCCGCACGTAGAACGAGTAAGCTCCTGCCGCGGGAATGCTCCTCAGGCCGTTTAGCTGGTGCACCGTGTCATCCGTAAGGCCGAGCCATCGGGCGATTTGGTTAAACCAGGTCTGGTTGAATTCATGAGGGGTTGGGTCGAAAGCAAAGGCCTGATCACTTTCATTTCCATCCAAGAGTGACATCATGTTTTCGAACAACGTCGCATATTGGTAGTAGACGATGGCTGCGGTCAGCGAATCGGCTCTCTCAGATCCCAGATGGCTGCCAAAATCACAGGAAGCGTCGGGAAGCTCTGCCGACAGTTTCGAAATACCACTCGCATCTGTGGCCCGGTCCACATTGAGAAGAGCTCGGAATGAACGTTCAAAAGCACCGCACCGTGACAAAAGAAGCTTGAAAAAGGAAAAGCGCTGGTAAGGGAGCTTAATTCCCCCGTCGGGTCGTGCGTTCAACCCTGCCTCCAAAATACGCGCCCCGCGGCCTTCTTTATCGACATATGTATCTAAGTCGTCGAAGAGATAATCCTCAAACCACCTTGCCGTGCCCTCTATCAGCCAAGTCCTTTCGGTCCCACCGTCTATTAGAAGGTCAAGTCCATCGATGGGACTGCGGCTCTGAGCATGATGAAAGTACTCGTGTACAGCAGTACCCTGTATTATAGCTTGTTTTATATTGGCGTCCGTAAGATGAACCGTCCTCCTATCTTCACCGCTTCCTGTGGTGACGGATCCCAGATCGCTCATCGGCTCCACGACGACCATAATATCGTTCTCGTAGTCGAGGCCGAGGTCGTCGAAACCACCTTGAGCCGAGACGAGCCAGTCGATCAGCTCTTCGATCGTGGCCCCGTGCCAGCGGGTAGCGGTATCGGTCGTGCCGAAATCGCGGACGAAGATGCTGACGTCGGGGCGCCCATCGTAGGTGCAGTCCTGTTCGCGGTAGTTTAGGTCCTGGCTGAATGGGGCTGTGCGGGGTGTGCACGTGACATCCGATGCGGCACGGAACAGGGGACCTGGTCGAACGCGCCCGGGAGGAGAAAGGCTCCCGGCGGGTTCTGCTGAGCTTTCGGTCGGAAAGAGCAGGTTCTTGGTCCCGAAGAAATACATGCCGCTGAGTCCCTGAAGGGAGATGACGACGATCGGTGCATCTCGTGTGCCCTCGAAGCGGATGTCGACGAAAACACTCGACCAGATTGGCCCAGGGATGTCGTCGGCGGCGGTGTACGCAAAGAGGTTGATGTCTCTGAGGTCGATATCCTCCGGCAAGCCGGTGAGCGGCATCCGGAGCTCGACTGGGCTGGGGAACGGCGTCTTGACGACGAAGACGTCCGTCAAGCGGGTGATGTGGGCGGGGATGGCTGGGATACTCTCCGGTGGGACAGTTTCGAGCTGCAATTCCTCTATGTTCGAAGTGGCGGTTGCGCGGACGCCCGAAGCACGCGGGCCGGGGGGCGGGCCCGTGGCGGTGATGGTCAGGCCGGTTAGATCAGTGGTGGGGTCGGTGACGGTGAGCACGGAACCGGAGACGCTGGACTGAAGAGGTTGGGAATCCGCTACTCTGACTTGGAATGTGGTGTCTGCGAAAAGGGTTCCGTCGTTGACCGCAACCGTGACGTCGAACGTTTGTCCCTCGTCGATCTCGCTTGGAGTCCAGGCTAGCTGTCCGGAGCTCAGATCTATGGTCATGCCGAACGGAGCGGTGATCAATGAGAAGGAGAGCGCGCTGTGCCCTGAGTAAGTAACCCGCGGCCGTAGTTCGGCGGGGTTTTGTGCGGTGAGATCGGTTAGGTTGGCGGGCGGCGAGATTTCCAGGGCGATCCCCTTCATTGGGATGTCGGCAACGTCAAGCCCATCGTAAAAGGCGTCGGTCGATTCGGCCGGGCCCAAGATGATGGAGTAGTTCTGGACCCCACCGGGAACCTCAGGATTTTGGCCGCGGACGACCACGGCCTGTTCCAGGTGCCAGTTGTCGGGTGTGAACACGAGCGACGAGCGGTCAGGCATGCCCTCGGATGGGTCAGAAGAGCTTACCGGGATGGTGACGTCCGAGTCGGGTCGGCTGTCCAGGCGCGTAAAGAACTGTGCGGCGGCGTTCAGGGCCGCCGTGTGTCCGGACACATCGCTTGTGCTGATGCCCGGCGCTGGGCGGGCGGTCAACGCAAGCTGATCCGTGGCGGTAGCGCCGTCATCGTCCGTGACAAGAAGGAAGAAGACGAAGGACTCGTTGTCGGCGAGGGGTGGAACGTCGAAATCGGCGTTAGCAGCGGAGGGGAAGTGTATCGTAACGGCGGGCGCTCCGTTTGGTACCTGTGTCCATTGATACGAGATGATTACACCGTCGCGATCGAAGCTGGCAGAAGCGTCGAGCACAACGTTTGTAAGCTCCCGAACCTGCCGGTCAAGGCCCGCATTAGCCGTCGGTGGTTCGTTCGGAAGAGTAGGGGACGCCGTGGGCGTGTCCGTAGGGGTATCCGTGGGCGTGTCGCTTGCGGTCGCCGTCGCTGACGGCGTGCTCGTCGGTGTTTCGGTTGGGGTGCTGGTCGCGGTCTGCGTCGGAGTGTCGGTGGGGGTACTCGTCGCGGTGCTTGTGGGCGTTGCCGTCGCCGTTTCCGTTGGGGTGGCAGTCGGCGTGTCCGTCGGGGTCGCCGTCGCTGACGGCGTGCTCGTCGGTGTTTCGGATGGGGTGCTGGTCGCGGTCTGCATCGGAGTGTCGGTGGGGGTAGTCGTCGCGGTGGCGGTCGTTGCCGTGTAGGTTGGCGTGTTGGTGCGCGGGGTCGATCCATCGTGGCCGCCTCCGCTCGAGCATCCCTGCAGCCCAAGAAGCGTCGCGACTGCAACTAGGAACCACGATGACATCGCTGCTCTGCCGGTCCTCATAGGTTCTTCCCTCCCACAGAAGTCGTTTCAGGAACTCCGAATCGCTTGATTGCAGCGGCTCAATCGTTCGCGCATCGCCGGGCCGGTTGGCCTGGCAGGAAGGTTCCACGCCAGTGCACGCTGATCGACACGACCCGACATCTGCTTCCCTCATGCTCCAGACGCCTCACGCAACGCCGAACTACAATTCAACTCCCGAAGAATATCTGCTACCCCTGCGGAGTCCGCAGGCTAACATCCCTCGGCAGTACGCGTCTCATGACTCATCATTCCCTTCCAAGTCAAACGGTTGCGTGATTGATCCTGCGGCTCCTTCTCGGTGTGCCATGCCGCGTGCCTCGCGGGCTAACGGGCCGCCGCCCAGCAGGCGGTCGGCGGGGCTCTGCACGCCATGCCCGCCGCGGTTCAACACGTGGGTGTAGATCATCGTCGTCTTGACGTCGCGGTGCCCCAGGAGCTCCTGTACCGTACGGATGTCATAGCCGCCTTCGAGGAGATGCGTCGCGAAGCTGTGGCGCAACGTGTGTGGCCCAACTGGCTTGACCAGACCGGCCTGCCGGGCCGCGTCGTGAATGGCGCGCTGCGGTACCGACTCGTGCAGATGGTACCGTTGCGGCGGGCCGAAGCGCTGGTCCGTGCAGATCCGTGCGGCCGGGAACACCCATTGCCAGCCTGACTTTTATCCACAGATCCCGGCTGGAGACAGCGGCCACCCCGAGTTGACTATGTCAGGGTCCATTTTTGAAATGGTCGAAGAGCCGGGCCAGCTCCAAGATGTCAGCGACGCGCTGAAGTCCTCGCCAGAGGACCTGGGTCCCCGGCTCGGGATCGGAATTGCGCCCGAGGTAGCCGCCGAGCTTCGCCGCCAGGTGTGTCATCTCCCGGATCGTCGGCACCTTCTTCGGCGGCATCCGTGTCTTCTTCACGAAGCAGTACAGCGTCTTCCACTGCTCGTCCTCGAAGAACACCGTGCACGGCATCGTCGGTTGCATGCGCGAGTACCAGGTCAGGTACATGATGCGTACCGCCACCACGATGTCGATCGCCAGACAGCTCTCCAGGCGCTTGGCCGTGCCGAGCTGGCGGTCCTCGATCCGGCACCCGCTCTTCAATGTGCGGTGGAACACCTCGATCATCCAGCGCTGCACGTACCAGTCGATCTTCTCGCAGGCCTGCGCGAAGTCGTTCACCTCCATGGTCGTCAGCAGCTTCCACTCGATCGGCTCCACACCCGTCGGCGCTCGCCGCTCGCGCACGTGCACCGCCCAGAGCGTGATCTTGCCCAGATCCTCCTTGCCCCTCGGCGGCTCGAGCACGACTTTGCGAAACCGCACCGAAAGCTTTGCGTCGCGTCGCCGCTGCCCGCGCTTCGGCGGCACCGCCAGCTCGCGGTAGCCCGCCACCGGCTCCTCCAGCATCTTCTCCCAGAGCCACTTCGTGCTCCCCTGCACCCCCCGCTTCTCGCAGGCACGCACCAGCAGCTCTGGACCACCCGCCTCGCGGTGCGCGCGCGCGGTCGCGAACAGATCGTAGATATCCGCCTCGCGATCCCCGACGCTCACTACCCGCGATTTCTTGAGCACGCTCTGCGCCCGGGCTGCCGCCTCGTAGCTGCGCAGCCACTTCGCGCTCTCCTTCTCGTCGATCGGGGCGGATAGGCGGGATAAAAGGCCTATTCGCGTAATCGCTCACTATCAGACATAGCCCAGACCGTAGATACGGCAAACCAAGAGCATCCTATTCCATCCCAAGCTCAGGAAAATTCCCGTCAAACACTCTCTCCCTAAATAGAACTCGAAATTATTTTCAAATCGGCGAATTCAACCCACGTTCACGCTGGCGCTCACAGTCAAACACCGCTTCCTCCGCTCCCACCCTCGAAAACTCCCGGCAATCCAGAACATAAACGATCCGCCGAAGACCCGTTCCCCGCCGCGCTCATGGCTCTCCTTCCGCCCCGAACGAAAGCGACGCCATAGGCCCGCCAGACGTCGCGCATTCTTCCCCCTCGCCCCTCGGAGGGGAGAGGGCCGGGGTGAGGGGTGCTCGGCAAACCAAGAGCATCCCATTCCGGAGGGCGTCGTCTGTCATTCGTAAAAGCCGTCGGCGAGCACGAGGCAGCGACGCCTCTCCCTACGGCGGCGGCAGCCTGATGGGGAAAAGAAATAACTTTAATATGGGGACATTTTCATCTGAGTCGGGATGGGGACATCTTAAAAGAGTTTTGACACTCCCTCGCGCAGCTACGGTTTGATGCGGATGTGTCGCCAGGCCACGGTGCTGCCCGGATACGCCTGGACGCCGATGCAGCCCGGTGTGCGGCCGCGGTCGGGGTCGTTGTTGGTAAATGCCGTCGTTTGCTGGCGTACGCCCGTGGCGGTGTCAGTGAGGAAGACGGTGTAGTCGTCGCCTAGCACCACGATCTCGTATTCAAACCAGACGCCGGGGACAAGCGCGGGGCCGGGCGTGTAGGTCTGCGTGGCGGGCTCGTTCGTGTTTAGATGCCAGATGCGATCGCCAGCGGGGATTTTGTAAATCGCGCCGGTGCGGTTTTTCCAGAGGCCGTCCGGCTCGGGGTCGATGCCGTGAAACGTCTTGCTGGAATCACCGCGCGCGTTGTCATCGATCTGGACTTCAAAGCCGGAAATCACGGGCTTCCACGCGGGATTGCCTCGATCGAAGAACTTCTCGTTCGAGATGCGCGTCTCGAGCGCGGCGCTCAGGTCGCGCGAAGGGCGCGGAAAGCGCAGGAATACGCCGCTGTTGTGGTTGGCCGCATCAAAGATGCGGAACTGCATGCGCAGGGTGAAATCACCGAACAGTTCGGTGGCGAAGAAAAACAGACGCAGCCCACCGCCGCCATAGCTCACCATTTCACCGTTGATGTGCGCCATGCCGCCGTCAGCGGGGCCGGCCAGTCGCCAGTTCTTGAAGGTCTTGGCCGTTCCGTCGAACAGCGCACGAAAACCGGGTTCGAGCGGCGGAACGGCATCCATTTTTGGAAAAACGGCGTCGGCCAGCAGACGCGCGGTGCGCCGGCCGAGTGCCACGCCGGTCAACATTGGGTTTGGCGAACCCACGGTGGGAAACAGCGCAGGACCCGCGACATAGCAATTGGCGGTGTCATGAATCCGGCCGAAGTCGTTGGTCACCGAATCGGCCACACTGTCGCCCATGCGCAGCGTCCCGGCATCGTGGTGCGTGGTGCCCAGATCGTCACGGTCTTTGAAGTTGGCCAACGTCGCCAGACGTTCCGCACGGGTGCCTGCTGCGACCGGTATGGTGCTGCTGCTGGGAAGACGTTTGCCTGCGACGATCCGGCTGCCAGCGAGAATGTCGAAGGGTTCGTCGCCTGCAAAAATCAGCGCGATCTTGTCGGCCACGGCATCCATCTCGTTCCATGTGGCACGGTCGTTCTTCGTTTGGGCACTGCCGGCAAACTCGTCCGGCGTGGCTTTGGCGTTGCCCAAATGAACAATCGCTTTGGGACGATCAAAATCGGCTTCTACAGCTGATAGTTCGATGAAGCTGTCGGGATTGCGCGCGGTCATGTCGCCAATGCCGCGTATGGTGATGACCACAGTGTCATCCGTCGCGCGCAACATGTCCTGGAGATGCTCAAACGTCGGAATTTTCTTGAACAATTCAGCCTCGGAATCCGAATCGAGTTTTTGCAGGCCGGTGGCGGTAATCTGAAAATGGAAGGTGCGCCCATTGGGCGCCTTGCCCTTCACCAGCAGCGCTGAACATTGCAGGCTTGGGATCACGGTCGGGGGCAGATTGGCGGCAATTGCCGAACGGGGTATACGGATGCTCAGGTTGGTGCGCAGGTGCGCCACCAGATTCGTCCCCATCCGTTGCGCGGCTCGTCCGGCGAGCGACTGCTGGAAGGTGGTAAGCGCGAGACGGGTGGATTCGATCGTCCCGAGCGCGATGACTGCCGCGCTCTGCCCGCCATTGCGTGACTCGGCGAGCGGGATGACCACGGACGCACCGTTCTGCCAGACCCGCACACCGGTGACCCGCACCCAATTGTCCGCTTGGGTTTCCGTGACGAGATCTTGGACGTGGCAATTGGGCACGATCATCAGCCTCTTGCGCGCGTCGGCGTCCGGCCCAACGCCACCGGCTTGTCCAGCTGCAAGTCGCGCTGCCCGGATCAGCCCTGGCACGGCACTGAACTTATTCGTAGGGAAAAGGCCCGGCAGGGTCGTGGCCTGAACCGCCAGCGGCGCTTCCAGCTTGAACATATCGAGTAGATCGGTCCGCGGCGTGGTGTCGCTCGCTGGCAGACCCAGCCACTCTCGCAGCAACGCATCAGGGGTCGGTGTCGGGTCGCCCGGATTGGGGTAACGGACGGCGGGGTGGTCGAGCAGCTCGGCAAACGTAAACCCTGTAGCGTTGGCCGCCACTTTGAGTCCGGCGTGCAGTTGTTTGCGCAAGGCTGTATGCAGCGGCCCGTATAGAAAGTCGTTGGTCGCTTGCACGCCGACGTGGCGGCTGGCTTCGGCGAAATATTGGTTGCGCAGGTCGTTTCGTGTCGCGATCGGCCAGCCTGCCATCTCCTCGTCAATCAATTCGGGCGACCAGCCGCCCCAGGTCAACGATCGTCCGCCGATCGCGAAGATCAGCCCGCTGTAGTTAAGTGCCGGATGATTCACCCAAGGCACGCGAAGGTCAGGCGCACCGCCCTGAAACGGTAGGTTTTGATAATGTTCCGGCAGCACGAACGGCCCGGCTTCGAGGACAAGGATTCGTCGGCTGCGTGTGGGGTCGTTGAGGAACAATTGTTCGGCGACGACCGCGCCAAAAGTGCCCCCGCCAATGACCACAGCGTCGAACTTGCGCTCGCGACCGCCCACGGTTAGGAGCGTGCTATCCAGTGCTTCCTGCAAAGTATTGCAGAGAAATCTCCCCATGTTGTCGAGGCTGAAGGATGTGGATTCCGAAGTCAGTGCCGTTGCCATAATGTATTTCTCCTGTTCTGTTAGATTCAATCGCCACCCTGGGCACGAACAATCAGACACGTGTATTTGGTCGCCGAACGAGCCCAATATGAGCCACCGCCGAACCGCGGCTCCAGCAAACCCGAAACCTCCTGATCAAAGAACATCGCGCTCCCCCCGGGTTCGCCCTGGATTTGAGATCTTTTCCAAATCCCGGCTGGATGGGTGGAGTTGGAGTTCATGAACACTCCTGCTTCTATCGAACAATTCAGGGCCTTTGTCGAACTTGAAGATTTCAGGCCTGCCATAAAAAAAGAGCACGTCCGTTACCTTCGCAAACTCTCTAAACATTACGAGTGTGATCCTGCTAACCTCCAGGCTGGTTCGACCCGTAATAGAATCGGCGGATAGGCGGGATAAAAGGCCTATTCGCGTAATCGCTCACTATCAGACATAGCCCAGACCGTAGATACGGTGCGGACAAAGGCCCTGTCAACGATCGTCTGGCATATCGACGTGGC
>DAOTTM010000012.1:0-25788 GCA_034437915.1 Dehalococcoidia bacterium | reverse complement strand
CATGACCCCCTCCAACAGCTGCGTGGACATCGCCTCGAGTCACCCTCAACCGAATTTTGGTTTGGCACCGACGAGTTCAGCCGGGATATCTTCAGCCGCACCCTCTATGGGCTCCGCGCGTCGCTCCTCGTGAGTATCTTTGCCGTCGGAGTGTTCGGGACGCTGGGGACGATCGTCGGTTTCTTCGCCGGATACATGCGCGGAATCGTCGATTCGCTGCTCATGCGCTTCGTTGATACGCTCCTGGCGTTTCCCGGCCTGCTCATCGCCATCGGCATTTTGGCCGCTCTCGGCTCGGGGATCGAAAACGTCGCACTGGCCATCGGCATCGGCGCGTTTCCCCGCTTCGCCCGAATTAGCCGGGCGCAGATGCTCGTTGAAGCCTCGAAGGATTACGCGCTGGCTGCCCGCGTTATCGGTGCGACCCGCGCCCGCATCATCTTTGGCCACATCGGGCGAAACGCGCTCCCACCGCTCCTCATCCAGGGAGCGCTGACGATGGCCGCCGCTGTCCTTATCGAAGCGAGTCTCGGTTACCTGGGCCTGGGCGCAGAACCGCCCCAACCGTCGCTTGGGAACCTGATCAATGGCGCACGAGCCCACCTCGACAAGTGGTACTACTTCGCGTTTCCCGGCGCATTCCTTGCCGCCTTTCTTGCAGGGCTTAACCTGCTCGCAGACGCTGTGAACGAAGCGCTGGACCCTCACCGCAAACGCCCATGAACCATGGAGGAGGCCGCGCCATGAGCAACTGGCACTATTCGACCTCAGCGTCCCATTTGAAGACGCGCTTCGTGTTCTCGGCGAAGAAAGCCGGCTGGACCGCCGGCCTGATGCCGCGTGCGTCGATTTCGGCACGAGAGCGGTCCCACGGGATTGTCGGGGAACTCGGTGCCGTAGAGCATCTTTTCGCGCCCCCGCGTATTGATGAACTCGACGAACTCGGTCGTCCAGTATTTTGGCGCGACCGATGTAGTGGACATGAAGACGTTGTCCCAGTGCATCATCACGGAGAGCGCTTCATCGACCCATGGCTGGCCGCAGTGGGTCATCACGATGCGAAGGTCGGGGAAGTGGAAGGCGACCTCGTCGTAATGCATGGGATTCTGCACCCAGCCGGGACGGCGCGGCCCGGGCATGCCGGCGTTCCTGCTGACCGGGATATCGAGTTCGATGGCTTTGACGTAGAACGGCCAGTAGATGCGGTCCGTCGGTGGCAGCAAGTACCGGAATGGTGGTATGCGGAGACACCGGACGTGGTGTTCGCGGTGGTATTGCACCACGCGCTGGATCTCCTCATAGCCGCGAGTTGGGTCCACGATCATCGCCGGGAGGATCTTCTTCGGGAAACGCCGGTGGGCCTCGCTCACCCAGTCAGCGTGCGCGGGCTCCATGATGCTCACCACGGCTGCGCCGATGTCGGAGGCTGCGAGCTGACCGAGCAGATCCTCCGGCGTTTCGATCGATGTCCTTCCTTCGATACCTTTGAAGAGGTAGCTCAACCCCGTGCCCGAGTTCGGGCTCAGGAAGGAAGAATTGACGAGCGAGTCGATTGCGCGGACCCGTCCTGGGGATTGTTCCGGAGCGGTCATTCGCTGCCTCCATCGGGATCATGGGGATGTTGTCCGAACCTCGCTGCGGTTCAGACCTTACGCCGGGAGTACGGGCTGGTCGCTTCGTTGATTGCGTCGGCGAGGAAGTTCAGGCAGAGGAGGAGGAAGGCGAGCATGGCCCCGGGACACAGTGCGTACCACCAGGCCGTTCGCAGATGCGACTTCGATGCGTTCAGGATGCCTCCCAACGATGGCGCCGGTGGCTTATCGCCAAGGCCCAGGAAGGCCAACGCGGCAGAAAGCAAGACCGCACCGTTCATGGCGAGCGAGACCTGCGTCAGCAACGGCGGCAGGGCGTTGCGGGCGATGTGTCCGAAAATGACACGGAGAGGACCCGCGCCGAGCGCCTGCGAGGCCTTCACATAGTCTTTGTTTTTCTCCCCGAGCATCTGCGCGCGGGAGAGGCGGGCGAAAGCCGGGATGTTGAAGAAGGCGATGGCGATGGCGACGTTGCGGTTGCCGGCGCCGAGGATTGTGAGGATAGCAAGGGCGGCGAGCAGGCCGGGGAACGCGAGAAGAGCGTCGACGATGCGCAGGACGATGCGCTCCGTCCAGCCACCGGCATAGCCAGCGATGAAACCGGTGGTGATGCCGATGGACGAGCCGATGGAGACAGCGCCGATGCTGATAAGGAGCGAACTCCTGAGGCCGAATAGGGCGCGGGCGAAGAGATCGCGCCGAAGTTCGTCGGTGCCGAAGGGGTGATCCCACGAGGGAGCGAGAAACCGGGCGGCGCCAGGGTAACTCTGCGTGATGGGACCATATTTGGCGATTGCGCCAGCGAATACCGCCAGAAGGACGAGCGAGATGAGGCCGAGCAGGGCAATCAGCCCCTGGGGATTGCGGACGATGCGGTCGACCGTGCCAAAGAGCATCGATTCCTGGGATTTTCGACGGCGCCAGGACTCAGCGGGGAAGGCTTCATAAGTCGGGGCAGTCATTTGCGGCGCACCCGTGGATCGAGAAACCCATAGGCGAGATCGGCGACGAGATTGACGCCCACAAAGATAGTCACGAGCACGACGAGGGCGCTCTGCACGACGAGGTAGTCCCGGTTTTGGATGGATTCGACGACGAGGCGACCCATGCCGGGCCGCGTGAAGACCTGTTCGACGACGACCGCGCCAGCCATGACGCCCCCGACCTGGAGGGCAGCGATCGTGACAATGGGGATGAGGGAGTTTCGGAGGGCGTGGCGCACGACGACGGTGCGTTGCGAGAGGCCCTTGGCTTTGGCTGTGCGAATGTAGTCATGGCCCATGATCTCGGAGACAGCGGTGCGGGTGTAGCGAGCGAGGATTGCCGCGAGCCCTGTGCCCAGCGCGAAGGCGGGAAGGGCGAGGTGCCGGAGTGAGTCGACGGGATCCTCTGTGAAGGCGACGCGGCCCGAGGTGGGGAACCAACCAAGGACGACGGAGAAGATCCAAAGCAGGAGGATGCCTGAGAGGAAGCTGGGAATGCCGATCGTCACGAGCGTATAGCCCGAGAGCAGCCAGTCCCAGGCGGAACGGGGATTGGCGCCCGCCATGACCCCAAGCGGGATGCCGATACAGAGGGCGAGCGCATAGGCGACGACGGCCAGTTCAAGCGTTGGGGGCAGCGATGCCTTGAGCAGGCGGGAGACGGGCAGCCCGTTACGGAAGGACGTTCCCAAATCGCCCTGTGCCAGGTCCCCTATCCAGGTTATGTACTGGCGAGGGACCGGCTGGTCAATTCCCAGCTGGACGCGGATTTCGGCGACCCGTTCGTCCGTCGCGTCTTCGCCAGCAAGACTCTCAGCGGGGTCGCCAGGCACCAGACGCAACACGAGGAAGACGGCGATGCTGGAAAGAAAGAGGACGGGCACGGCCTGGAGGATGCGCCCGAGAACGTATGCGAACACCTGAATACCTCCCTGTTCAGGAACTGGCGGGCGCGCCGATCAGGTTTTTTTCCACACCTTCGCGAAGTTCGGCGATTGGGAAAGGGTGAGAAAGTACTCTCCGAAGCCACGCACCTTGTCGCCCACAAGTTCGATGCGGTCGGCGCCCTGGAAGGGAAGGAGCCACGCCTCATTGGGCCAGAGCTTGTTGAAGCGGCTGTAGCCCTCTTTCGCCTTCGCGCTGGCCGGGTCCACGCCTTCGAGTTCCTTGATGATGGCGACGTACTCCTGGCCGGTATCGCCGCCTGGCTCGCCGTAATAGCTGATGTTGGGGATGCGGTAGGGAAAGGTCTGCTGGAAGTTGGTAAGCGGGGAGAGGTCGGCGAAGGCGTGCGCGGCAACAAACATGTCGGTGAACTTGCGGGCAGTGAAGTTAGCCGTCTGCTGGTTCGCTTCGGTCGGTACCAGTTCTATCTTGACGCCGATCGCCTCGAAGTTCTCCTTCCAGACGGGGGCATGGATTGGATAGGCTGTACCGGAGTACTCGATCTTGAGCGGCCGATCCTGGGTAAATCCGGCCTGTTTGAGCAAGTCCTTGGCCCTGGCGGGGTCGTAAAACGGGGCTTCCAGGGCCTTATCAAAGGCCGGGGAGTTGGTTGGCCATGGCTGGACCGTGACGGGTGAGAAACCTTCCCCGATCTCTTCGGCGAAGCGCTTGCGATCAAGAGCGAGGAAGAGGGCCTGGCGGACTCGTTTGTCTTTGAGCATGGGGTTCGTGACGACACAGCCGACGTAGGCGAGGCCCACCTTGGGGGCGAGGCGCGTTTGCTTCTTGTCGCGGAAACGCTTGGCGATTGTCCCGTTGATGCCCATCACCAGTTCGATGTCTCCTGATTCGAAGGCGAGGCCCATCGCGTCTTGATCAGCAAAAATCTTGCCCTCGATAGCGTCGAGGTACGGCCCTCCTTCCTTGGCGGTGAGGTGCCAGTTTGGGTTAGGTTCGAGGCGGAAGCCCTGGTTGGGTGTCCAAGACTTGAACATGTAGGCGCCGGTACCCTGCACACTCTTGCCAACCTTGAGGTCCTCGTAGCTTGCGGCGTGCGTGACCGACAGCTGAGCGAAGAAGTCGGTCATATTGACACGGGGCTTGTCGAACGTGAACTCCATCGTACGCTCATCGACCCTCTTCTTGTCGGTGATGAACTTGGCGAAGGTGACGAGTTGAAACGAGCCGGTGACGCCGTATTTCTTGGGGTCGAGCATGAGGTCGATGCCGAAGAAGACGTCTTCAGGGGTGACCTTAGCACCGTTGTGAAAGGTGACCTTGGGCTTGAGCGTGACGGTGAGCTTGCTGCGATCGGCGTTGTATTCGAAGCGCTCCGCGAGGACATTTTCGGGCAAAAGGCTGTCGCGATAGCGAACGAGGGACTCCATGCCTGAATAGCCGAAGTAGCGATTCTGAGGCAGCAGCACCGCCGGGAACCCGGTGTTGAGGTTGAGGTCGGCGACCTGTCCCACTTTCAGAACGCCACCTTTTTTGGGCTGTTCGGTGGACGGGGTGGGGGTAGGCCCGGCGCCCACGGCGGTTGCGACAGCCCCGTTTTGGGCGTCATCGTCGCCGCAACCCACGAGCGCGAGACCGGCGGCGCCAACGCCAAGCGTGGCCGCGGAGCCGAGGAGTCGGCGACGAGAAAGGCGTTCTTCATTCATGTCATTGGTCATCAGTGTTCTCCACACAGGTGTAGGGCGGAATTGGCGGGCGAAATTCCAAAGCAAGGAAGAACGCGCTCTGTTCGACCGCTAGGCTTTCTTCCAGATACGTCCCCAGATTTGGACGCCGCCTGGGGCGCCGAGGTATTCATCGTTGCCCCGGACCTTTGCGCTGTAGAGGTCCACGCGGGAGCCCGGTTGAAGGGCGAGAATGAACGGGTCTTCCACCCACAGCTTGTTGAAGCGGGCGTATTGCTCCTTCGCCGCCGCGCTTGAGGGATCGAGCGTCTCCAACTTCGCGCGAAGGTCCGCATAATCTGGCGATTCGAAATAGCTCGGATTTTGGGCCTGGTAAGGGATGGTCTGCTGGAAGTTGGTCAACGGCGCCAAGTCGGAGAAGCTGTGCGCCGTGATCCAAAGGTCCTTTAGTTCGCGCCCTCGGAGTCTCGCGATGAAAGCGTTGGCTTCGACCTGGGCCAGTTCCACCTTGACGCCGACGGCTTCGAAGTTCTCCTTAAGAACGGCCGCTGTGTTGGCGGCCGTGTTGCGGTGTTCGATCTGGAGCGGACGGGTGGCGGTAAAGCCCGCCTGCTGGAGCAGTGTCTTCGCCTTCCCCGGATCATAAAATGGTGCTTCGAGCGCGGGGTCGAAGGCGGGCGAAGTCGAGGGCCATGGTTGGTTCGTGACCGTTCCGAAGCCTTCGCCGATCTCTTCGACAAGGCGTTTCCGGTCCACCGCGTACATGAGGGCCTGGCGCACGCGGGCATCCTTGAGGAGGGAGTTGGTGACATTCATCCCGAGGTAGGCCAGCCCGGCCTTCGGGGCCTGTTTGGTGAGGCTGCGGAACTTCTTCGCCGTCGTCGGAGGAGCACCATTGATTAGGTCGATATCGCCCGCCTCGTAAGCGAGGCCCAGCGCATCGGAATCGGCGAAGAGCTTGACGTCGATCGCGTCAAGGTATGGCCCGCCCTCGATCGAAGTTCCATGCCAATTTCTGTTTGGCTCGAAGCGAAACCCCTGGTTCGGCCTCCAGTTCTTAAACATATATGGTCCCGTACCCTGGACGTCTTCTCCAGTCTGAAGTTTCGCGTAAGTCGCAGCATGGGTAATGCGCATCTGGGCGAAGAAGTCGTTCATGTTCGGTCGGGGCTTGTCGAACGTGAACTCCATGACACGCGCATCGACCTTCTTCATATCCGTGATGAACTTGCTGAACGGAGCGAGCTGTATGGTGCCGGTGACGTTGTACTTGGCCGGATTCTGCATCAACTGGACGCCGAAGAAGACATCTTCAGGCGTGAGCGGGGCGCCGTTGTGGAAGGTTACGCCGTTCTTAATCGTCATCGTCAGTTTGGAGCGGTCGGCATTGTATTCGTACCGTTCGACGAGGACCGGTTCCGGCTCCAGGGTGGCTCGGTAACGGACGAGCGACTCGACCGGGAGATCTTGAAGATATCCGTTCTCAGCGAGACCAACGTAGGGATAGCCGCTCTTCAGGTTGATATCGGAGATCTTGCCGAGCACCATCGTGCCGCCCTTTACGGGGGTTTCTTTCACGACGACGGTTGGGGAAGCGGACTTGGGCTGCCCGTCGGTTCCCTTCTCGTCGTCGCCGCCGCCGCAGCCGACGAGGGCGAGACCCGCGGCGCCTGCCACCAACGACGCGCTGCTGCCGAGCAAGCGCCGTCGCGTCAGTGATATTGTTTGCGAGGTTTCGGCCATGATCGTCTCCCGGCGCATCGGCGTGATTCGCGAAACGATAACGATCGTTCTAGATTGCTGCAACCCACGAGATTTGCCTCGTGAGGCAGGCGGAGTTGGCCGTACGGGAGGGGTAGTCCAGCCTCAGAGCGCCAGCCAGATTCCTGCCGCTGTCCGGCGGAAAGGCTTTCATGGAGATCGCGTGGCTCTTCCCGTTGGGCCTTGGCGTTGGGGCGTTCGGGACGCTTGTCGGCGCGGGCGGCGGTTTCGTGCTCGTGCCGGTGCTGCTGTTCCTCTACCCTGATATGAAGGCGAGCACCGTGACTTCGATTTCGTTGCTGGTCGTGACGGCGAATGCCGCATCGGGGTCGATAGCGTACGGGCTTCAGCGACGAATCCGACGTGCGCAGCGGGATCTTGTTCGCTTGCTCAACGTTGCCCGGCGCGATTGCCGGCTCCCTCGTGGTTAGTCGCATTCCGCGACAGCAGTTCGATCTCATCTTTGCGTTTGTGTTGGGGGGAGTGGGGATCTGGCTCATCGCATGGCGGCCAAGCACAGCGATTCGATTGCCACCGCAGGGGTGGTTCGTGGTGCACCGGACGGTGAAAGACCATCGCGGGAACACCTTCTCGTACGGCTACCGCGCGTGGTTGGGAATGTTGTTGAGCCTGTTCGTCGGGTTCTTTTCGAGCCTTCTTGGAGTTGGAGGCGGGTTCATCCACGTACCGCTGATGACGGCCGTGTTGCACTTCCCGGTGCACGTCGCAACGGCGACGAGCCAGTTCGTGCTCGGTTTCATGGCGCTGGAGGGCTCAAGCGTTCACATCGTGAGCGGGGACATCGGCTGGGACGAGAACCTGGCCAAGGCGGGCGTGCTTGCGATCGAGGCGGTCATCGGCGCACAGGGTGGAGCGAGGGTATCCCGCCATCTGCCCCCGCTAGTGATCACCAGGATTCTGGCGGTGACGCTAGTGATCGTGGCGGCGCGCCTGGGCATCACGGCGTTGTGAGTTCTCAAGTTCTGAGTTCTGGAGGGTTCACCCGATGCCTCCGGGGAGGCCAACGATGCCCTGCTCAACGAGCACCTTCCGCTCTTTCGCGGTGATACCCAGTTCGGCGAGTATGTCGTCGGTGTGTTCGCCATAGGCGGGACTGTTCGTGCCGGATTCGTAGCGGGAGCTGCTGAAGTGGACGGGCGTCGTCGGCATCGTGACGGGACCAACAACAGGGTGATCGAAGGTGGAGACGAAATTGTTGGCCTTCGCGTGCTCACCGAGGAGGACCTCTTCGTGAAACATCACAGGCGCGCAGGGAATACCGTTCGTTTCGAGGAGAGCAATGAGTTCGTCGCGTGACCATTGGGCCACTCGGCCGCGGGCTGAAGCGACGACTCCCGCCATGTAGGGGCGAGGATCATCGGGCACCACGAAGGCAGGGTCGGTGGACATGGGGTCTGCCACATCGAGGAGTGTGGCGAGTTTCTTCCGCATGTGACCGACGGCCGCTATCGCAAGGGCGCCGTCGCGAGTCTCGTAGGTGTTGTAGAACCACGGTTGGCCAGCCATGAGCTGCGTGCGGCGCTGCGCAGCTTCGGTGAGGGATGGTTTCGCTTCGTGGAGCCAGTCCACGAAGGTTGGCTTCCAAGCATCGAAGGCGTGGAAGACGTTGGCGTTGGCTGTCTGGAGGGCGAGGGCAGCCTGCATGAGCGACCCAGAGACCTTCTGCCCTTGCCCGGTGATATCACGGTGGCGGAGGGCGGCGGTCACGCCAAAGGCGAGGATTGCACCAGCCGTGTAATCGTTGACCATTGCCTCTATGGCGAGGGGGCGGCCGCCGTCCATGCCGCGCCCGGAGATCATTATGCCGGAGGCAGCCTGGACCACGCTATCCACGCCGGGCTTGTCACCCTCGGAGCCCAGGCGACCGAAGGCCGTGATCTCGCCGTATACGATCCGCGGGTTCTTCGCGGCCAGCGATTCGTAGTCGAGGCCGAGGTCTTCCACCAATCCAGGCCGAAGATTGGTGAGAACGATGTCGCAACTAAGAGCGATGCGCTCTGCAAGATCGCGTCCAACCGGAGATGCGAGGTTGATGGGAATACCACGCTTGCCGCGAGCCTTGATGATGTACTGCCTCCCTTCGCCAGGGACGAGCACGCTGTTATGGCGCGTCGGTGCGCCCTCGATTGCCTCGACCGTGATGACGTCCGCACCCCCGTGAGCGAAGAGTTCGGCGCAATAGGGGATGGCGACGTACTGGCCGAGTTCGAGCACGCGGAGCCCAGCGAAGAGGTCACCGGGCACGGGTTGCCTCGAGCAGAGCGAACGGCCGGGGAGGCGAGAAGCGGCGCTCGAGGTCAGCGAGGACGCGGAGGAGATGGCGGTCTTCCGTGAGTGGTTCGAGTGGTGCAGGAACGTGCGTCCCGCCGAAGACGCCAACTATCTCTTCATCGTCATCGACAACATGGTGGGGAGCGGCTGCGATGCCGAGCTCGGGCAAACGCTCATGGTGGCGCGAAAGCGGCTTTTCGTAGCAGCTGGTGAGGAACGGCGCCAACCCATGGGCGTGAGCGACTTCCCACCGGACACCGGCGCCCGACCAGAGCGACACGTCGAATCCGCTATGCCAGAGTTCTGGCGATCACCTCGCGCGCAAAGGGGCGCAGGCGGTGGTCCCAGGTGAGCAGGGTGTCATCGACATCGAAAAAGACGCGCACTGGCGCTTCGGGCATTAACGGACACCGACGGCACGGGGTCCGAGAGCGGCCTCGGCTTCCCGGACGAGCCGCGACATCGTCTCGGCGACAGTCGTCTCTTCGTTCAGCGTGCCGATGCCCTGGCCAGCTGGCGAGTGCATCAGCGTCTCGACCTTTTGGCGTTCGACAGCACCGAGGAGGTCGCCGATAAGAATGTCCTGGTAGGGCATCTTGAGAGGGACGGGAGCGCCCGCGGTGGCCCACTCCTCGCTCCATGCAGAGCGCACCTGGCGCAGCGTCTTGCCGCTGTCCGCGCGCGAAATGACCGTGTCTTCAGGACCAGCCGCGAGGAGCTTCTGGAGGATGATCGGATCGGTGTGGTTCTCCTTCGTGACGAGCCAGGCGGTGCCAACCCAGACGCCTTGCGCGCCGAGAGCGACCGCGGCGGCGAGGTGCCGGCCAGACACGACGCCCCCCGCCGCGACTACGGGCGTATCACCCGCGACATCGACAACCTGGGGCACAAGGGAGAACGTGCCGATCTGGCCGGTGTGTGCGCCCGCGTCGTAGCCCTGGGCAACGATCAGGTCGACGCCTGCGTCCTTGACCCGCCGCGCCTGCTTGGGCGTTCCGACGAGCGAAACGATCTTCTTGCCGAGAGACTGGGCTTCACGGATCGCCTCCAGCGGGCTGCCGATGCCGCAGGCAAAGACGTCGACAGTCGAGGCGAGGACGACTTCGATCTGGCGGGCGGCAGTCTCCTGGGAGCGGACGAAGCGAGAACGGGTGCCGGAGCCACCGTCGCGGCGCACGCCGTACTTGCCGTAGATGCCATCGACGAAGTCGCGGTGCCCGGGAGGAATCTCCTGCTCAATCTCTTCACGGTTGTTACGTTCGGGCATGCCGTTTGGGAGAACGAGGTCGATGCCGAAGGGGCGAGAACCGACGCGGCGACGGATCTCGGCGAGGTGGGCGCTGATCTCTTCGGGCGTTTCGCGAGTTCCGCCATAGATTCCGATGCCCCCGGCTTCGCAGACCGCAACGCAGACGTCGACGCTGTGGGTGAAGCCGAAAATGGGGTAGTCGACGCCGAACATGCGCGTGACGGCGGTGGATAGAGCGGCAGACGTGGACATGGCTTTCCTCCGTGGATAACTGACAGGCGGCAACTATGCCGGGTCGGGGGGTTGGGTAAAGAGTGATGCAGCACCGCGCCAGGCCGCGATGATGGAATCCTCGCGAGCGTAGTCGAAACTGCCGCCGAAGTTCGGTGCGATATCAGTAGGACTGTTGTCGGCAAGCCAGCGAGCGGTGAGGCGCGTGGCCTGGTCGACGCCGAGGACGTCACGATAGCCGAGGAGGGTGCGCGCCTTCGACATGTCGAGGATGAGGTCCGACTTCTGGGCCAACGGGTAGAAGCCGCGGCAGGCCGGCGCAGGTATTCCGACGAACTCCATCTGGTGACCGAGTTCGTCCGCGATGATCTCAGCCACTGCTCGTGAACTCAGGACCCGCTCGTCGCCAGAGTTGAATGCCTCCCCGGCGGCCTCCTTCACGGTGCCTGCGAGGAAGACGATCTCGCCAAGGTTCTCGGCGTAACCCCGCTGAAAGTAGGTCAGGCCGTCGTGGGGGAGGATCATCGCTGGTCGCCCGTCCAACACCCGCTTGACTACCGCCCATTCGTGGGAGAGCGGCCCGCGGGCCCCGTACACGCCCGGATAGCGCACAATCACCGCTTCGAAGTCGCCGCGCGCGTGCTGTTAGAGGAGCTGGTCTTCGCCTTCGGCGACCCTACCCGTGTAATTCGTCGCGTCGCGCTGGCGTTCCGCCGTTTCCGGGATGGGGAGCGGCAGGCGACCTTCCGGGGTGGGCCGGACGGTCCCTTTGTACACAGGCTGGCCGGTGATGCCAACCACCCGGCCGGCCTTCCCGGCGAGTTCCGTCGCCAGTGCACGGAGCCGGCCGGAAGTAAGGACGGCGATGTCCCATTCGGATCCCCCGAGCCTCTCGCCGATGTCCGTCGGGTCGCGAGGATCTCCATGCAGGTGTTCGACGTGCCCATCAAACTGGGCCTCGTGGGCGCCGGAGTGATAGACAGTGACCTTCGCACCGATCCCGAGGAAGCGGTTCACGATAGCGGGGCCAGACGGACCGGTGCCGCCGACGACGAGAACGTTTCTTGGCGCTGCAACGTTCACGGCTGACCGCACGTGGGTACTGGTCCGCCGGATGCGCGGGGGACGAACGTCGATTCTGTGCGGATGCTCCGCGGGGCGGATTCGTCCCCTTCGACAAGCTTCAATAGTATGTGGACCGCCTCGACCGCCTGCTGGGGGAGCACTGCCTCACGAATCGGGGCGCGGACGGACGGATTTCATTGAGGACGCGCGACACGATCCCGGCTGAAACCTGGGCTTGCTCCGCGACATCATGAATCGTGACCACTCGGCTGCTCCCTCAGGACGCGCGTCAGCTTCCTGAACCGATTCACTGGATGAATCGATGGTACCGTACAACTGAACTAGGAATTCGGCAATCGACCGTGCAGCGTGCCAGCCCCAGCGTCCTAGATTCCGGCTCACGAGCCGACCTATCCCACCTGGTATTGAATTGCGGCGGTGGTGCGCGCCTGGCCGCGCCGGGGGCATCACGCTCGAAGTCAAGCGTGGCCGCCAGGCGCGTAGTGCCTCAAAACTAACGGTTACCGAAGGTAGTAGGGTTGACTCAAAAGAGGTGTTACCCAACGTCGTCCACCAGCTTGCGTTCGCCCTGGCCAAGAAGCCAGATTTCACGGAGCAGTTTGTCGATGCGGCGTTGCAGGTCAGCAGGGTTGATGGCACGCATCGTCTCCTTCAGCGCGCCGCGTTCGTTCTCTTCAAGGGTGTCTGCGACCAGCAGTCGCTGATAGGCCGTGCGCGGCTCGCCGTAGCGCTTGATGACTCGCGGTCCGACCCGCTCCTTGGCCACGATCTTGCGGATCGGCCGATAGAAGTTCAGTTGCAGGCAGAGCAGTGGGTAGAGTTGCCCGAGCAGGGCGTAGGCACGCTTGGAGGCGAGCCGGGCGGACACTCCCAGGAAGTTGAAACGGTCAGGCGTTCCGGGGGGGCCTCGCGGTCGTTATGCCGATGACCGCGCCAAGGCCCGGTCTCGCGCCGCGGAACGCGAACGACTACCGGCATCCGTTCGGCCGACCGGTCGTGCAGGTCGCGAGTACAGCCCTCCCTGAGTTGCAGGCCATGGCGGCCTCGATCGAGAGGGTGCGCATCGTATCGACCTTCCGTTTCGAAGATACGCTTGCATCGAACGTCACAGGAGTGGTGGCTGGCACCGATCCAACCGCCGCACCGGCCTGCGTCCATTACTCCGCGGAGCGGATGGTGGAACTGCGCGAGCGAACGCAGCGGTGGCATCGCCTGCTTGCTCCAGGAAAACAACGTAGGGAGCGGCCCGACCGGGGAGCCGGCTCGGGTAGGGATAGTTCCGTTCGCCTTGCTGGGAACTGGGGTCACGACGAGGTCGCCTCGGTCGCTGAGAGTGGACGGACCAGCAGCAGCTGCCCCTCCGCATTGAACGTGACAAAGAAGACGCCTGGCGGTCGATCCCCCATTGGGTGCAGCGGTGACTGGTATCCCTGGAAGCGGGAACCCACGTCCGTCGGGCGGGATAAGGTCCCCGCTGTCCTGGTCGAAACCGCAGAGCCAGATGCCCCTGGACTGCCCGCCAGTGGTCTCCTGCTAGACGACGTACCGCATGTCTGGCGAGACCTCGAGCCCGAAATAGCCGAGAGCGGGGTCACCGATCCGCTGGTCTGTGGGCGCCCTGCCACCAGCCGGGGCACCACGTTCGCGGGACGAGGTCGGCACCGGCGACGCCGCGGCGGGTGGCGAAGGTGTGCCTCCGACATCCGAAGGTCCGCTGGAGTCACAGCCCGCCAGGGCGAGGCCCAACGCGCATGCAACAGCAACCAACCCGGCGATCGCCAGGCGGAGGCCTGGCAAGCAATCTGCGGACCACATCAATGCACCGCCTTTCTCTTCGAGACTTGCCAAATCCTAGAACGATCGTTACTCTTTGGTCGAATCGCAAGGGGAAGCAACGGACGAAATCACCAGGAACGGCGACATGACCCGCCGGACGCTCCTGACGCGAGCCGCTGTGCTCGGCGCCGAAGCGGCATCGTTGGCCCCATCTTTGCGAACATCTGGAAGAAGGCCTGACAACGCCACCGCCCCCTTGAGCCGCAGACTGGAGTTTTGATTATGGGTGACCTTGCCGCAGGCCCGCAGTTCGTGCGAACTCCCGACGACCGCTTCGCCGAACTGCCTGACTACCCGTTCCAGCCTCACTACCACAACTGGAATGGCCTCCGGATGCACTATCTGGACGAGGGTAGTGGTTCTCCCATCGTCCTGCTTCACGGTCAACCCACCTTTAGTTACCTGTACCGGAAGTTCATCCCGCCCCTCACGGCTGCGGGATTCCGGTGCGTCGCTCCCGACTACATCGGTTTTGGCAAGAGCGACAAGGTCATCGATGACGACTGGTACCGTATTTCCAAGCATCGGCACTCAGTGCGCGAACTCCTCTTCGATGTGTTCGATTTGCGGAATATCACGCTTGTGGTGCATGACTGGGGCGGGCCGATTGGACTCCCACTGGTGGTGGAGTCGCCGGACCGGTTTGAGCGGCTCTTCATCTTCAATACCTGGCTGCATCACGAAGGGTTCGACTTCACGGGGATGAAGCGCTATCGCGATTTCGCCGTTACGTTTCCAGCACGCACAGGCGACATCCCGACCGGTCGCTTGGGCGTCGCGGCCTACGATGCCCCATTCCCCGATCCGACCTACAAAGCCGGGCCGCGGCGGTTCCCCTTCAGCCATCCCTATGCTGAACCGGACCTCGGCGACGCTGCGCTTCAGGCCAAGACCTACGAGGCGCTCAAGTCGTGGGCGAAGCCGACCCATTTTATCTTCGGCGACAGCGATTTCGTCTTTACGAGAGAGTGGGGCCAGCAGTGGGCGTCGCTGTTCTCGAACGCGACCTTTCGATACCGTCCCTGGTCAGCACTACCCGCAGGAGAACAGTCCCGCCGAGATGGTCGCCCTAATGCTGAAGTATATCACTAGATGATATGGTGAGTTCCACAGAGTTCGCGTACCCGCCGAGGCCGTGCACAGCGGTGAACGGGTCGGACCCGAGCTTGGAGAATATCTCACCGCCTGGTGTGCCGCGCCGGGCGATGGGCCTTGAACGCGACGCGTACAAAGGGGCAACCGAGTTGAGACCAGAGCGCCGCCTTCGGTGGCAGCATCCCCTTCAGCCCCGGGCGCCAGGTTGGCCCGCGTGAGAACCCACCCCGCGGAGGAACAATCCGACGAAGCAACCTCCAAGCGCGCGCCTGCGCGCAGGCGCGGCGAGCCCGGGCGTCGAGAGCTCCAGTCTGGGCGCTCGCGGGAAGAGATTCTCGACGCGGCCATGCGGGTTATCGCGCTGGTCGGCTTTCGCCAGGCGAGTATCGACTCAATCGCATCCGCGGCGGATGTCAGTGCGACGCCGATCTACTGGCATTTCGGCAACCGCGAGGGCCTGCTCGTCGCACTCGCGAAGCGAATCACGGAGACCTACAGCCGTGAGGTTCTCAGTGAGTGGCGGCTGCGCGGCGCACGGTCCCCGGAGGAGCGGATCCGCGGCTACCTCGCCGCCATGCTCCGGGTAGCAATCCAACAGCCGGAAATTGTGCGCGCCCATACAGCTCTCAGTTCCGAGGGCGTGACTCTGGTGGGACTTCGTGACGGCATTCGCCAATTCAATCGAGAGGCGAGGCGCTCGGTCTATGACGCGATCGAAGCCGGCGTCGCCGAAGGCACGTTCCGTCCGGTCGGCGCGAGCCAATGGGTTGATTTCCTCATCGGCTCACTCTTGGGCGCCTCCATCCAGGCGGGCCTTCATCGAGAGGGATTTGACAGCGCCATCCTGTTCCAATCGGTCCACGACAACGCCCTGCTCATGCTTGGCCTGAATCCGCGGTTGGACATAGGCCTGAATAGAGATTGAGCGGGTCTCTCGGGCCTACGTGACCCAAGACAACTCTGAACGCGCACATGGAGCCGCCGGCCAACCTTGAGCACGGCAGCGGCGGGCGCCGCCGCCCGGACTCCCTGGCTCGCCGAGACGCCCGAAAACCTCTGCGCTGATCGAACGCTTAGAACCCAACGACAAGACGACCATTGCGTTCGTGTCGGTCAGGAGGATCGTGGCCCCGAGCTCGCCCTTGTGATTCTCAGTTTCGCCAAAACGAACCCATGAGTGACGGAATCGACCACCCGGACGCTGATTCAGTCACGATTCGTCGGGCCGGCACCCGCAAAGGCGCTAATCCAATCGACAAAGGAGACGAACATCAAGTTACCGTGGTAAAACCGTTGCAACCGGCCGGGACGACATCGTTGAAACGCAAATCGTCCCGGCGATCGGTCATCTGAAACCTCGGGATGTTCGCGCTCAGAGCATTGCGAACCTCAAACCGGCGACGGTGTACAAGCACATGGTCATCCCAGGCAGGCGTTCCGGGCGGCGGTTGCGTCCGACTTGCTCGCGCGGAACCAGGCAGCTGCGGTGAAGAACCCCTCTGTGGTCCGCGACGGCCAGGAACCATCGATGGTGGAAGCGGCCGATAGGCGTGTTTTTGGCGTGTTATAGGCCGAAACAGCGTCCTATAGGAATCGCTTTCGTCCGATGGACCCACGCCTAACTCGTCGAAGATTCCGAAATGCACCCCGAGCATTTTGAAGTTGCCGTTTTTTGGGCTGAGTGATGCCTCCCAGACGCGACATGTTTTGTCGCCGTCGTCCCCCATGATAGGAGCCGAGCGCGGGTATGGCATCCGCCAAATGAGTGCGAGCCCTCTGAAAGGGGTTATCCTCCTTCCATGTCATTGGTCGTAATCCTGGGTTCCGCCGCGAGCGGAAAATCACACAGGCTGATCGAGCGAGCTGCTGTCAGATCGCAACGATACGTTCGCTCCGACTTTGGTTCTGGTGCCGACGAGCCGTCACGCGGACCGGATTAGGCAGCGGCTAGTGACCGAAGTCGGCGTGGCGTTCTCGCTCGAAGTAGCGACGCTCAGCACTTGGGCTCGGGAGATTGTCACGACGTCAGAAGGGAAAGTTTCCTCGCGTGGCGTGGCCGTCGAACTGCTCCGACGTTCGATTGCCAAAACCGTCGGGGCTGGCGTGGCTCCCGCGTTTGCACCGATTTCGGCAACTCAAGGATTGCTTGCTCGGGTTATGGAGGCGACCGACGAACTCACTTCCGAGGCGGTCGAACCCGCCGATTTCGAGGCTGCGGCTGGGGGCCCGTGGTACCGCGACGCTTATCGCGCTCGCAAACGTCTACCGTGAATTCGACCCCCGCGACGGATCTACGTCCCCGCAACCGTCATGGACGAACTCTGGGCGAGCGAAGGCCCGGCACTCCACCGCGCCGCGCATCTCATCCAGAAGGTCGCGCCCCACATCCATCGCTGGAACGCGAGCGTCTTCTTCAGCGTCGATCGCCTGCGCGGGGATATCGGCTGGGACCCGGAGTACACCTTCGCCTCGTCGGTCGAACAAACGTACGAGTGGTACCGCCGCGAGGGCATCGACCAAAGCCGGCCGTTCGATTTCAGCTTCGAAAACCAACTCGTCGAGCGGCTAAACGAGGGGTAGGAGAACTGCTCTCCCCCGTTTCGAAGGGACGCCGTTTGCGTCGTGCCGCTGCCCGCATAGGCTGCTTTGAAAGGACCGATTCCGCTCGCCCTGAGCTTGTCGAAGGGTGAGTCCGCTGTTCGACCATCGTCGAGCTGCCCATCCTTACTTCGACAAGTCATCCCTGGTTGTTGGCAAAGTCTATCGGTGACTCGGGACGAACGGTTTCCTTTTGGCATAACGATGCGGTCCTCGCGAATTCCGAAATGAAATACTCATCTCCGTGGCCGGGTACTCACTCCTTCACAGCGAAGCCAGGTCGATTACCCGCGCCTCACGGTGGTCTCCCGTGAGCTCCAGGATCGCCACCGTGCCAAGCCGCACTTGCTGCTTGATCAGGCTCGGACTCCCCGGATTGACCAGGAGGACTCCCGCGTGGGTTTCGACCATGGCTTCATGAGTATATCCGAAGACGACAATATCGACCGGCTTACCGAAGATCCCCTGCAAGGCATCTGGTAGTGACTCGTCGGAAGGGAAGGACCTTCCGATTGAACCGGGAAGCACATCGTCCCCCAGGCTTCTCAGGATCAACTCGTGGGCCATGCCGATCGTATGACCCTCCAACTCTATCACCTCCACCCGGCCGTTCCTCGTCGGGGTCTCGCCCGTGCCCTCCAACCACGACTCGGTTGACCTCACCGGCGCGATACGGCCCAGCCACTCAAGGCAGGAGGCGACGTTGGCATGCCCCGCATGAAGGATAAGATCGACGCCCTCAAAGGCCTGCACCACCTGCGAAGGTGGTTCAGGACCCGACGACGGGATGTGAGTATCCGAAATCAGGCCGATCTTCACGTCGCGGCCTGCGACCGAGTCGAGCTATCCCGAAGCATTGGTCTCTAGCCATGCGAGCCATGGCTCCGCAACGCCCTCGTGATCCCAGAGGAATTCAAATCCCGCCTGCTCGGCAAGCTGCTTATCAAGGTCCCGATCACCGATGTGTAGGTATTTGACGGCCTCGAAACGGGACCGAATGTCGGGCAACATGTGCTTTGCCGCAACGAAATCCACCTTGATCTCGCGTGCTTCCCACATCGTCCTCTGGGCTGAAGGGAAACGGTCGGAACAGCTACCGATCAGGAATCCCAACTCCTGGGCGCGACGGACCATCTCCACCGTGATCCCGCCGGGCGGATCGCCAAACTCTAGCGTGCCGTCGATGTCGAAACTTATCAGAAATGCCAAGCTCTTCCTCCTATTACTCCGCGTTTGCTTCGTGGCCGAAAGCGACGTACACGCCGTTCTGACGAGCGGATCGCCTCCGTCTCCATCGGGCGCCGAGCCGAACCTAATCGGGAGAAGCCCCCCAGACCAGTGCGTCGCAGAAATTCGGTATGTGCGCACCTGAAATCCCAATCTCCGCCTTCCGCGTGATCTGAGATGGTGACCTTCCCTGGATCTGCAGGATGCAGTCCCGGTGGTTCCACCAGCGGGTGCGCCCATTGCCGCTATTGCCGCCACTGGGCGAAACAGGATTCGGACCCTCGATGCTGATGTCCGTCTGGTACAGGTCGAGTGCGTATCCGCGCTTTTCGCCCCTGGAGGCAAAGCGCAGGCCTTCCAGGTGGAACTGGTGGAAGAGGGTGAACCCATCGTACATGTTCTCGAAGGAGACATCCTCGGGACCAATGCCCGCCCCTTCATAGAGCATCCGGCCCATTCGGTCGCTGGCCCGTTCCCAATCAGCAAGGGTGGGGACGACGCCCTGCAGCTCCGGCCTGGTTTGCGCGTGATTGAGGATGTAGACGGGTTTCTGCTTGTGATGGGCGGCCAGCTCGGGGGTCGTGAAGATCACGGCCAGGGCCGCCTGGATCGGCAGATCGTTGTCGTAGATGTTCGCTGGCTTGGCTATCCACCGGCCAGAGAGGTAGTCGTCCACGGTGATCATCTCCGGCCGGTGCTGTGAGTAGAACCCGTCGGGATTCATCAGCCCGTTCCGTCGCTCTTCGACTATGAAGGGGGCCATCATTTCGTGGCGCTTGCCGTACTTGTTGCAGTACTCCTCAAACACCATGGCGGTGGTGGCACACGCCGGCATGCCCCAGATACTGCCGTACTTCCCGGGTCCCGAGGCCGTTTCCAGGGCTGCGGCGCCCTGTCCCACGTAGTATCGGCCAGCAAGGTTATGCCAACCCCGCACTACCAGGCAGGTGCGCGTGAGGCCCCGGCTCACCGCTTCGGCGGCGGTGGTGAATGCCACGGACATGCAGACCGGGCCGTTCATCTTAAACTGGACGTTCTTCAGCTCCGGCATGTTCAGGAGCAGCCAGTCGATGTCCCCACGGGTGATACCGGCCTGGGGGAAGTCCGCCATCTTAAAGACCGCGTCCCAACCTTCGGGCGCGGGCGAATTCGGATCGTTCGAAACCCCGGTGGTGGATTCTGGCGTCAACACAATTCCGTCGATCTCGTCGGGCGAGATCCCGGCGTCCTCGATGGCCTTTCGAATAGCAGTGATCGTCAGGGCGCCCATGCTCGTCCCCGGCTTCTCGTCCCACCGCCGAGCGGTAGGTGACGTCCCGACACCAGTAGCGACGACCTTCCCCCGGCCCTCCCAGATGCCGACGCCTTCTCGGTTTCGGTGCCAGGAATGGGGGGCGATGGGAATTGGCATAGCTCATGTCTCCTTCTTCGTGCGTGTTTTATCGAACCGCGGAACCGCCGGACAGCGGCAAGGTGTGGGCTAACTCACCACTCGCCATTCGGGTACCTTTTGCCCTGTTGTCGGCGTCGCTTCGAAAATGACCTCGACCGTCGCACCGATCGGGACCTGATCCACCGGAACGCCCGGGAGGTGGGACAACATAGTCAATTCCGGTTCCTCTTCAAGGGCTATCGTCGCCACGTTGAATGGCTGATCGGGGATCAACGTTGAGACCGGACTGTCGTAGACGACGACGCGGCTCTGTATCCGGCCTCGGCCGCTCACCGGCCGCCACTCCAGGTTCGAACTCCCGCAGCGGGGACACATCGCTCGCGGCGGGAACTGAAAGCGATTGCAGGCGGAGCAATGCTGAAGCACGAGGCGCTCTTCGTTGCACGCGTCGTAAAAGGGCCTGTCGAGCTCTGTGGGAACGGGGGATTGTTTTCGCAAACTGCGCACCTCCAAGAATGGGACAGCAGGAAAGACAACAGGCGGTCCCGGTATTCTCGTATACGCCTTCGCTGCGAGTTCAGTCAACGTTTGCGGCGGTCTAGCCCTGATTGCACGAGAGGCATCGGGAATGGTTGTCTCGGCTATCCGGAAATTCCCCTGACGCCGTTGGTGTGTTGTCCCGCGGTCTACACGCTCGCGAATCCCCTCGGCGCCCGTGCCTTCCAGTCGGCAGCAAGACCTGGTTCGAGTGACTTCCCTGGCCCCGCGGTTGCCCCAGTTTGACGGACATCCAACGTAAGGGGGGAATCGGCGCGGCGACGAACGCGGACGGCGATGACGGTGGAGGAGCGCTTCGCCTCTTTGCGGCGGATCGATTTCGACTGTCACAGGCTGGTGCGCGTGACGAAAGACAGCGGCTTGCATCATCGAAATGGCCGGTGATCCTCCAGCGCCAGCGGCCACAAACTGGACTATCCGTCGATCAGTTCAGGCGCTGCCCTTCCGAGAACGCCAGCGGACGATTTCGATGCTGTCCTGGCAGTTGCCAGGTCGGCCAAGGTCGCTGGCGGAGTATCGACGATTACGCCAGCCTGCCGCAAAGCAGCCAACTCCTCGCCCGGCATCCCCAACAAGCCGCCGTAGATTTCGTCGTTGTGCTCGCCGAAGCCGGGCGGGGGAAGTCGGTAAGTTACCGGTGTCTCGCTCAGCTTGATCGGGTTCCCCGGGTACCGGCGTAGTCCGACATCGGCGTGGTCCATCTCCGACCAGAATCCGCGCGCCTCCAGGTGGGGATCTTCGACGAGATCCCTCCCGTCACTGACCGGGGCGGCGATGATGCCCCGCGCTTGCAGGAGGCGCGTGGCGCTCCACGGACTGCGCGCCCGAGTCCAGCGGCGTATCGCCAGGTCGATCTGGTCGTGGCCCTCCTGGCGCCCCGCGAGATCGAGGGTCGCACGCGATGGATCGAGCCCGATCACCTCGCGGAGCGCCTCCCATTCTTCCTGGGACGTGATGCTAATCGCTACCCAACGATCTTGACCGGCACACGGATACGCGCCCTGGGGTGCGCAAAGCGGGTCTCGATTTCCCCGGCGCACCGCATTCGTGCCCCGGACCTGCGCCGCCAGGATCTCCTCGCCCGCGAACGTGGCCATCGATTCGGACATCGCACACTCGACTCGCTGGGGGATCCCCCCGGAAGAGGCACGGTGCCACAGGCCCATCAGCGTCCCCGCCACCGCTGTCAGCCCCGAGACAGGGTCCGCCCAGGCCACGCCCGAGCGGTATGGGCCGGAGTCGTGGTAGCCCATCATCGCGGTCAAGCCGACCGCCGCTTCGATAACCGGCCCGAGGGCGACTCGATTCTGTCCGGGTCCCGATGATCCGTAGCCGGGCATGGTCGTGTAGACGATGGAAGGGTTGAGTTTCTTGAGGCCATCGAAGTCGAAACCGAGCTGCGGCATCACTCGGGGACTGTAGTTCTCGAGGACAACGTCCGCACGCTTCACGAGTTCCGCGAAGACGGCCCTTCCCTTTTCGTGCTGGAGGTGCAGCGTGATTGAACGCTTGTTGCGGGCAAGTTTGTTGAACCCGGCGCTCCGATTCCACGGTCTGTCCCCGGGCTGGTCATCAGGGTAGAGATGACTAAGCACAGCGAAAGCCCGGTCGATAGCCTGCGCCCCACGGTTCCACGGAGACTCAACATGGATAACGTCCGCACCGAGGTCGCCGAGCATTCGCCCGGCAATGGGGCCGGCCCAAACCCGCGTGAGGTCGAGCACTTTCAGTCCGGTGAGTGGGCCGGCGGCAAGCTTCTCCTTAAGAGTCGGTGGCACGTTCGGCGCCCACCGGGCGATGACTTCCGATAGCGTGATAGTCCCCGGTCTTTCGGGCGGGGGTCCAGGTTGCGCATCATGCCCTTCGAACAAGAACGGCCCGCGGGGGATCTTGTACCGAGGCTCGCTCGGTAGCGGCGCCCAAAAGCCCCGTGCTTCATATTGTTCGTCCTGGAGCACCTCCAGCATGTTGGGCACTGGACCGATGGGCGAGAACACGGCTCTGCCAAGCTCGGTGATTTCGGCCGCCGTCAACTCCATCAGGCGCACGCCAAGCGCCTCATCGAATTCCCGCTTGTGGGCCCCGCGGGCGCCGTCCGTGGCGAATCGAGGGTCCGAAAAGAGATGCCCGTAGCCGAGCACCTCGACAAAAGGGACGAGCTTCCCGCCACCTGCATGTCCGAGAAAAACGTATCCGTCCTTGCAACGATAGACACCGACGGGATGATACGGTCCCGGCTGGGCATTGCCTTCGCGGCGGAGGATCTGGCCGCCGTGGGTCCACGCCGAGATCGTGTGCTGGTGCAGCGCCGCCATCCCTTCCATATGGGAGACTTCCACGATCTGTCCGTGGCCGATTCGCTCGCGGGCCAGGAGTGCGGACATGCAACCGATGAACGCGTGCATCCCCGCCTGAAAGTGCGTGTGCAGACCTGCCCGCTTGATCGGCTCGCGGTCTCGTTCGCCGGAAAGACCCATGTGCCCACTGATGGCGTCGTCGGTGAAGACGTTCGATCGGTAGGCTGCGTATGGGCCGCTCAGCCCGAACGGTGAGATGTAGACCCGGACGATCTGATCATTCCCCATTTGGCCTGAAACAGGGGTTAGCGGGTCAGGGGCGGAACTCTCGATCACCGCGTCGGCAACGCCGAGGAGCCCATTGAGTTCGTACAAGCCGGCCGGCGCTCGGAGATCGAGGCGCAATGAGCGTTTGTTGGTGTTGAGAAAGGCGAACTCGGAGCCCATGCCGGAGAGCGGCTCGCCGTTCTGGCGCAGTGGGTCGCCCTCCGGGGGCTCCACCTTGACGACATCCGCGCCGTAGTCGGCGAACATCTTTGCGGCGAACGCGCCCGCTTGTGAACCGGCAATTTCCACGATCCGCAGGTGTTCGAAAGGTTTCATGGACAGGGTAGGCACCCCAATTTCATGCGTCGCTGTTCCATGGGACTCCTTTACGGGTTCTTCGCCGGATTCGTCGTCGGAGCATATTTTGCGACGCGAATGGCGTGGTGAACGAACAGTATATGTCGAAGCGTAACGCCCGGCGCCGTCCACCACGTATCGATATGGGGCTGCTTCGCCCCCGCACGTATCGGGGTCGATGTGCCCTCGCGACTGGAGTCGCTGGGGCGCCCCGGAAGGGATAGCATCTACTTCAGCCAGGAGGCCACCCCGAATGAAGAACGAGACCACTGCTACAACCGACGTCCTGAACGCGCTTCTCGGCATCGTCGAAGGTTCACATCTTGCGGCGCTCCGAACCGAACGGGCCGCGGCGACGCGCCACACCCAGGGGAGCTACGACGCGCTCTTCGGCGACCACCCGGTCACCTCGGTGACCCGCACCGAACGACTCGCCGTCGCCCTGCGCGTGTCTGTGCTGCACGACGAACTCGCTTTCGTGGAGCACTTCACGGCGCTCTTGTTGCACAACCCTCCCGGCCTGGAAGCGGTGGTGGCCGGGGTCTCCAGTACACCTCCCTCCGACGGCTTGCCCAAGCGGCTCGTGGCCATGCTCAAGCACGCCGATCTGCTCGTCCTCAACCCGGCAGCCGCCACGCCCGCGGACATCGAGGTGTTGCAGGCGGCGGGCCTGAGCACACCCGAGATCGTGACTCTCTCACAGCTCATCGCCTTCACCAGCTACCTCGTCCGCGTCTACGTCGGCCTCGTTCTTCTCCGTGGCGATGACCGAGTCGCGCCCGCCTGCAACCTCGGACCCGTGAGCTCGCGCGACGCCGGCTTCACCCAGGAACACCTCGATTGGAAGCCCTGGCTGACCCCCTTCGAGGCTGCCGACGCTACCGAGGAACAAAGGGCCGTGCTCCCCGGGCCACGCCTCGATTCGCCATATTTCCGACTGTTGGCGCTGGACCCTCCTGTCCTGGGCGAGCGCACGGCCACGGACAACGGCATCTTCTACACCGAGTCAGGTCTGCCCCGCGCAGAGCGCGAACTCGCCGCAGCGGTTACCTCCCGCGTCAACGGCTGCATTTATTGCGCGTCCGTCCATAGCCGTGCGGCCTCGCAGTTCAGCGGACGCACCGAAGACGTCCAACGCGTGCTCGATGAGGGCATCGAAGCCGAACTCGACGATCGCTGGCGGTCCGTCACCGATTTCGCCGCGGCGCTCGCCCTCACTCCGCCCGCGGCGACGCAATGGCACATCGAGCGCCTGCGCGAACTCGGCGTCGATGACCTCTCAATCCTCGATGCAACGCAGGCCTCCGCGTTCTTCGGATGGGCAAACCGCCTCATGCTGACGCTGGGCGAGCCCGTGCTTCGTGACCATCAGGGCTGACCGTTTCCGCGCCCCACTCAATAACCCTCGGAGCTGCAACGTCGATGGAACTCCAACCAACCACCGCCGCCGGTCAACGATTCGTGCGCCTGGCCGAAGAGCACGCAACCGTCTTCCGGGCAAGAGCTGCCGCCCATGATGCAGAAAGTACCTTCCCGGCTGACAACTACGAAGAGATGAAGCGAAGCGGATTCCTGGCGGCGTTCGTACCGGCGGAACTTGGAGGCATCGGGCTGGAATCCGTGCACGACTGGTGCGCCGGCCTCGATCGGCTCGGCCGGGGCGATCCCTCGACCGCCATCGCAATCAACATGCACTTCATTAGCGCCAGAAATGTCGCCGAGCGCTGGCGTGCGGCGCGGGCCGCGGGCGATGCATTGGCGGAAGAGAGGGCTGCCTCGCCTCTTCAAGCGGTAGCCGCCGGGAAACTCATCTATTGCGGTACGTCGACGGAGCCGGGGACAGACAATCTGCGGCCTCGCACAACCGCAACGCGGGTTGGCGACGGATGGAGCATCACGGGCCGCAAGATCTTCGTGACGCTCTCACCGATCGCCGATTTCTGCATGATGAACGTTCGCGTCCCTCACGAGGACGGGGACAGGATAGGCTTCGCCACGGTGCCGGTGCGGTCGCCGGGATTCTTGCCCCAGGGCGATTGGGATGCCCTCGGCATGCGCGCCTCGGGAAGCCAGTCCGTGGTCTTCGATGACTGTCGCGTGGCCGAAAACGCTGTCGTCGTGGCTGGCCCCTGGGGGCGCTGGACTCCTGGCCTGCTGCTCTCGCGGACGGTTGGCAATCTCACGCTGGTTGCAGTCTTCCTCGGCATCGCCGAACGCGCGCGGGAGCTGGCGGTGAATGCCGCCCGCGCGGAGTCGAAGGTGAAGCTTGCCGGTGCGCTGGGTTCGTCTCCAGGGGTCCAACATCTCCTCGGCGAGATCGACATCGAACTCGCCGCCGCCCGCGCGGTGCTGTCGGTCACAGCTCGAGACCTCGACCT
>DAOTTM010000011.1:0-4796 GCA_034437915.1 Dehalococcoidia bacterium | reverse complement strand
GAGAACTCATAGCGGGTTACGAGCACCGTCCATGACAGTCGTTCCTGCTCTGACGCGACAATTCGGAACCGCTGCCCGATTTCAACTCTGAGATGCGAGTCGCTGGCGGATTGAACGCGCACGGTATTGCCCGGGTTCAACGAAATCCAATACTCGCGTCCTTCCCGCGGGTAGTGGCAGTCGTGGGAGAAAGTGCGGTGGATTATACACGACACAGCTTTATTTAGCGGTTCAACGAACGCCCGGAAAGCTGTAGCTGCGGTCCTATCAGCCAAGTTGCAGTCTTACTCAGTTGGCTTGTCTGTTCGGATCATGCGCACTCTGCGGACAGCCGCTTCCTCTTGCCGGCCGAGAAATTCCCCCCGTTCCCAGGCGTACTCGAACTCCTCGGCGGACATGCCGAGCAGCGTTTGCGCCCGCTCATTGTAAAGCGCCCACGCCTCGTCGGGAGAATACACGCGAACCTTCATGCGCGGCTCCCGCGCGCGGGCGACCTTCTCCCGAGTCGTCTTCACGATCTTGTTGCGGGCGGGTCGAATGGCCATGCTTGTACTATAAATCATCCGCGGGCGCCGCGGTCGTCAGCACTATCCGGCCGGCTTTTCGCTGCGAATCATCCACACATCGAGCACGTTGGGTTCTTCGATGCGCGGCCCGATTTCACCGCTCGCAACGGCCGCGTTGAACTCATCGCCGGACATTCCAAGAAGTTCCCGCGATCGCGCATCGAAGAACGCCCATGCCTCTTCAGGGGAGAGCACCTGGACGTTCGGCAAGTTGGGACGCGTTCTCGGCGCCTCACGGGGCGCCGGCGGGGCCTTGCTGCGGGCAGGACGAATAGCCATTGCACAACTTACGGCATCAGCCGCCCGCGAAGGGGAGGATCTTGACGCGGCGGTTCGGTTCCTTGCCGGCGCTGCGGCTATCAAGGTTGAAGCGGCCCGCGAGTTCGTGTTGCACGCGACGGATGTAGCTGTTCGCGGGTGGGAGTTCGATCGGGCGACCTTCTTCGATCACCTTCGCGATGGCATCTTCGGTGTCCTTGAACACCTCGGTCATCGGGTCCTTGCGCGGGGCGCCGCCACGGCCGCTATCGCCATCCGGTGAGTTGCGGAATTGGAGGAGCACCTGCTCCATCTGGAAGGCCGTGTTCGTCTTGATGATGTAGATGGGGAGCGCGCGCTCTTCCGCCTCGCGGATGGCCTGGGGCTTGCGGCGGTAGTAGGCGCGCATGGTGATCACGGCGTCCGCTTCGTGGGGGCTGCCGACGATCTCGATGTTCATGCTCGTGCCACGCACCGCCTGCTCAAGGCGCGTGCGGGAAATACCGAAAGGCATCACCTTCACGACTGGCTCGCGCGAGGCCTCGCGCGGAAAGCGGCGCTCCGTGGGGGCGCGTTCGGGCGTCGGCTGCTCTTCGCGCACGTGGCCGCCACTGCGACGATGCGAAGGTAAACCGATCTCCCAGCTCCCGGCATTGTCGCGCGTCGTGCGGCTGGCGGGCCGGTCGCTCTCTTCGCGCGGCTCGTCGATGATCTCGATGCGCCCTTCGCGGCCGAGTTGGCGCGTCTCCGGGCGCGGGTCGTATCCGCGTAGCATCGCGTCGATCGTCTCAGCGACGTTGGCGTGGACGGAGACCTTCGCCCAGTTCTGGATCTCGACGATCACTTCGAAAGTGGGCGGCGCTTTGCGTTCGAGGATGGACTTCTGCGTGCCTCGCCGGCGCGCTTCGTCATCGCCCAGGGTCACGGATTGGATGCCCCCGACGAGATCCGCGAGCGTGGGGTTCATCATGAGGTTCTCGATCGTCGTGCCGTGGGCTGTACCGACCAGTTGAACGCCACGTTCGGCGATCGTGCGCGCCGCCGCGGCTTCGAGCTCCGTCCCGATCTCGTCGATCACGATCACTTCGGGCATGTGGTTTTCCACCGCCTCGATCATGACAGCGTGCTGCATCGCGGGAGTGGCCACTTGCATGCGCCGCGCCCCGCCGATCGCGGGGTGGGGGATATCGCCGTCGCCGCCAATTTCGTTCGAGGTATCGACGATGATCACGCGCTTGTTGGCATCGTCCGCCAGGACGCGCGCCACTTCGCGCAGCATCGTCGTCTTGCCCACGCCAGGGCGTCCGAGAAGGAGCGTGCTCTTGCCGCTCATCACGAGGTCTGCGATCACGCGGATCGTGCCATACACGGCACGCCCGATGCGGCAGGTAAGGCCGACGATCTTGCCGCGCCGGTTGCGAATGCAGGAGATGCGGTGGAGGGTGCGCTCAATGCCCGCGCGGTTATCGAGCCCAAACTCGCCGATGTGGTCGATCACGTATTGGAGGTCGTCTTCGCTCACTTCCTCATGGCTGAGGACGACTTCGCGGCCGGGGTAGCGCGCCTCGGGCAGGCGGCCAAGGTCCATCACGACCTCAAGGAGGCCCGTCCTCCGTTCCTCTTCGCGCAAGAGGTCGCCAATACGCGGCGGGAGGGAGGCGAGGAGGAGATCCAGGTCGTCGGTGACGATCTGGTCCGGGACGAAGACAGGGTCGGGATCGGAATCGGGTTCGCTGGTGATGGGTGCGGTCATTGGCGAAGCGGGACGGTCTCGATGACCGGCGCCGCAATGGCCTCCTTCAGAGGGTTCAGAATGGCGAGCCTGCGCGCACACATCAGCCGCGTGCCAAGAGGAGTGTACCCCCGTTCCGCGGCGATGCGCTGGGGGGCGAACTGGTGTTCCGAAAGCACGAGCACGCCGTGCACTCCGAGCGTAGCCTCGACGAGGTCGAGCGCTTCGTCCGTCGTGCCATCGACGGTCGAATCGATGAGCATGCGCGATTCGCGGGGGCCCACGCCCACCCATGCCTGGAACCCACTATCGTGTTCGAGGACGAACTCCTTTTCGCATTCGTAAGAATCGAGGACGGCGCGCCACTCCTGTTGGCTTGCCGCTTCCTGTCGGCGCACATGCCCTGGCACGGCACGACAATAGAGCCGGAATATCGCGTGCCGGTCCTGGCGCTTGGCCGGGCGAAAACTTGTTTCGCGGTGGGGTTCAGCCTTCATCGGCAGGGCGTGCAGGTATTCGAGCGTATATGGCATCATCCCCGAACGCCGGACCGCGTCCGCATGCGGCGAACCTTCGGCGATGCGGAGGTAGATCGTGCGTGCCATGCGTTGGGCCGTTTCCCGGCAGGCGGCGCTGAGCAGTGCGAGGACCGCTTCGTCGTCCGTTTCGCGCGCCAGGCGCAAGGAAACGACCTCCCAACCGGCGCCGCCATCGAGTTCGCGCGCGACACAGACACCGCGGTAGCCAAGCCCGCGCTTCACCCCGAACACGGCCGTCCGCGCGATGTGCGGGAGCCGGGAAAGGCCCGTGGCCGCGAGCCCGGCGGAGACGAAGAGCCTGTCCACGGAACGCGTGGCGATCACCTCCGTGTCGAGGCGATGCAGCTGCGCCCAGAGCGTGGCGGCATCAAGGGGGCTGAGGGCATCGGCGCGCAATTCAGACATGGTGAGTCAATTCACCTGTCCCGCGAGTATGCGCAGACCGTCAGCCACCAGGTGATAGACCGAGCCGTTCGCCGTGCGCGTGACAATGCCCGTATCCACAAGCGCGCGGCGCAGGAGAGCTGCATCGCCAAACGAATGAGCTTCCGACACGAGGTCGTTGACTTCGGCCTCCGAATACTCTTTTCCCGGTTCGAACGTTTTCGCAACGTAGCCGAGGGCCACTTCCTGGAGGTGCGCTTTCACCGGCCACGTCTTGAGACGGCCGTCCGCATCAAGGAAGGGCGCGAGTGCGGCGGGCGGGTCCCGCCGCACGTATTTACAGGTGATGCCGATGCGCAGGAAGAGTTCGTGCAGGCGCGTATCCCCGGTGAGTTCCGGGTGGAAGCTCGTGGCCAGGAGGTTTCCTTCGCGCGCCGCCACGATCGTGCCATCGGCGAGCGTGGCGATCGCCTTCGCGGGGTGCGTCACCGCTTCGATCTGGGGGGCGCGGATGAAAACCGCGCGAAAGGGACCGCCCTCCAGGCCGAGCACGTCCAGGTCCGCTTCGAAGCTCTCCGTTTGGCGGCCGAAGGCGTTGCGGCGAACGCTGATGTCCATCACTTCGATGCCCGGTCGGTCGAGGTTATCCACGGCCTTGGCGAGGAGGATGGCGCCCGCGCATGTGCCCCAGACAGCGCGGCCGCTGGCGGCGAAATCACGCAGGGGCTGTTGGAAACCGTTGCTGAGAATGAGGCGCGCGATCGTTGTGCTCTCGCCGCCGGGGATGATGAGCGCGTCGAGATCGTGGAGCTGGGCCGTCTTGCGCACCTCGACCACGACATGCCCCATCGCCTCGAGCATCTCGCGGTGTTCGCGGAAGTCACCCTGCAAGGCAAGCACGCCGACGGTGCGCGCGAAATTCACGGGCATGCGTTGTATCCCTTTCGGAGCGGGCCGCGGGCACGCGAGGAGGTTGGCTTCGATCGTTCCCAACGCGCGGAAAAGTGGCGCAAACGCAACGGTAGCAATGTCCCCGCCCCAGGCTATGGATCCAGTGTAGCAAATCGTAGGGCCGCGGCGGCGTTCGGCGTGTTAACGATTTGGCGCACGGGCTATCGACCTCAGGGGGCAGCCACAGCCGCGATCGACGCTATCTCAGCCGCACTTCCCGACCCTTGACTGCAAGTAGATCGGTGCGGACTGCAAGTAGATGGCTATCGACGGTACTTAACTGTGTCAGATTGAACCGCGACTGCCGAAACCGTTGCCAAACGTCTCCGCCTTCCATACACCAGTCCACAGGTCTCGCTTTTAGAG
>DAOTTM010000010.1:0-1977 GCA_034437915.1 Dehalococcoidia bacterium | reverse complement strand
AACCATGGACAGCGGCGTGTTCATCCTTCGACAGGCTCAGGACGAACGGGGGTGACAGGCGGAACGACGTGAAAATCGAACCAGGACAAGGCGCACGCAAAACTTTGACGCCCACCCCCCGCTTCGCCCAGGGCGCCGACCGCCACGGCAGCTTCGAACGTTACGCCACGGCGATTGGCCTAAGTCCTAAGTCCTAAGTCCTTGTACCCTCTTGACATGACACACCCGTGGCACGACATCTCCATCGATCTCGCCGATATCGGCGAGCGCCTCCCCGTGGTCATCGAGATCCCGGCTGGCTCCAAGAACAAGTACGAACTCGACAAAGAAAGCGGGCTGCTCAAACTCGATCGCGTGCTCCACAGCGCCGCCCACTACCCCGCGAACTACGGCTTCATCCCGCGCACCTACTGCGACGACAACGATCCGCTCGACGTCCTCGTGCTCGGCCAGGAGCCAGTCCACCCGCTGACTATCATCTATTCGCGCCCCATCGGCGTCATGCACATGCGCGACCAGGGCAAGGCCGACGACAAGATCCTCGCGGTCAACGGCATGGACCCCGCCTATTCCCACATCCACACCCTCGAAGGCGCCCCGCCCCACCTGGTCCGGGAGATTGAACGCTTTTTCCTCGAATACAAAGTGCTGGAAGAAAAAGAAGTGATCGTCGATCCCTTCGAGGGGCGGGATAAGGCGCTCGCGATCATCGCCCAGGCGTTGAAAGACTATGCCTCCCACCGCCCGCCGTGGCCTTCCGCGCGATAGGTATCGCTCGGCTCAACATCTCTTTGCTCCCATCGCCCGCGAGGCACGAGTCGGGAGAGGGGTTGGCGGTGAGGGCCCGATGCGGCGCGGGCCTATATCACCCTCGGCGATGGATTTCGCTCTTCAACGATATCTTCCATCCGCGCCTTAATCCCATCCTTGTTCTGCGCCGGGATCAGGTAAAACTTGCTGTCGCGAATGCCTTCGAACACCGTCTCCGCGACGACGGAAGGCGGCCACCCCGCTGCCAGCCCGGCCGTGAGATTCGCACGGAAGCGCAGGGCCATCTCGCCAAAGCTGCCCTTCTCCACGTAGTCGTTCTGGCGATTGCGCGCCGAAGACATGATGCTCGTATTGATCAGCCCCGGGCAGAGCACGGACACACCAATCTTCGGCGCCGTCAGCGCAAACTCCTTGAACATCGATTCGGAGAGCGCCATCACGCCGAACTTCGTCACGTCGTACACGCTCATGAAGGGCGCCGTCGTCAGTCCTGCCATGGAAGCGGTGTTTACGATGTGCGCTTCGGCGTCCTGCGCCATCATCCTTGGCACGAACGCGCGCACGCCATGGATGACGCCCCACAGGTTCACATTGATCACCCACTCCCAGTCCGCCAGCGTGTGCTCGTGAACCGCGCCGATCACCTCCACGCCTGCGTTGTTGCAGAGCACGTGAACCGCGCCGAAAGCCGCCACGGTCTTCTCCGCCAACGCTTCCACCTGGTCGGGCTTCGTCACGTCCGTGCGCACGGCGAGAATGGATGCGCCCTTACGCTTCAGCTCTTCCGCCGCCAACGTCAGCGCCTCCGGCTCGATATCCGCCATCACGATCTGCATGCCCTCGGCCGCGAACTTCTCCGCCATTGCTCGCCCAATCCCACTCGCCGACCCCGTAACCACCGCGACCTTGTCCTTAAAATCTTTCACGCCGATCACTCCATTGCTTTTGTGGTCGATTCTACGGCCTCGACTTCGAACAGGGCGCGCACACCTCCACTCAAATTCCGTCCGTAGCGCACGCGTAAGCAAGCGCTGGGATGCCATGCGTGGTTACTGTGTAGGGAGTCGCCCGCGCGGCACGGACGGCAGGTTCGGTCCGCCACCCTCGTCAATCTCCCGCACTCCCGCAGCACGCAAAACTTTGAACGACACCCCACCGCTTGCCATGTCTTTCACTCGCTCGTACGCTCCCGCCATGAGCCTACCC
>DAOTTM010000009.1:0-12027 GCA_034437915.1 Dehalococcoidia bacterium | reverse complement strand
AGCTCCGTGACGATGCGCACGCGCGCGGGGTTGCCGAGGGCGCGGAAGATCGCTGCCGCGCGTTCTTCCTGGTCAGTAAGAATTTCCAGCGTTTTCATTCGTGGGGTATTGACTCCGCTTCCATCGTATCGTAATTTAACGATATCAAGCAATCGTTTTTTTACGATGAAGGAGAAGACAACTTGACCACCCCAACCGACGAAGAGATCCGCCAGAGTGTGGCCGCCTCCTATGGCAACCGCGTCCGCCCCGTCCTCGAACGAGTCGAGGCCCCCGTTGCGGACGCCTGCTGCGGCCCCGACTGTTGCGGCGACAGCGACACGATCGAGCTGATCAACATCGTCCCGGCAGCCGCCGCGTGCTGCGACACCTCCGCGGCGACCGAGGACTCCTGCTGCGCCACGGAAACCACGGACGTTCAGCTTTCCAACATTGCGAAGCTCTATGCGTCCGCGGAGATAGCGGACCTACCATCGACGGTCACCGACGTCGCGTTCGGCTGCGGCAACCCGACCGCCATCGCGGCGCTCATGCCCGGCGAAACCGTGCTCGACCTGGGTTCCGGGGGCGGCATCGATTGCTTCCTCGCCGCCAAGATGGTGGGCGAAACGGGCAAGGTCTACGGCGTTGACATGACGCCCGAGATGATCGCCCTCGCTCGCAAGAACGCGGTCAAGGTTGGCGCGACGAACGTCGAGTTCCGCCTGGGCGAGATCGAGCACTTGCCGATCGACTCGGCCAGCGTCGATGTCATCATCTCCAATTGCGTCATCAATCTCGCCCCCGACAAGGCCAAGGTCTTCCGCGACGCCTTCCGCGTCCTTCGTCCCGGCGGCCGCCTGCAGGTCTCGGACATCGTCTGGACGCAGCCGGTCCCCGAAGAGGTGAAGAACGATATGGAGAAGTGGGCGGGCTGCATCGCGGGCGCGCTCCTCGAACGCGACTATCTTTCCGAGATAGCCGCCGCTGGTTTCTCCGACGTCACCTCCGTGGCGACCGAATATCCTGGCGGCAAGGGCATCGCCTCCGCCAGCGTGGTCGCCTTCAAGCCGCGTGCCTGAACATCAATTCGGCCCCTCGCAGCATAGAATGTTCGGATGCGGACTCCATTTACTGAAACGACCAGGGTCAGCCGCGTCCAGGGGGCGGGCCTGACCCTGGCGTATCGCGAATGGAATGCAGAAGCGAAGGGCCTCCCGCTGGTCCTGCTCCACGGCATCACCGGATCGGGTACCAACTGGGCCGCCACAGTCCGCAACCTGCCGACTCGGCGTGTCATCTCCCTCGATGCGCGTGGACACGGTGAAAGCGATTGGGACGCGGGCGAAGCCTACGGGGGCGACCAACATTTTGCCGACGTGGCGACCGCGCTCGATGAGTTGGAAGTGGAACGCTGCGTCCTCGTGGGATTTTCGATGGGTGGCGCCGTCGCCATCCTTTCCGCTGCATGCCTCAGCGGGCGGGTTTCCGGCGTCGTTGTCATCGACGCCTATCCGCATCCCCAAATGACATCCGGTTCGCGTCGCATCGCCAGCTGGGTAGCGATGGCGAAGAGCGAGGTTCACTCATTCGACCCCGCCATCTCGCGCCATCTCCGGGAAATGATGGCAGTCGGCGACGACGAACGCCTGGACCTCCGGCCCATGTGGGAGACGATCGAATGCCCGTCTCTCGTCGTGCGTGGCGCGCAAAGCGACGTGCTACCACCGCACATCGCCGATGACATGCTTCGACTTCAGCCTCGCTCCCGGCTGGCCACCATTTCAGGGGTCGCCCACGCCATCCCCCTCCACAAGCCTCGAGAACTCGCGGCCCTCCTCGCGGATTTCGTGAATTCCATCGAAGGACGAGGGGATGCGAGCGCCCAATCAAACCGCCGTTCACTTGTTTCGCCGCTCCACCCAGGTGGTTGAGGGGAGCGATTCGAACGCGGGAGCCGTTGTCCGCCCTTTGGGTACCCCGGCCTTGAGCATCTGCATCCACCGACGTAACGTCACCGCGTATGGCATCAATCTGGGTGGAGAGCCTCGCCCGCAGCTTCGAACAGGCGTTGGATCTGTTGGCGGCGGCGGTGCGGGATTGCACGGAGGATCTGTGGGAAACGCCCATGTGGCAGGTTCCGGCCCCGGACGGTAATCACAAGTTCCTTGGGTCGGACTGGAAGGTCGTCGCCGACCCCCCACAGCGCGCCGCCCTGGTCCACCGATGGGTCCAGAGACGGTCGACTCCGTGGAGCGTGGTATGGCACGCGCTGGAGGGCCTCGACTACGACCTGAACGGCGAGTTTGGCCCGTGGTCCCCGCCGCCTCCCTTCACGGGGCACCCGCACTGGCGCGACCTTCCGAGCTTGCCCGCAGCCTGGTCGCGATCCGAGATGCTGGGCTACATTGACTATTGCCGCCAGCGGGTAAGCGACACGCTGGCAGGCATGACCGACGAGAGGGCCACGAAGCTGCTGCCGCTGGCTCACCGCTATCACGGCCAGCCGCACGCATGGATCATCACGGGCCTCGTGGGGCACACGACCGAGCACGCGGCGCAGATACGGCAATTCGTCACTGCGAACGGGATCGCACCCGACGCGCAGGTCGAGCCATGACACCACGGCAGTTCGGCTCCCGCTTCACGAGCATCGAGAGAGTTCGGGACGCTCCTGGCGGATTTCGCCGATTCGAGCGAACTGGGTTGGCAACACCCACGTAACGGTTGACGCCCGGCGATGCTCCGTGCTGTACTCGCGATGAAAGCCGAATGACAGAGGACAGCGACATGCGCCAAGAGTTCATATCCATCCAGAAAAGACTAACCACCTATTCGGAGGACATGACGCTCAATGCGAACGTTGAACCTGGGGATTTTGGCGCATGTAGACGCCGGTAAGACCAGCCTGACTGAGCGGCTGCTCTACGCCGCCGGTGTCATCGACCGCGTCGGTCGCGTCGATGATGGCAGCACACAGACCGATTTCCTGGCACTGGAACGGCAACGCGGCATCACGATCAAGTCTGCCGTGGTGTCGTTCGTTATCAACGATGTCACGGTCAATCTGGTCGACACGCCCGGCCACCCGGACTTCATCGCTGAGGTCGAACGGGTGCTGAGCGTGCTCGACGGCGTCGTGTTAGTGCTCTCTGCGGTCGAGGGCGTCCAAGCTCAGACCCGCGTCTTAATGCGCGCTTTGCAGCGTCTAAAGATTCCGACACTCTTTTTCGTAAACAAGATCGACCGCGTTGGAGCGAGATATGAACATCTGATTCATGAGATCGCGGAGAGGCTCACCCTCGCAATCGTACCCATGGGCACCGTCCGTGACCTGGGCACGCGCAACGCCGCCTTCGCACCGTATGGCCCAGGCGACGTGTCCTTCAAGGCCAGCCTGACAAATCTGCTCGCTGACAACGACGATGCCTTCCTCGCCGCTTACATGGACAATGCCGCCACCGTTTCATACGGCCCGCTGCTCGCCGAACTTGCGGCCCAGACCGGGCGCGGGCTTGTGCACCCAGTCTTTTACGGCTCCGCAATCACGGGCGCTGGCGTGGATTCGCTGACCGCCGGTATCACGGAGTTGCTTCCAGCGTGCGAAGGCGATATCGACAGCACGGCTTCGGGTGCCGTGTTCAAGATAGAGCGGGGCCCAGCCGGGGAAAAGATCGCCTATGCCCGTGTCTTTTCGGGGTCGGTACGGACACGAGATCGACTGCGATTCCGCGGGGACAACGAGCGGACAGTCACGGCCGTCGCCGTATTCGAGGGAGGCGCGGTCGTCCCGCGCGCCTCGATCTTCGCAGGACAGATTGGGAAATTCTGGGGTCTCGGGGCGATTCAGATTGGTGACACCTTTGGCCTGCTGCGAACGACCTCAGAGCCCTACAATTTCGCGCCGCCGACCCTGGAAACGGTCATCGTTCCTCGCCGCCCGGAGGACAAGGGCGCCCTGCGCGTTGCGCTCGACCAACTCCTTGAGCAAGACCCACTCATCAATCTGCGCCAGGACGATAGCCGCCAAGAGATGTATGTCTCGCTTTACGGCGAGGTTCAGAAAGAGGTCATCCAGGCCACGTTGGCGAACGACTTCGACATCGGCGTCGACTTCTGGGAAACGACGGCGATCTGCATCGAACGGCCCGTTGGCGTGGGCGCGGCCGTCGAAATACTGCAAGAGGAGACAAATCCGACTTCCGCCACTGTGGGCCTGGTCGTCAGACCTGCCGCTGCCGGGTCCGGCGTTAGATTCCAACTCGATGTCAACCCCCGCTGTATTCCGTTGTACATTTATAAGACAACCAATAGCTTCGTCGAACATATGACACAATATGTCCTCGATACACTCCGCGATGGACTTTTCGGATGGACAGTCACAGATTGTACGGTGACTTTGAACGAATGCAACTATTACATCGGGGATGGACCAGGTAAACCGTCTGGAAATACTCCACGTACAATCGCTGCGGACTTTCGCATACTTGCACCATTAGTGTTGAGGGCGGCACTAAAGAAGGCAAGCACAGTGGTGTGCGAGCCGATCCACCGCTTCCACATCGAGATCCCGGCGGACGCAGTTGGACTCATCGCGCCCGCCCTCGCCCTCCTGGGTGGGTTTCCGCGAACAACGGAGATGATTGGTTCGTCATGTCTGCTTGAGGGTCAGATTCCGGCGGCTCGGGTCAACGAACTCCAACGTCAGTTGGCAACCTTGACGCGGGGTGAAGGAGTACTGGAATCTGCCTTTAGCCACTACCAACCGGTCCGCGGCACGATCCCCATCCGGACCATGGTCTAGCGGCCGTTCGCGGAGGCATGAGTGGCGTCCATGTCCGCTCACACCGGCGGCCAGGCGCTGTGCCACGCCGTCGCTGCTTCGTATGCGTGGCCCACGCGGCAGACAAGCGCCTCCTCGAACGGTCTCCCCGTCAACATGAGTCCGACCGGGAGGTTTCCTTTCCCGAAGCCACAGGGAATGGACATGCTTGGCTGACCCGTGTGGTCCCACGGCGCCGTCAAAGCGCTGTAGCGGTAGGCGTCGTCATCCAGGTCGGCGATGGGGCTCGCGACGCGTCCGCATGTTGGCCCAGCGATGAGATCGACGGTCCGCATGACGTCGCGCACCTCCGCTGTGAACTCCGCCCGCAGGCGCAGGTCGTTGACGTATTCGTATGCGGGAATCGTCAGACCGTACAACAACAGCGGGCGGATTTCGTCGCCGTAGTCCATCGGGCGTTCGCGCAGCCACTGCGCGTGAAATGCCGAGGCTTCCGCGCTCAGCACCGTCGAACGGAAGCCCGCGTCAAGTGTTGGAATCGCGATATCGGTCACGATCGCGCCGAGGCTCCCCAGTACGCGGAGTGCCTCGTCCACGGCCGATGCTACGTCGGGGTCGCAGTTCGCCCATTGGCTCCTCGGCACCCCGATGCGCAGCCCGGCAATGCTCTGCCCTATCTCCGCGGAGGCGTCGAATCCGGCGGGCGTCCGCGCCGAAGCCGGGTCCGCCGGGTCGAATCCCGCGATCGCGTTCAGGAAGATGGCCGCATCGCGGACCGTCCGCGCCAACGGCCCGATGTGGTCCAGCGACCACGAGAGCGGCGCCACGCCCGCGCGCGACACGAGCCCGGAGGTGGGCATGAGCCCGACGGTTCCGCACAGCGCGGCGGGCATGCGGATAGACCCGCCGGTGTCTGTTCCCACAGCGGCAAAACACTCTCCGGAAGCCACGGCCGCACCGGAACCGCCGCTGGAACCCCCGGGGTGGCATTCCATGTTCCATGGATTGTGGACGGCGCCGTACCACTGGTTGTTGCTGTGCGTCCCATAGGCGAATTCGTGCAGGTTGAGCTTCCCAAGGGAGACAGCGCCTGCATGCTTGAGTTTTGTCACCACCGCCGCGTCGTGATCTGGTATCCAGTCGCCAAGGATTTTCGAACCCGCAGTCGTGCGCACGCCTTTTGTGGCGCAAAGATCCTTGATGCCGATGGGAATGCCGTGCAGCGGCCCCCGGTCCCGCCCCGCTGAGCGCTCCGCGTCCGCAAGTGCCGCGCTCTTCAATGCATCATCAGCGGTCACGGTGATAAAGGCGTTGAGTTTCGGCTCCAACTCGGTGACCCGTTCGAGGCTCGCGTTTGTCAACGCGACCGAAGTGGTGGCACCCGAACGAAGCCACGCGCCCGCTTCGGCGATGGTCAACCGCGTGAGGTCGCTCACGACGATATCCATTCCGTGGGCACATGCACCGTCGCCGGCTCCGAAGCGGTGTTGGGGTCCCGTTGTTGCCGCGGGCGGGCGACCAACCGGGCCGCGCGGGCGCTCTCCGTGTCGGAGACCATGACGCCCGCGCGTCCGAGCAGGTGTCGGGTCAACTCTTCCGGTTCCATGGCAAACCTCGATCCGTCAAGATGCTGCGCACTCTATCAGAACCATCCCGATTTCGATGCCAGGCTGGTCCCTTTGCCAACTCCCTTAAGGGTCAAACGTTCACGTTTTACGGAGAGTTTGCACAAATCGGTGCTAATTCGGTAACAAGTCCGCCCCGGAGGGTTCACTATATGGCCATGCGCGCCCCAGATCGGAATGCACCCATGTTTGAAGAACGTCCCACCGTCGTTTGCGCGTGGTGTAGCCGGATGTTGGAAGCCGGCGGCGCCCAGGTTTCCCATGGGATCTGCAAGGATTGCATGGTCGCCCTGATCGCCGAACATCGCCCACGCAGCACCAATTCCGCGCTTCAGCACCGGCGTATCGGATCGCCCGCGCCGGTCTGACGCCCGCAGCGCTGGAGCGCTTTCTCGACGCCCCCGCGATTGGTACCATCACACCCCAATCACGGTCGAGACGAGGATCCTCCATGCTGCTCCGCGACACCCTCAACCACGCTCTCAAGCTCTACCCTGATAAGACCGCGCTCATCGACGGAGACAAGCGATACACCTATCGCCAGGCCGAGGAACGCGTTCGGCGGCTTGCCTCCGGTCTCCTCAGCCTCGGCCTCAAGCCTGGCGACCACATCGCCATCCTCGCCAACAACTCGCACCGCTACTGGGAAACCTATTTCGTCGCGGATATCGCGGGCATGCCCCTCGCCCCGCTGAACATCCGCCTCGCCGCCGCCGAGCTCGAATTCATCCTCAACGATGGCGAGATCAAGGCTCTCATCCTCGGCCCCGAATATATCCCCATCTACGAACAGTTCAAGGCGGGCGTGCCCGGTCTCAAGCACGTCATCCTCACGGATGGCGAGCATGAAGGCGCCCTGAACTATGACCGCCTCCTTGAAGCGAGCGAGGCCCTCGCCGGTTCCGTCCGTGAATGGTCCGAAGACGACATGCTCAACCTCTGCTACACGGGAGGGACTACAGGGCTGCCCAAGGGCGTCATGCTTACGCAACGAAATATCGTCTCCAACGCCGAGCACGCCATCCTCCTGGGCGAGTTCAACGACGACGACCGCTGGCTCCACGTCGCGCCCATGTTCCACCTCGCGGACGCCTGGGCGTGTTACGCCCTGACGATGGTGGGAGGCTCCCATGTCTTCGTGCCTTCCTTCGCTCCTCAGTCCACGCTCGAAGCGATCGAACATCACAAGGTTACGAAGACGATCCTCGTCCCAACCATGATCAACTTCCTCGTGAACTTCCCCGGCCTCTCCGCGTTCGATACCAGCAGTCTCCAGCTCGTTCTGTTTGGCGCCTCTCCGATGCCCGTCGATCGCTTGCAGGCGGCCGTCAAGGTGTTCGGCCCGAAGTTCGTCCAGGCCTACGGCATGACCGAGACGGCGCCATTGTTGACCTCGATGAACAAGAAGTGGCAGGCCTTCGATGGCTCCCCGGAAGACACTCGCCGCCTCGCCAGCTGTGGCCGCCAGGTCCCCGGTGTCGAAGTGCGCGTCGTTGATGAGGAGACCGGCATCGATGTGGAGCCCGGCCAGGTTGGCGAAATCATCGCCCGCGGCCCGAACGTGATGAAGGGCTATTGGAACCGCCCCGAAGAGACCGCCAAAGCACTCAAGCACGGCTACATGCACACCGGTGACCTCGCCACCATCGACGAAGAGAACTTCATCTTCATCGTGGATAGGGCGAAGGACATGATCATCTCCGGGGGCGAAAACATCTACACGACGGAAGTGGAAAACGCCATCTACGAGCACCCAGCGGTGCTGGAAGCGGCCGTCATCGGCATCCCCGATGCGCAGTGGGGCGAAGCCGTCCTCGCCGTCGTCGTCCCGCGCGAAGGCGTCGCTGTTACCGAACACGACATCATCGCCCACTGCCGCACGCTTATCGCGGGATACAAATGCCCCAAGCGCGTCGTCTTCCAGGACACGCCGCTCCCCAAGAGCGGACCCGGCAAGATCCTGAAGACCGAACTGCGCAAGCCCTTCTGGGAAGGCAAAGAGAAGATGGTCAACTGACCTGAATCGGTGATGGCCTTTGGGCCACAACCAGGGATGCAACGGCATTTTCACGGCCTGGCGAAGGTAGACTTGTGCCCAATCGCCCGTTCGTGCTGACTGTGAGCCAGTCGAACGGTCGCAGCATGGACGGGCAGCGCGACAATAGTCGGACATCCGTGCTCACCCTTCGACAGGCTCAGGGCGAGTGGTGTTTCGGTGATTTTCAGAGCATCTATGGATTCGAAAGCATCGCCCGCGTTATCAATTCGAGGTCGGCGAACGTTTGGGGGTCGTCTTCGCGGCCCTTCCATGCGCCCATACCGATGGACGCCAGCATGTAGGTGCTGATGAGCATCCGCGCCGTTGTCTCCACGGGTACGTCCCGCAATTGCCCGCGCGCCACGCCGTCCCGGATCAGCCCACCAATGGAGTGATGGAGCCACACCGAGGATTGCTGGTCCACGGTACGGTCGCGGGCGGCGGAAAGGAATGCCGCCTGGAGAATGCTCCGATGTTCCCGGATGTAGGCCGTCATCGATTCAAGCGCCTTGCATACGCGCACGATCGCCGGTGTATCGGCGGTCACGGCTGCCTGGTAGGCCTCCACGGCGTGAATCGAATTCAGCCGAAGCAATTCGCGGAGGATCTCATCCTTGGAATCGAAATAGCCGTATACCGTCCCCACACCGGTCTGCGCCGCCTCGGCGACCTGGGCCATCGAGGTCTGTTCGAAGCCGTTCGCGCGAAAGAGCGCGGACGCGGCCTGGAGAATCGCCGCACGCGTGCGTGCCTTGCGCTTTTCAAGCCGTGATGAAGGCTCGGTAGTGGGTGAAAGGGTCGCGGCCGAGGTCATCGCCACCTATCGTATCATCCGTTTTCGCTTCGCGGCCTTATCCATCTTGGGCGCGCGCACCTGGCCCTCGTCCCGGTTTGTCCGCAACTGTGTCACAGAGGGCATGCTTGACCCGCCAAGGATAGGCGCTGCCGTCGGCTTCGGCGCCGTCTGCTTCACTTCAAACGCCGACTCTGGACTGGCGTTCGTCGTCACCGCCTGTGGCGCTGGTGTGACGTTTGTGACCCGGACCTTGAACACGGTCCGCGCCACCTGGCGCCGGATGTTCTCCTGCAGCTGCTGGAACATGTCGTAGCCTTCGCGCTTGAAGGCGACGAGGGGGTCGATCTGGGCATACGCCTGGAGGCCGATGCTCTGGCGCAGGTCCTCGATCGCGGTGAGGTGTTCCCGCCAGTGCGAATCGATCGATTCGAGGAGGAGCCAATTTTCCACGTTGCGCATGTTTGCATCGCCGATCAGCTCTTCGATCTGTTCATAGCGATCTTCCGCGCGGTCGAGGATCTCGTCCGTAAGTTCGCCCCGGAGGTCCGCCATTTCGTCGATCGTCGGCATGTCTTCCGGCATCAGGATCTCGAGGAGTTCGTTGTGCAGTACTTCGAGGCCATCGACTCCCACATGTTCGCGCTTCAGCAACTGCTCGAGCTCTTCCAGCATGAGGTCGTTCACGATCGTGCGCGTGTCCGCCCCGGCCAACACCTTTTCTCGCTCTCCATAGATGATGTTGCGGTGCTCGTTGATGACGTCGTCGAACTCCACGAGCCGCTTGCGGATGTCGAAGTTGTGCCCTTCCACCTTCTGCTGGGCTTGCTCGATGGCGCGCGTGACCATGCGTGATTCCAGCGGCATCTCTTCCGTCATGCCGAGCTTCGCCATCATCCCCGGCACCCATTCCGGGGCGAAGCGCTTCATGATGTCGTCCCCGAAACTCACGAAAAAGCGGCTCGACCCCGGGTCGCCCTGGCGCCCGGCGCGTCCGCGGAGCTGGTTGTCGATGCGGCGCGATTCGTGCCGTTCCGTCCCGATGACGTGCAGCCCGCCTGCGTCCGCGACGCCGACGCCGAGCTTGATGTCCGTCCCTCGTCCCGCCATGTTCGTCGCGATCGTCACGCCGGCGGTTGCGCCCGCGTTCTCGATGATGTGCGCTTCGCGTTCGTGTTGCTTCGCGTTCAGGACTTCGTGCTGAATGCCCTTGCGCACGAGCAGATTCGCGAGGTACTCCGACTTCTCGATCGAAGTCGTCCCCACGAGCACGGGCCGCCCCGCCTTGTGCATCTCTTCGATTTCGCCCACAACGGCGTTGAACTTCGCCTTTTCGTTGATGTACACGACATCCGGATAATCCGCCCGGATCATGGGCATGTGCGTGGGGATGACGACGACATCCAGCTCATAAATCTTCGCGAACTCTTCCGCCTCGGTCTCCGCCGTCCCGGTCATTCCGGCCAGCTTTTCGTAGATGCGGAAGAGGTTCTGGAAGGTGATCGTGGCGTATGTGATCGATTCGCGCTGGACCTTCAGGCCCTCTTTTGCCTCCACCGCCTGGTGGATGCCGTGGCTCCAGCGGCGTCCGGGCATCAAGCGCCCGGTGAACTCGTCGACGATGATGATCTCGCCTTCCTTGACCACGTAGTCGCGGTCGATGCGCTTCAGCACCTCGGCGTCGAGTGCGGCCTCAAGGTGCCGGGCGAGCTTCGAATCGGCTGCGAAGATGTTGCCCATCCCCAGCGCTTTTTCGACGCGGTTGATCCCATCCTCGCTTAGCGCCACGTGCTTCGCCTTGTGGTCCACGACATAATCGGCATCTTCGCGGAGGCTTTTCGCGGCGCGGGCGAACTGCATATACGTCCCGCTCGCCTCTTCCGCCTGCCCGCTGATAATGAGCGGCGTGCGCGCTTCGTCGATGAGGATGTTATCGACTTCATCGACGATCGCGTAGTAGAGGTCGCGCTGCACTTTCTCCGCGTGCTCGCGCACCATGTTGTCGCGCAGGTAGTCAAAGCCAAACTCGTTGTTCGTGCCATAGGTGATATCCGCCGCGTAGGCGTCGCGGCGGGAGGCGGGGCGAAGGTCGTCGAGGCCGCCCGTACTGTCCTCTTCGCCCGGCCGATAGCCCGGCTCGTAGATGTAGCTGACGGTGTTGTTCTGCACCACGCCAATCGAGAGCCCGAGGTTGTGATACACCGGGCCGTACCAGACCGCGTCACGGCGCGCGAGGTAGTCGTTCACGGTGATGAGGTGCACTCCGCGACCTGCCAAGGCGTTCAGATACAGCGGCGCAACGGCGGTCAGGGTCTTGCCCTCGCCCGTGCGCATCTCGGAAATCTTGCCGTCGTGCAACGTGATCCCGCCCATGAGCTGGACGTCGAAGGGGCGCTGTTGCACCTCTCGCCAGGCCATCTCCCGCGCCACCGCGAACGCCTCGGGAAGCAAATCGTCCAGGCTCTCGTCTGCTTCGAGGCGGCTGCGAAACTCAACCGTCTTGGCGGAAAGCGCGCCGTCCTCCAGCTTCGCCAGTTCGTCGGCGTAGCTGTTGATCTCCGCGACTGTTTGGCCGAGCCGCTTGATCTCTTTTTCGTTGGAATCGCCAAGCAGGCGGGTGATGAATCCGAGTTTGGGCATAGTGGATCAAGTGTAGATCAGATTCCCAGCCCAAGCCGCCACGAAATCTTTACCGGGTGGGCGTCAGAGTTTTGCACGGCAACGTGCTGGGTTCCGTTCGCCCTGAGCCTGTCGAAGGGCCGGTCACACTCGAACCATGGACAGCGGCGTGTTCATCCTTCGACAGGCT
>DAOTTM010000008.1:0-15508 GCA_034437915.1 Dehalococcoidia bacterium | reverse complement strand
GCGCGCTATCTCCAGGACGTGCTCAACGCACTGAGCGGCGAAGTCGCGTTGGAAATGACGAGTCCTTCCGCGCAGGGCGTCTTCCGCCCCGTCGGCGACCCGGATTACGTCCACGTGGTGATGCCCATGTTTGTTCAATGGTGAGTAAGTCCAGATTCTGAAGGGACTGCGCTGGCCACGCAGAACACGACCACATCGCGCCCTACGCCGCCGTCAAGCCGCTCATCGACACGTCAACCTCATGGCCGGGCCGAACGCCACCCGCCACCTCTGCCCCAACTCGACGAACGGCTCCCGGTCAGGTAGGTGTGAACGGACGTTTGCGCTGCAGCTTCTCGCCGTCGAGAGCGAGCCCCGTCCACGAGGCATTCGTCCGGGACGACGGCGGCGAGGGCTAGCGGCGGCCGCTTCTTATGATCCGTCAATCGGGGATTTTTGCGAGGAGTTTAACGGCGTCCTCGACCGTCTTGGGGGTGTCGGGCCATTGCTTTCGTCGTCCAGCCGCATGCGCTCGCTTTTTGGTGACCGCCGTCCGGCATCGCGAAGTTCGCGTCTTTGTCGTACGGTCCCGACGGCCTCCCGATTCGCAATGCCTTCGGGGCCGATGAGTTCGGCACAACCGCGTCAACCAGTCAGATTTGCGACCGTGGCGACGGTAATCACCGCTGCTCGGCCCGCAGCGGCCTGGCGAGCAGCTCGTCTATCAGCTCCCGCGGCGACGTGCCAAGGGTGAGCAACGCGTGCACCGCTCGCGTAATTGGCATATCGACACCGATCCTCGCGCTGAGATCGACCAGCGCCGCCGCCGTAAACACGCCCTCGGCGACGCTCTTTCTTTCAGCCATGATCTCCGCCACGGTGCGGCCGGTCGCGATTTCCATTCCCAGCGACGTGTTGCGCGACTTTGCGCTGCCGCATGTCAATAAAAGGTCCCCCATGCCCGACAGACCCATGAGCGTCTCCTGCCGGGCGCCTTTGGCCAGGCCGAGGCGCGTCATTTCCGCAAGGCCCCGTGTGATCAACGCCGCGCGCGCATTTTCGCCGAGGTCGAGGCCCATCGCGACACCGGCGGCAATCGCCACGACATTCTTCACTGCGCCACCGATCTGGGCGCCGATGACATCCCGCGTTGCGTAAGGCCTGAATGTGCGGCTGTGGAGGCATCTTGCGACGAAATCACCGGTGGCCTCGTCGCTGGATGCGAGCGTGACGGCACTCGGAGCTCCCAGTGCCAGCTCCGCGGCGAACGTTGGCCCGGAGAGGATGGCCACCGGGTGGCGAGGAATAACGGCGGACGCGACTTCGCTCATCAGCATCCCGGTCTTTTGCTCGATTCCCTTCGAACAGATCACAACGGGCACGCTGTGGTCCACCGCCCCACCGACCAGCGCGGCCACGTTCCGCAGGTGCTGAGCGGGCGGTACCAGGAGCACGATCTGGGCGCCCTTGCAGGCTTCCGCGACATCGTCCGTCGCTTGAATACCAACGTCGAGAGGCACGCCCTTGAGATAGGTGGTGTTCTCGTGCAGTTCGTTGATGGCTGCAACGACCTCTTGTTCGAGCGCCCAGATCGTCACGTGAGCGCCGGCGCGCGCCGCCGTATTGGCCAGCGCCGTCCCGAAGGCGCCGCCGCCGATTACCGATACGTTTGTCATTCCTCACCTCGCGGGATCACGGAACCGGCCCCAGGGAACACATCAATCGAGGCGCGATGCCTCGTGATCATGACGCCTTCCCGGGGCCAGATTTCAGTAGGCCGTATTCTCGCACACCACCGTTCGATGGCGCTGGAGGAACATTTTCGCCGGGGCTTTCAGTAGCGCCGTTGCGCCTTCGATACCACATACGTCGGTCACAGTGCAGCTTTCGCGGGTTCTCCTTTCGCGGCGGTGCACAGTCCCGAGAAAGCCGCGCCGTGCAGATTTCGCTCCCCAGGCCCTGCGTAAGGCGAGTGAGGCAGCCAAGGCGCGCGGCATGCGTCCCCGGTCACGCTGATGCGGCGACCGCTGCGCCTTCGAGCCGCTTACCGGTAGCCGGGTCAACTTCGAACGGGCCGGGAAGGTCCAATTCCTTCGCCCACTCACGCATGGCCGGGAGGATCTCTTCGCCCACGAGGCGGAGGCTGCGCATGGCGTCGTCGTGGGTCATGGCGCCATCGCCATCCCAGAGGACGGCGATGCCCGGACGCAGCTTCTCGAGGGCGATTCGCAACTCCGCGAGCACCGTTTTTGGCGTCCCGCAGATGATGCCCCGCTTGGCGCGCTGGTCATCGAAGCTGCCCGCCTGGAAGCCCGTGGCGGAGAGCTTCCGCACCGCCGATTGGTCATCTTGGAAGACGAGCACGTCAACGTCGCCATGCTCCCGCGTGATTCGGCCAAGCCAGGTAATACCGAACTCTTCAGGCAGGCTGCTGGAGGTGCCCGGCCACATTCATGCACGGTCATCGGAGCAGTTCGATTTCGAGATCAACCTGATAGAACGAAGCGGGGAGTCGGTAATCCTGAATCAGCGCCCGCTCGTGACGCTGGCCGTGAGGCAGACAATTTCGCTCTGCGACTGGGGCATCCCAACCGTCATGCCGCAAGCGGTCGCGTACTTCAAACTCTTGATGCCGCCCTTTCGCAACGCATCACGACCGCCAATGAGGCCGAAAGACGAGTCGGATCTCTTGGCCCTGTTGCCGTTGCTGAACTCCGCAGAGCGCGGATGGCTGACCGCCGCCGTGGAACTGGTCAGCCCCGCGCACCCGTGGCTGGCACGGCTCGCCGGTCCCGTCCCAGGCTACTGATCAGCGGAAGGTCCACCGCAGATTAGCCCGGCCCGGTGATCCAGTATCGCCCACCATAAATCTATGACGACTGTTCCCGCGTTGAGTGGATCCGTACGGGCGACTCATGAGACGAGGAGCTAAGCCGGGCTGCGGGCATCTGCCACGATAGCCTCGATCAGTTCCCGCGGACTCACGCGCCAGCCCCAGCGAAACGCGGCGGAAACGGCCCCCGGACCTGAGCCGTGCTCCCGCGACAGCGTGACCACCGCCTTCCACAACGCCCAACCTCGCGCCCGCGCCCATGTGGCATCGTCCAGATTGAGCGCTGTCCGAAACACTCGGCGGCTCTCGTTGGCGAAGAACGTCCACGCCATGACAAGGTCGCAGGCGGAATCGCCGACGGCCGAGCAGCCGAAGTCGATCACCGCACTGAGGCGGCCGGCGGCGACGAGAAGGTTGGAGCCCGCCATATCGCATCCGATCCTCTTGGTTTTGGCGTCCGTCGGGCAGCGTGCGCATGGTGACCTGATAAGCCAGTAAACAAGCATTGACAACGACACGATAGCGTAGTAGGGATATGAGAGAATTGTATTAGGAAGAAGAGACATGAGCATAATAGTGGTAACACCTAACGACGGCGAGCAGGCTGGCGGCGGACCCATCCGTTGCCGAATCATCGAGGACGGCTCGCACACCGAGCACCGACTGGGACTCATCGAGTTCATTGTGCCGCCCGGGCCGGCCATGCCGCCACAGCACATTCATCACAAATTCGAGGAGATCTTCATCGTCACAAAGGGTCGGCTCCGTTTCACGTCCGGCGACACGCACGTCGAAGTGGCGGCGGGATCCTGCGTGACGGTCCCACTTGGCACGGCCCACACGTTCTCCAACCCCTTTGACGAACCCGCGACATTCATCTGCACGCTAACGCCCGACCTGTACGTCGAATATTTCCGTGACCTCGGCCGTTTGCCCGTCGACGATAGGGGATTGCTCAGCCCGGCTGATATCGGTCGCACGATGGCGCGCTACCACACCGAGGTCGTGGCCCCCATCTTATGATCTGCAAGGGGTGGCTGCGCCGCAGCGCTTGGTCGTGGAAATTCCATCGCGCGACCTCGGCCCACACTGGACGATCCGCAGATTCAGGTGTGGGCGCGATGGCCAACCTCACAGGCCATGCCGAGGGGTAGTAGCCGGAGAGCATCGACGCGTGGTCACGTTCGGTCATGCAGATGCGGCGACCGCTGGACCTTCGATCCGCGCACCGGTGGCCGGGTCAACTTCGAACGGGCCGGGAAGGTCCAATTCCTTCGCCCACTCACGCATGGCCGGGAGGATCTCTTCGCCCATGAGGCGGAGGCTGCGCATGGCGTCGTCGTGGGTCATGGCGCCATCGCCATCCCAGAGGACGGCGATGCCCGGACGTAGCTTCTCGAGGGCGATTCGCAACTCCGCGAGCACCGTTTTTGGCGTCCCGCAGATGATGCCCCGCTTGGCGCGCTGGTCATCGAAGCTGCCCGCCTGGAAGCCCGTCGGGGAGAGTCCGCGGCCGGCCAGTTGCGCCCGCGAACTCGCCGTCGGCAGGAGCGCCTTCTTGGAAGTCAACCCCGGCAGCGCCTGGAGATACGAATGGACGCCGCCCTGGTTCCCTTCGAGGAACGGGTTGCTCGGTCCCTGGAGGAGCTTTCGCGCGGTGGCGTCCGCCAGCTCCTCGGTCTCGTCCACGTGTAGCTTGATCATGTAGCCGTAGTTCTGGGGGCCGGCGTCGTAGCCGTTCTCTTTCGCGATCTCGGTATAGATGTCAAAGCACTGCTTCGTCGGATCCTCGTCCGTGGAGGTCATCACGTAGGGCAGGCGGTTGCGCGCGGCCCATTCGAGCGTGTTGTAACTGAGCACTCCGGGCACCCAGATGGGCATGTGCGGCTTCTGATAGGGCTTGGCCCACGGGTTCACGTAGCGGTACTGGTAATGGCGGCCCTCCCAGCGGAACGGGCCGGGATCCGTCCAGGTCTTGACGATCAGCTCGTGCGCCTCCTGGAAGCGCTCCCAGTTATACGGTGTCTGGGCGTTGTGGCTGAGGCTTTCCCGGCCCGTGCCGCGCACCCATCCGCTGATCAGCCGGCCCTTGGAGATGACGTCGATCATCGCCAGCTCTTCGGCCAGGAATATCGGGTCGCTGCGCACGGCAAGAAGGTTGCCCAGGAGGAGAATCTTCGCCTTCTTGGTGATGCGCGCGAGGATGGCCGCCTCCACATCCATGACGCTGCCCATGGTGAACGGCGTGGAGTGGTGCTCGTTCAGCATGAGGCCGTCGAAGCCCATCTCTTCGGCGTACAGCTTTTCGTCGAAGTAGCGGTTATAGAGGTCGTGCGCTATTTCCGAGTCGTATTCGCCGTTGCTCAGCACGAGGTCCGTGAGCTCCTCCTTCGAAGCGCCGAAGAACTTGGCCGAGGCGTCCTGGTAGGGTCGTTCCGTGAAGTACCCGATGAACATTGCTGATTACTCCTTCCCGGCCACAGCGCCGGCGTGTTCCTTGATATACGAGGCCATTTCCGTGGGATGTTCGAGGTCGAGGAAATGGCTGCCCGCTTCGATGTAGCGCAAGGTGCAGTCCGGGAGAACCTCTGAATACCGCTCGGCGCATTCGACCGGTATGACGCGGTCCGCGGTGCCCCAGGCGACGAGCGTCGGCAAGTGCATTTCGCGCAGCAACTCCGGGAGCTCGTAGGAGTACATGTACGGCTTCCAGGCGATGCGCGCGATGACCTCGCGGTTTTCGTCGAAGCGCTCCTTGAAGCTGCGCCGCTCCTCGGGCGGGAACCAGCGCTCGGACACTTCGGGGCCGGAGAAGCCGGCGGCCACGTAGTCCGGGTAGTCCATCATCACCTGGTCCAACACATGGCTGCGTTCAGGCTTGAGACCGGCGGGGGCGATGAGAGAAAGCCGGGCGAAGTCATTTGCAGCGAACGAGGCCATCTCCGCGGCCACCCATCCACCGAACCCCAAACCGACCAGGTGGGGTTCGCGAAGGCCAAGCTTGCGCGTGGCGGCGAGGACTACGCCCGCGAGGTCACGCGGGTGGCGCGCCCACTCCAGCCGCGTGGAGCCGCCATATCCGGGCATGTTCATGGCGACGAGGTGGAAGTCCTTCGCCAGTGCGTCATGCAACTCTCCCCAGCCCGTGCTGCCGATGTCGTGGTGGAGGAGGAGCATGTCCGGCCCCGCGCCGCCCTCCATGTAGGTCACCGTGCCAGTGGCCAGTTCCAATGCCTGAAGTTCGATAGCCTCGGCGGCCGTGTTCATGCTCACTCCTATCCGGATCCGCCGGACAGGGACATTGTACCCTCCACGGGTTTGGAGCTGAATCGCGACATCCCGCTCGCGCATGACCATCGGTACGACATCGTCTTCAGCGGCCGGCTTTCGAAGGCTCGTGCGCCTTGAGGAAGCGCCGCGCGTGCTCTACAACCTCGTCGATGTGTTCCGGCGAGTCTTTCCAGGGATAGATGGTCACCTCGGCGTTCGGGGCAAGGCTGGCCACCTCCATCGCGATCTTGTACGGGTGCGCGGACACGTCGTCCGGCGCTATCAAGAGCGGCGTCTGGATGGCGCGCACGAAATCGCGCGACACGGTGAAGACGAAGTCGCCGCGGTTGGTGTACATGTTGTTCAGGAAGTCATCGACCATCTGCACCGTGACTTCGGGCCGCTGTTCGCGAAGCTGCGGCCCCCAGTGATTGGTGTTGTTCTGATGGAAGAGGTCGGGCATCTCTGGTCGAAAGCCGCTGGGCTGCATCATCGCCCCCGCCACAATGCGCTCCGGGGCTCGCTTGATCAGGTTGTGGATCATCGGCCCGCCGATACAGAAGCCCATGACCAGGAACTCCCGGATGCCGAGGTGGTCCATCAGCCCGAGCTGGTCGTCGGTGTAAGCCTCCCAGGGGCGGTCTATCTCCAGCGGGCCACTGGACTGGCCGGGGTTGGCGTTGCGCAGATCGGCACAGATACAGCGGAAATCGTCCTTGTACCGTTCCATCGGGTTGAAGGGCGACGCCGTCTGCCAGGATGAGAGCGCTGAGTTGAGCCCGCCGCCCGGGATGAGCAGCAGGGGGAAGCCGGAACCCACCTCCTCGTAGTGGATGCGCACGGGTCCACGTTCGTAGAACGGCATGGCGATGCTCCTTCTCAGCAAGTCCCGCTACTCTAACGCACGGCGGCGATCCCACGCCGGATTCGCCCCATAGTGGGTGCGACTTAAGTGTTCTTATGGAAACGTCCTCCGCGAGCGTAAACAGGGTCGAACCGTAGCGCGCGCGAAAGCATGCGCTGGGATGGTCAGGCCCTGCACTTGATCCAGGAGAGGCGTTCCGTGGCCAAGACCTACATCGTGGGTTCGCGTGCAAAAACATAAGTCACACCCTCCGGAGTGCTATTGAGGCTACTCGGTAACAACAACCTCACGCGGCAGCTCGATCGTGAAGGTCGACCCAACCCCCGGCTCGCTCTCGACGGTGATATCGCCGCCCATGAGACGGCAAAAGTGGCGGCTGATCGCCAGCCCCAGCCCCGTCCCACCGTACTTTCGCGACGTCGACGCCTCTGCCTGCGTGAAGGCCTCGAAGAGCTTTTCCATCTGCTCGTCGGTCATGCCAATGCCAGTGTCACTGACCTTGAATCGGACCGTATCTTGGTCACCGGCGACGGCAAGCGTGATAGTTCCGCGCTCTGTGAACTTGGCCGCATTGCTGAGGAGGTTGAACAGGGCCTGACGGACCTTCGTGAGGTCGGCGTGCATGACGCCGATGTCGTCCGGGCATTCGATGATGAGCGTGTTGCCGTTCTTCTCCATCAACGGCGCGACGATCGACTGGACGTCCGAGATGAGCTTGGGGATGGGGATCTCTTCGACGAAGATCGTCATGCGGCCCGCCTCGATCTTGGAGAGGTCGAGGATGTCGTTGATGAGGCTGAGGAGATGGTGGGCGGCGGTGTGGATGCGTCCGAGATCGGGGAGGTAGTCCGTCGTCCCGAGATCCTCGCACTCTTCTTGGAGCATTTCTGTGTAGCCGATGACCGCGTTCAGCGGCGTCCGCAGCTCGTGCGACATGTTCGCGAGGAACTCGGACTTGTGCTGCGTCGCGAGCTGGAGTTCTTCGGTCTTCGTTTGGAGTTCATTGAACAGCCGGGCGTTCTCGATCGCAATCACGGCCTGGTCCGCGAAGGCTTCGAGCATTTTGATGTGCGAGGGGGTGAAACAGCCGGGCTCAGAGCCGAACACCTGGAGAAGGCCAACCGGTCCTGCCGGCGATACGAGTGGCACGTTCACGAGCGATCGGTGTCCCAGTTCCCGGTTCGTCGCCAGTCCCGGGCCGGTGCCATGGATAAGGAGATCTTCCACGTACACTGTGCGCCGCGTGCGGAGCGCTTGGGCTCGTGACGACCGCGGGTCGTTCATATCCACCATCTGGAGGTCGGCGGCTAGCCGGACGAGTGACTCGGGGTGCGTGCTTGCAAGGGCGCGCATGTCTCCGTTCTCCAATCCAAACATCACAGCCTGGCCCCCGCCCGACAACTGCGCGGCGCGGTTCGTGATCGCCTCAAGCACAGCGCCAGTGTTTCCCGGGAAGGTACTGATAATGCGCAGCACGTCGGCCATCGCCGTCTGCTGTTCCAGCGCCTCCGTGACCTCGCGGTTCCGCTCCTGGAGTTCGTTGAACAGCCGCGCGTTTTCGATGGCGATGACGGCCTGGTCCGCGAAGGTCTCGACGATGCCAACCTGCCGGTCCGTGAACCGGGCGCCCGTGAAGGCGTGACTTTGAAGCGCTGCGATGACCTGCCCATCGCGCAATATGGGCACGCTCAGCACGGTGAGCGATTCGTGGCCCTCCATGTGGATGTTCCGCCGAGCGAGCGGGAACATCGCGTCGAGTTCCGGCACTGTCAGCGTGACGTGGAGCGTCTCTTGCTGGCGCACGGCCAGTCCCAGCACGCGGTCCTCCAATGAGCGCACAGCCCCCACCGGCGGATACCGGTTCTCACGGCCATCGGCGACGTATTGCGCGGCGACGGTGCTGTTTCCATCGGCAATCTCGTAGAAGATGCAGTGTTCCGCGTCACAGAGGATCGCCGCCCGCGCGACGATGGCGTCGAGCACCGGCTGGGCGTTCGTCGCGGAACTGGCGATGATGCCGAGGACTTCAGCCATGGCGGACTGTTGGTCGAACGCCTCCGTGACCTCGCGGTTGCTCTCCTGCAACTCGTTAAAGAGCCGCGCGTTCTCGATCGCGATGACGGCCTGGGCAGCAAAGGATTCGACAAGCGCGATTTCAACAAAGGAGAACGGTCGCCGTTCCCTCCTCGAGAGAGTGATGGTCCCAAGGACGTCTCCCTCGCGGATGATCGGTGTCGAAACGAGCGCTCCTCGTTGGTCGTAGTTGAGCATGTAAGCCTGGAAGCGCGGATCCGAGAACTCAGAGAGTTGGCTCAAGTCCTGAATCTCGACTGTGCGCCGTGTGAGCATTGCGAGGCCGCCGGGCGTGTCCGCGCTCACCCCGAACCGGTCCCCCAAGACGCCAACGCGATAGCCAGGCGCCGAATCGGTGGCCGCGAGAACGCGCTCATCGCCATCGAGCATATAGATGTTTGCGTTGTCGGCCTTCGCGAGCCGCCGCGCGGATGCCGCGATTCCCGAGAGGGTGGCGGCGAGATCCTCTGGCGCTCGGCTGATCTGGCGCAGGATCTCTCCGGTCGCTTCCTCACGTTCCAGTGTGGCGCGAAGGTTCGCGTTGCTTTCCTGCAGCTCGTTGAACAGACGCGCGTTCTCGATCGCGATGACCGCCTGGTCCGCGAATGTCTGGAGGAGGGCGATCTGCTTCGCACTGAACGGCCGCATCTCGCGCCGGGCAAGCGAGATCGTACCGACAGCTTCGCCTTTCCTGAGAAGCGGCGCGATCAGAACCGTCCTGTAAGGGGCCTGCGCACGGATCGAAACGATGCCCGTGTATTGGGCGTTCCGGGGATCGTCGAGATCGTCTACCGCGATCGTCCGGCCTTCGCGCATCACGCGTCCCGAGACGGATGAGTCGTCGTTCGGCACGGAGGCATCGAATCCCGCTGTGAGCGCTCCATAGTTCGCCGCTACGCGAAGGACGGCCCCAGCAGGCAGCATGAGATGGCCGGCGTCAGCCTCGCAGAGGCGTGCAGCGCTGCGGATGACCGCGTCGAGCACGGGCTGCGCGTCCATCGCCGAACTCGCAATGATGCTCAACACTTCGGCCATCGCCGTCTGCTGGTCGCGCGCCTCCGCGAGCTCCCGCTCCAGCTCCGCGATCTGTTCCCGTTCCGCCGTGCTCATGAGACACCCCCGGCCATGTGGGTGCTAGCATAGATCCATGACAACGATCGCGATCTCGCAGGAACGAACATTCCCATTGACTGGAGTCCGCCATGACCGTTGAGCAGGTGTACGAGAGCGCCGTCAGTCCGCTCCCCAGGGACGAACAGATCCGTCTGGCGCGATACATCGTGTGGAAGCTGACCACCGATGGCCCGTGGACTACAGCGACGAGTGGTCGGAAGAGGACATGCGCGACTTCACCGCTCACAGCGTCGCGCTCTTCGAGCTGATGGAGGCTCGAAGGAGCGGAAACATCGAATGCCTAATCCCGGCGACGTGGTAATCGTCGAATTCACCGGTGCGGTATTGACGAAACAGCGTCCCGCCGTGGTGGTTTCGAGCGCTGAATACCATTCGGCCAGGCCAGACTGCATCCTCGCTCTCGTTACGACGAATGTGGCGAGTGCATCAATTCGATTCGACCATGTGCTTGAACACTGGCGCGAGGCCGGTCTTGACCGCCGATCGGCGGTTCGGGCGTACCTGCGGTGCATCCCCTCTTTTCAAAGTGCTGGCATAGATCCATGACAACGGTGACGATTCGAGAACTGGAAACCAATGTGCGGGCCGTAATTGCGAGGGTTCTCGCGGGAGAGACGGTGCTCGTCGCAGACGAAGGAGAGACGGTAGCGGAAATCTCGTCCGGCCGAGATGCGAAAGAACGGGCGCTGGGCATTCATCCGGCAGCCCGCCATGCTCGTGATTTGCTCTTCGAACGAATCCCGTTAGCGCCTGGTACGGACGTGCTCGACCTGCTGTCCGAGGTGCGAGCCGATCGTGAACTACTACCTTGATACGAGCTGACTGCTCCGCCGCCTCTGAATGACTGATGAAGTACGCCAACGCTTTGTCGGGCTATGGATTCTTGCTCTGTCTCACTCACGCTGCGCCCCCTCTGTTCGAAGTGCTAGCATGGATCCATGACAACGATCCCGGTGGAAGAGCTTGAGTTACATCTGCGCGAAGTGCTTGCCCGCGTCGAAGCTGGCGAGACCGTGCTCCTGGCGCGCGACGGCGCGCCCGTGGCCCAAATCTCGCCCTGCGATAACCTCGCCGCGCTCGAACGCGCGTTCCCCGGCGCACAGCGCGCAACGAAACACCTGCGTGACATCGAGGTTGAGCCCCTGCGCCTGACTCGCCCGGTGGACTCCGTACAGCTGACTCGGCAAGAGCGGGAAGACCGTGAATTTCTACGTTGATTCGAGCTACATTGTGAGGTTGTTCACCGGCGACGGCCCGCTCATCCCCTATCGAGACGACTGGAGTGAGGCCTACGCGTCGGTCCTCGTTCGGGTTGAGGTGAGAAGAGCTTTGCACCGAATCACGATTGACGGCAGCCTCGACACTCGTGATATCGAGCGCGCATGGATCGACCTCGCTCGTGTCGAAGCAGGGGTGCAGTGGCTGCCGCTGGGAGATGACATCCTGACGTTTGCCTGAGCCCCACACCGCCCCGTTGAAGACCCTCGATGCGCTCCACCTTGCGACGGCGCGAAGAGCGCGCGCGACCCTGGCTCCCGACTTGATTTTCGCCACGCATGACCGTCAGCTGGCGTCGGCGGCCGTGCAGATGGGATTCGAAGTCGCCGGCGTGTGACAGACCCGAACTCATCGCTAACGGGTTGGGCGTTCTCCGCGGGTCGGCCATGGTCGCACTCCGCCGGATGGCGCCCGGCAAGCGTATCCTGGCGCCTGCGTGGACGGATGGGTGTGACCAAGTTCATCTGCCTCCGGGAATCGGCCCGTCCACCAACCATCATCCTGCTGGCCATCGCGTCGACTTCGAACGCGCGGCGACGGTGGAGTTCAAGATGGTCGAACAGTGCTGAAATTGCTGGCTTAACCCCCGGCCAGGGGCGGCCGTGGCTACGAATACCGCTGGACTGCGATGCTGTAGAGTCACGCGAACCGACGGCCCCGGCGGCGTTCCGGATGGAAGGAAACCTGTGATGACCGATGTTTTCCCTGGGCTCGTTCTCCCCAAAGGCCTCGACGATGTCGATGCGGCGTTCATGACGCGGCTGCTGCGCCATCGCGGCGTCATTGCCGAGGCGGATGAGGTCGTCTCGCAGGAAGAGAAGGGCGTGGGAATGACCGCCGGCTACTTCTCCGCGATCAAGAAGGTGAAGTGCACATATAAGGAAGCAACCGACGCACGCGATTCCTTCGTTGTAAAGACGTGGCCTTCGTTTGAGCTCCTGCCAAAGGAGAGCATCCAGGGCATGTTCATCAAGGACTTCAACGGCTACTCGTTCCCCGCCGAGCGCTTCTATCCCCGCCCCAGGGCGTACCTGGCGGCCTCCGACGCGCCGAACGACCTCTGGGCGCTTGTCCTCGAAGACGCCGATACGTTCGCCGAGCACAAAGTGCACGAGCAAGAGATGAACCTCGACGAAGTGATGCGGATGATCCCAAAGCTGGTCGATGTGGCGGTTGCCTGGGAAGGCGCCGACACCGACGACAAGGCACAACAGCTCACGGACCTTGGCGTCGACTTCTGGGCCTCGGACGCGAACCTCGCGATCTACAAGGCGGTGATGCCCGGGGGCGCGAAGCTGTTCGACAAGGTGACGACCCTGCGGGACTCCAGCCTCATCGAGACGCCGTGGGATGAGTTCCTCGGCGGGCCGGGTATCGCCGAGACGTTCACGAGGAAGCTCGATGCCTTCTTCGCGCCGGTTCACCCGCGCAACGGCGCCACCTGCACCCTGGTCCACGGCGACATGCGCGGTGACAACATTTTCTTCTGTGAAGTGAGCGACGAGCACCCCGACGGCTGGCTCTGCATCGATTTCCAGCTCATGTTCCGCGGGCCTATCCCTTCGGACCTCGCCTACCTGATGACGAGCGGGTCGGTGCTCCCCGAGGTCTACTCGGGAAGCAACATGGACAAGGTCTTGCGTACCTTCTACGACCAGTTCATGGGGAAGACACAGGTGTATAAGGATTACACCTACGACCGCTTCCTCGCCGAGTACCGCGTCATGACGACCGTCCTTGTCATCTACGGGATCGGGATGGGCGGGGCAATCTGGAGGGCCGCCGCCTTCGAAAACGCCCAGGCGGCCCGCGTCGAACTCGGCGGCCAGGGCGCTACCGAGGCGGATCTCACGCCGGAGGAGCTGCGCCAGCGGATGTGGTGGCGAAAGCTCTTTTCGAACTTCGCCGCGACCTTCAAGGCGTTCGACCACTATGGACACCTGAAGGCGCTCCCGGAAAACCCCGACGGCCTCGCGGAATGGACGGAACTCCCACCGCACCTTCAGTGATCGTGGCTGTGCGTCTTGGCTCCGTGAAGACTCCGTTACCCCGGCACTCTCCACTCCGGCATTCCATTGGCCGCTAGGTAGGGCGTTCGTATACTGGCTGGACAGCGCGTTCGGAGCCGCGTGGCCCAACGCTTTCCGTAAGAATGAGGTCTCCTTCACGTGCCCAAGCAACGCAAAAAAGAGCAGCAGCACCTGCGTCAATCCCGCGCGCGGCGCAAGGACTATACGCTGGGTGGACAGGAGCCTTCGGTCATTTACAAGCCTGGCTTCCCCATGAACCTCCTGGGGAACCTGAAGGTCTTCTCAATCGTCGGCGTGGTCGTGGCCGTCATTATGGTCTCCACCGCCATCCTTGGCAGCCGTAACAACACCGATAAGAGCGCGCTCGATCCGCTCACGCCGACGCCCGCTCCGACGGCAAGCGCGACAGTCGACCCCAACGCAACCCCGGATCCGAACGCCACGCCCACGGTCGCCCCTGTATCCACCCCGCAAAAGCAGTTCACCCAGGCTCAACAGGTGGTGGACGGGGCGACCAAGCAATACACAGCGACGATTAAGACGGACAAGGGCGATGTCGTCCTGAAGCTCTTCGCGGTCGAATCTCCCAACACCGTGAACAGCTTCGTCTTCCTCGCGCAACAGAAGTATTTCGACGGCATCAAGTTCCACCGCGTCGTCGCCAATTTCGTTGCGCAGGGTGGCGACCCCACGGGCACGGGCACCGGCGGCCCCGGTTATGAGACCGAGGAAGACAAAAACGACATGAAAAACGTCCGCGGCAAGGTCTCGATGGCCAAGGCGGGCGCCGTCACCAAGTTTGGCAGCCAGTTCTTCATCAACCTCAAGGACAACCCCGCGCTCGATACGGACGGGCCGAGCCAGAAGCGTTTCTACCCCTTCGCCGAAGTGACAAGCGAAAGTATGGCGGTCGCCGACAAGATCGCTCAGAACGATGTGATCCGTTCCGTGACCATCACCGAATCGCCGAAGTAGTGGAGCGGAACCGATCGTGACACCCAGCTTCGGTCTCGCTCGGGTGTTGGCGTTGGTGGCGGCGGCAGTCGTGGTCGGGGCAGGACTCGCTGGCTGTGGCGACGACGACGACGGCGCCTCGAAAGCGACATCGGCTCCGAAAAGCGCCATTCCAGGATCGCAGGGCGACGGCAGCGACGCCCAGTACGTCCAACTCGTCTGTGCGCCATGGCGTGCGTTCAACGATGAGGTCCAGGTCATTCTCCAGGCCGCAACGAAGGGTGGCCAGGGCCAGCCCAACCAGGCGCAAACGGAAAAGCTCGTCGCAAAACCGACTGCCGCGCTGGCGGCAGCGCTCCTCGCCATCAAGCCACCTGGCGAGTTGATCGCGTGGCATGAAGCGAACGCGAACCAACTGGCCGCCGTGGCCAAAGCCTACGAGTCCGGTGGACCAGTGCCGACCCAGGCGACGGGTGCCCAAATTCCCCCAGCGGCCGCGAAACGCCTCGCGACGATCGCCCAGGCGGACGCCAACTGCAAGGTTTCGGGCTCCCCCTTCGGGCCGCAATAACCCCGAACGCGGCAAGATTCCCGCCACAAATCAAGGATCCGTTCGCGCTGACCGTGAGCCTGTCGAACGGTCGAAGCGTGAACACGCCGCTGCCGATTGTTCGATCCTGACCAGGCCATCCACGAGGTGCTCTGAAAATCACCGAAACACCGCTCGCACGAACGGGCGATCGGGGCACCGTTCCACCTTCGCCCGACTCTGAAAATGAAGTTTCATCCCTCGTTGTGGTCATAGGCCATCGCCGAAATCAGGCCGAACGCGGCGAAACGCCCGCCTGCAAAACGTTGGCGCCCGCCCGTGGAAACGGTCGCCAACACCCCCACAGCGATAGGCCCTGATACTATTCGAAGCACATCATTTCTTTCATGGAGGAGTGCATTGGCGCTCTACGAATACCTCTGCCCCGCCTGCGATAACCGTTTTGAAAAGCGAATGCCGATGGCCGATGTCGTACAACTCACCCCCTGCCCGAAGTGCAACAAGCAAGCAAAGAAGGTGATGGGAGGCTTCGCGCTCGTCGG
>DAOTTM010000007.1:0-11741 GCA_034437915.1 Dehalococcoidia bacterium | reverse complement strand
CGATTAGAGTACACCGGACGGCGAGGGTTGGTTCCGCCACCTAATGGTCACGTCGGGAGCAGGCTGGCGCTGCCGCCACGAGGTGCTGGCGATAGGCCGGAACTTCGCACTATATCAGTTATGTGTGGAAGTCCATGATTTTGGCCCCGTGCAGTTCAAGCTGGTGGCAGACGGGTAACCCTCCACCGAAAGACCACCCAGCCGAAACGGCCCTCACCTTGTTTTGTCACTCGCCTACCCTGAACAATCAAGCCACCCGATCGACAACCATGACACGAGGCCGGCCCACGTTCCGGGCGTGTCCGTTGGAGAACTCTTGATGGACTGGCTTTCGCCCGAACTCGCCGAATCGCCCCCCGCGCCGCAACGGCTGACCCTCGCCGAGCAGCAGGAGCTCGTCCTGCAATATGCGCCGCTCGTGCGCAAGGTCGCGCGGTCGCTCCCGCTGGAGATCCCGGGCGTCCTCGAATTCGAGGACGCCGTCGGCTACGGGACCTGTGGTCTGGTCGAAGCGGTGCGCCGGTATGACCCCTCCAAGGGCACGAACTTCCACGCCTACGCCGTCCAGCGTATTCGCGGCTCCATGATCGACGCTTTCCGAAGGATGGACCGGTTGAGCCGGACGATGCGGCAGAAGGCGAAGGACGTCCAGCGGGCGCAGGCTGAACTTGAAGTGATCCTTGGGCGTTCGCCCCATGAAGCCGAAGCTGCGGGGCACTTGGGCATCACGCTTTCGCAATATCGCGAAGCATCTACGAGCGCGCGGTGGGTCACTGTCTCGCTCGACCGCCTGCTCGAAAAGGATGGCGACGGCGATTCCTACCCCGCGGCGGAGATGCCAACAGCCGAGGAAGACATCGATTTCACCCGCGGTTTCGAAGAGAAGGAACTCTACCAGGACCTCGCTCGCGCTGTTCAGGGCCTCCCCGACCGCGAACGGCTCGTTGTAAGCTTGTATTATGTCGAAAAACTGACCATGAGAGAGATCGCCGAAGTGCTTGGCGTGTCGGAGACCCGCGTGAGCCAGCTTCACGCCCAGGCTGTGCGCCGCCTTCAGCGCGCGATGCTCTCCCAGGCCGCCTAGATCGCGCGGGCGGACGCCGCGACTCTAACGTCTTCAAACACTTTTCCCCCGCTTTTCCCCTACGAGCGGCCGCCTTCCGTGCCGAGAATACATGTGGACACCATCGCCCATACCCGCGCGAAAACGCGGCGGTGGGCGTTTCGCGGAGGCTGGCTTCGAATCTCACGGAGGCCAGCGCGACAAAGCTTTAGGGGGACAATGATGGCCGAGCGACACGACGGAGCCTTTCGCACAGCCGTAGCGTTCGTCACGCATACGCGCGAATACCGCTCGTCCGAAGTCTTGCCATCGCTGGCAAGGCACGGGTACACGACTACCGAACGCCCCCACGACCGCGAAACAGAACGGCTCCTCGTACAATTCGACCCAGACCTCGTGGTGCTCGCCATTGACCCGCGCCATGAAGCGGACCTCGCGCTCATCCGGTCGGTCTCGCGCGCCTGCCAGGGTTCGGTCATGGTGCTCGCGCCGGGGCCGCACGCGAACGGTCTGGCGGCTGCTCTTGAAGCGGGAGCGGACGTGTTCCTTCGTGATACCGACGGCGTCGATGCGCTGACCGCTCAACTCGGCGCGCTCGCTCGTCGCAAGGCGCCGACCGCCGGTCCCGTCAAGGAGGACCCCGGCGCCAGCTCCATCACGGTCCGCGACCTCGTCCTCGATTTCGATCGCTGCCAGGCCATTCGCGACAGCGAAACGATCCCCCTCACGCCGACGGAGTTCAAGATTCTCGCCTTCCTGGCGCGCAACGCCGGCAAGGTGGTCAGCCCGGTGGAGATCCTCCGCGCGGTCCAGGATTACACCTATTCCGACCGCGAAGCGCAGGAGATCGTCAAAGTCTACATCCGCCGCATCCGCCGCAAGGTGGAGCTGGAGCCAAGCGAACCCAGCTACATCCTCAACGTGCGCGGCTTCGGCTACATGCTGGAGCGCCGCACGTTGAGCAGCCGGGCCGAAGAAATCAAGCACGTCGCCTAACCACACCACAAACTGCCTCGCGGGCATGGCCGTCTCGCTCCACTGTGACGGCGCCCCTCGGCCCGTTACAATTGGCGCATGAACACCTCCATTCTCCCCTCCATCCTCAACCTCAGCGGCGAGCGTCCATCATTGCGAGACGCCGCTGCGGTGCGCTCGCAGATCGATGCGGTTGTGCAGCTGGCTGTCTTTGGCAGCGCCGAAGAGCAAGCCCTCGCCCGCTACGCCATCCATGCCGCTGCCCCGGAACTCGGCGCCGTGCCCGCCTCAATCGCCGGGCTGTATAGCGCGCGTGGGCGGGGCGAAGTGAGCGGGTTCACCGTTCCCGCCGTCAACATCCGTGGCCTGGCCTACGACATGTCCCGCGCGCTCTTCCGCGCGATGAAGGCGACCAACGCCGCAGCAACCGTGTTCGAACTCGCCCGCTCGGAACTCGGCTACACCCACCAGGAGCCTTCAGAGACCGCCGCCGTCGTCCTCGCGGCGGCCATCGCCGAGGGATACGTTGGCCCCGTCTTCATCCAGGGCGACCACTACCAGGCCAACGCCAAGAAGTTCAAGACCGACCCCGAGGGCGAGACCAGCGCGCTCGAAGACCTCATCCGCAAGGCCATCGCTGCCCAGTTCTACAACATTGATATCGATGCCTCCACGCTTGTCGACCTCAGCTTCGACAAAGTGTCGGATCAGCAAGCGCCCAACGCGAAGTTGACGGCGCATCTCGCGAAGCTCATCCGCAGCCTGGAACCGGAAGGCGTAACCGCCTCCATCGGCGGCGAAATCGGCGAGGTTGGCAAAAACAACAGCACCGTCGAAGAGTTGACGTCTTATGTCGATGGCTTCCGAGACATCGTAGGCGCCTCAATGGAAGGCGTCTCCAAGGTGAGCGTCCAGACGGGCACGTCGCACGGCGGCATCGCTCTTCCCGATGGTTCGATCGCCTCCGTCGCCATCGATTTCGAGACGCTGCGCGAAATGTCGCGTGTCGGCCGCGAGCGGTACGGCATGGCCGGCGCCGTCCAGCACGGTGCAAGCACCCTGCCCGACGAACTGTTCCACCGCTTCCCGCTCGTCGAGACCGCCGAAATTCACCTCGCCACCGGTTTCCAGAACATCGTTATGGATCATGCGCGCTTCCCGGCCCCGTTGCTCAACGAGATGAAAGCCTGGACGCGCGCGAACCTGCAGGATGAGGCATCGGCCGGGGAGACCGACATCCAGTTCTTCTACAAGACGCGCAAGAAGTGCTGGGGGCCGTTCAAGGAAGCGACGTGGGGGTTGCCCGCTGAGATTCGAGCGGAACTCAACGGGGCGCTGCAGGATAAGTTCGAGTTCCTCATCCGGCAGCTCAACGCAACCGACACGCGCGAGGTCACCCTGAAGCACGTCGTCCAGAAGCATGTCGCCATCGAGCCGCCCAGGGTAAAGATGCCAGCCGGTTCCTGAGCAATCTTTACCTTGAGTTCGAACCCGACCGGCTAGGGTGGAATCAGAGACCCACAGGAGGGACCGCAATGCGCGTCCTCGTTGTCGAAGATGAAGAACCTATCGCCTCCGCGCTAGAGCGAGGCCTCGTGAAGATCGGCTACGCCGTCGATGTCGCCTACGACGGCGCCGAGGCGCTCGAAAAGGCGAGCGTCAACAACTACGATGTCATCTGCCTCGACCTCAACCTTCCGCGCGTCGATGGCCTCGAAGTGTGCCGTCGCCTGCGCGAGGAGCGGTTTGGTGGCGGCATCATTATGTTGACTGCTCGCACCTCCATCAAGGACCGCGTCGCCGGGCTGGACCAGGGCGCGGATGACTACCTGCCCAAGCCGTTTGCCTTCAGCGAACTCGCCGCCCGCATTCGTGCCATCGCCCGCCGCGAGGCTGGCCTGCGCGAGCCCATCCTCGACACGCGTGGCCTCGAACTCGACCCCAACACGAACCACGTGCGCCGCGATGGGCAAGAGATTCACCTCACACCCAAGGAGTTCTCGCTCCTCTACTACCTCGCCCGCAATGAGGGCCGGGCAGTGCCCCAGGAAGAACTCCTGGAGCACATCTGGGATGAACACGCCAACCCCTTCACGCAGACCGTGAAGGTGCATATGAACAACCTCCGCCGCAAGCTCAACGAGGGCTTCGGCGAACAGCTGATAGAAACGATCCGGGGGAAGGGCTACGTCCTCTAGCGTTCGGATGCCCTCGTTCACGCGCACCGTCCGCTTTCGCCTGACGGTCTGGTACTCGAGCCTCTTGTTGGTGTTCGGGGTGGCGTTCATTGTCTCGCTCAATATCGCCGTGCGCCTTGACCACCGTCCCGCCGTCTACCTCAAGGGTGTCGGCGCCGAGACGCAGTACCAGGCGATCCGTGGGCCCGGCGGCGCGATCAACGGCTTCGAACCGGTCATCACCCCCCAATTCATCGTCCAGCAGGCCGAGGACCAGTTCTACGAAGAGAACCTGTTGCGCCTGCGCAACTGGTCACTCCTCGCGGTCGTCGGGCTTGCGGTCGCGTCGGGCGTAGGCGGGTACATCGTCTCGGGGGCGCTCTTGCGGCCGGTGCGCGATATCACGAAGGTTGCCTCCGAGATCAGTGCGACGAACCTCAGCCAACGCATCAACCACCAGGGGCCTGATGACGAACTCAAGGCGCTCGCGGATACGTTCGACTCCATGATTGACCGCCTCGAAACCTCGTTCGACCGCCAACGCCAATTCGTCCAGGATGCTTCCCATGAGTTGCGGACTCCACTCGCAGCTATACGCACGAATATCGACGTAGCCGAGTTGGACCCGGACATCTCGACCGCGGAGTATCGCGAACTGCTCGAAACTGTGAAGACGCAAACGGCCCGCCTCACGCGCCTGAGCGAAGATCTGCTCCTGCTCGGCACGGATGAGGCGGACCAGCCGGAACTTGAACCGACGGATATCAACGAAGTGGCGAACGAAGTCATGCGCCAGCTCGGACCAGTGGCAACGCTGCGCGCAGTCGATTTGCGGTACGACCCCGCCCCGGACGTAGAGGCCCAGGCAAGCGCGGACCTGCTCTATCGCTGCATCTTCAACCTCGTCGATAACGGCATCAAATACTCGGGAGCGCAATCGACGGTCACGTTGCGCACGGCGGCCGACGGTACGACCGCGCGAGTGGATGTGATCGACAACGGCCCCGGCATCCCCGCCGACGCGGCGAGCCATGTCTTCGACCGCTTCTACCGCGTGGACCGGGGCCGCAGCCGGCGCGACGGCGGCACGGGCCTTGGCCTCGCCATCGTGAAGCAGCTGGCGACGCAGATGGGCGGCTCGGTCACCGTCGCCTCCACGGAGGGCCTGGGAACGACCTTCACGCTGCGTTTCCCACTGGTGCGGACAGCCATCGCAGTATGACCCCGGATTGGCTTCCAGGGCATCAACCAACCAACCTTGACCGCCACCAGTCCGGCTCGTACGTTGCCAAGGTTCGTTCCGCGTTCTCCCCGCGTAAGCGCCCACACCGCGCGTTGCACGCGCCCGTGGCCTACTGTGAAGGGGTTACCCAAGGAGTCACTCGTTGAGCCAATTGCTTGACCGCGTCAATTCTCCAGCGGACCTTCGCCCGCTTTCGTATCAGCAACTCGAACTCCTCGCCGCCGAGATACGCGAATTTCTTGTCGACACCGTGCACTGCATCGGTGATGGCGGGCACCTCGCTTCGAACCTCGGGGTTGTTGAGCTTTCGCTCGTACTGCACCGTCTCTTTGATACGCCCAAAGACAAAATCACCTGGGACGTAAGCCACCAGATTTATGTCCATAAGCTGCTCACGGGACGCAAAGAGCGCATGAACACGATCCGCCAATACCAGGGTCTGTCGGGATTCGCGGACCGCAAGGAAAGCCCCCACGATGCCTTTGGCGCGGGCCACGCAGGCACGGCGATCTCGGCCGGGGTCGGCATGGCCACGGCCCGTGACCTCAAGGGTGAGGACTTCCGCGTGGTCTCGATCGTCGGCGATGGCGCGATGACCGCAGGCATGGCCTTCGAAGCGCTCAACCACGCCGGCCACCTGAACACGGACATGATCGTGATCCTCAACGACAACGATATGTCCATCTCGCCCAACGTCGGCGCCTTGAGCAAAAACGTCAACAAGTTCCGCGTTGATCCCCTCTATCGCAACGCCAAGCGGGAAATCGGCAGCTTCGTCGAACACCTGCCCCTCGGGCGCCAGGTTTGGGGAGGCGCCAAGCGCGTCAAGTCGAGCATGCGCGACCTCCTCGTCCCGGCGAGCTTCTGGGAGCAGTTCGGCTTCGAATACTACGGGCCGATCGACGGTCACGACCTACGCGAACTCGAGACGACGCTGACGGCGATCAAGAAGGTGCGCACGCGCCCTGTGTTGCTGCACATTCTCACGGAGAAGGGACACGGCATCCCCGAAGCGGCCGCCGACCCGATCAAGAGTCACAGCGGCACGTTCTGGCTTAAGCAGCCCGCCGCGGTTGGTACGCCCCCGCCTCTGCCCTCGTATAGCCAGGTATTCGCCCAGGCAACGCAAGAGTTGATCGAATCGAATCCGCGGGTGGTCGCCATCACGGCCGCAATGCTCGAGGGGACGGCGCTCAACACCGTCCACAAAAAGCACCCGGACCGTGTTTTCGATGTCGGTATCGCCGAACAGCACGCGGTCACGTTCGCCGCCGGCCTCGCCACCGAGGGCATTCGCCCCATCGCCGCCATCTACTCGACGTTCCTCCAGCGTGGCTTCGATTCCGTTGTCCACGATGTCTGCGTCCAGAACCTGCCGGTGATCTTCGCGATAGACCGCGCTGGCTTCGTGGGCGATGACGGCAAGACGCACCAGGGTTTCATCGACACGAGCTATCTCCGTTGCCTCCCGAACATGGTTGTGAGCGCGCCCAAGGACGAGACAGAACTGCGCGACCTCCTGCATACGGCCGTGCTGCACGATGGACCGTTCTCCCTGCGCTTTCCCCGCGGCTCAGGCACGGGCGCGCCAACGAACCTGCCCATGAAACGCATCACCATCGGCGCCGGTGAGATCCTGCGTGACGGCAAGGACGTCGCCCTCATCGGCTTTGGCGCACCGGTGGCGGCCTGTGTGAAGGCGGCCGCCATGCTCGCGGATTCCGGCATCGATGCCGCGGTGGCGAACGCCCGCTTCGCCAAGCCGCTGGACGAAGCGCTCATCCTCAGGCTCGCGCGCGAAACCGGCGGCATTGTCACTGCGGAGGAGAACGTCCAGGCCGGCGGCTTCGGTGAAGCCGTCCTCGCCCTGCTGGCCCAGCACGGCCTCGCCCACAAGTTCCTCCTTTGCCTCGCCATGCCCGACGAGATTATTGACCACGGCCCCCAATCCACCTTCCGCGAACTGTACGACCTCGATGCGAAGGGCATCGCCCGGCGCACGCAGGCGGTGGTAAAGGCTGGTGGTGTCGAAGCGCCCACTGCCGCCCCCGCACTGGTGTAACAATGGTGGAGTCCTCCGATGCTGCCAAAGTCCTCCGCGATCCGATGGAAACGATCGCCAAAGGGGAGTCCGTGGAAATCGAGCGGACTTCCGGTGCTCAGCCGTTGGCGCGAGTCGCACCCCCGGCCCTGCTCTCCAATCATTCGCTCATCGAAGACGCCCTCCGCACAGCGATTGGAACGGATCCGGCCGACCTCTTCGGCGCCATGCGTTATGTCATGGGATGGGAGGGCGCCGACGGTCGCCCCTCGACGGCCACGGGCAAGCGCATCCGTCCGACGCTCTGTCTCTTCGCCGCCGAAGCTGCGGGCGGCACGCCAACCGAGGCGCTCCCCGCGGCCGTGGCTGTGGAGCTGGTACACAACTTCTCCCTCGTTCACGACGAAATCCAGGACCACGACGCCGAACGCCACCATCGCCCCACGCTCTGGGCGCGGCTCGGCGAAGCACAGTCCATCAACGTCGGCGACGGACTGTACGCGATTGCGATTCGTGCGCTCACGTCCGGGCCGGGTCCCGCCGAGCGAAGAATTGCGGCCCTCGATGTCCTCACCAACGCTGTCCAGCGCATGATCATGGGCCAATGGAACGACATTCTCTTCGAATCCCGCGACGATGTGACCGTCGACGAATACCTGGCGATGTCCGCTGGGAAGACCGGCGCGCTCCTCGGCGCTCCGCTGGAGATGGGGGCCCTGCTCGCAGGCGCGCGCGTCGATGTGGCTCACCGCTTCGGCCTCTGGGGGCAACAGGTCGGCCTCGCCTTCCAGGCACAGGATGACTACCTCGGTATCTGGGGCGATTCACTGAAGACTGGCAAGTCCAGCACCAACGACATCGCGCGCAAGAAGAAGACCTTGCCCGTGGTCTTCGGCCTTCTGAGCGCGGACCACGCGCCCACGATCCGCAGGGTTTACGCACTGGGAGCGCCCGGCGAGGACGAGATCCGCGAAGTGGCCCACGCGCTCACGCTCGCTGGCGCCGACGAAATCTGCCGCGGCGACGCCCGCCGCCATGCCGAAGCCGCCGATGCTCTCCTCGATGAACTCCCCGTCACTGCCGAAACCCGCCTTGCGTTTCGCTCCATCGCCGACTACATGGTCGACCGCACGTTCTGAGCGGTGGCAATCCCCACCGTAGGTAGGACTACAGGTCCAGGACGGGTTCGGCGCGACGCTGGGCCGCTTTCGCCAGACCGGCGCGCATCGCCTCCACTTGCTCGCTCGTAAGATGCACGTCCAACAGCGACAACAATGCGTCGTCTTCGCTCTCGATGTGGACGCGGATGGCGGCGTAGAGGCCGTGGAGCAGCGGCAACAGGTAGCGGCGGTACTCTTCGACCGAACCCGCGTCGCGCACCGCCTTCACGACCTTCTCCAGGTCCGCGACCATGCTCGTGAGGCTTTCGTGCTGCATGCGCAACGCGGTCAGCGCCTCGCGCGTCTTGAGAATCGCCTCGACTGCAACGAACAGGCTCGCCTGTTCATCCATACAGGCGGGGACAAACACCTCTTGCAGGTACCGCCAGGCCGTCTCCACTGCCGCGATCGCCATCCGCGGCTCGGACTGCGAGACGGCGCCCGCAGCCACCTGCACCTGGTGCAGGCCCGCATGCAGCGGTTCTCGGAACTCCCGCAGCGGACCCACGACCCGGTCATCCCCGTCAGGCATCAGCCGTGAGGCGGACGGGCGCATAGTAGTGCTTGTCACCGAGCGCGGCGACGGCGTCCCAGAACTCAGGGCCGCCGGATTTCGACGGGTCTTCGAGGGCCCAGGCCTGGCGGGCGAATTCCCAACTCTCCGGGTGCAAGCGCTTTGCCTCGGCGAACTCCACCTGCGCCTCGTTCGGCCGCCCCTCTTCGTGGAGGTACTCGCCAAGGGTGAAGTGGGCTCGCGCCATTTGGTCGTCGAACGTGGTCGGCGTGAGGCGCGCGAGTCGTTCCGCGTCGTTCAACGCGTATCGGGATTCGGCGCCGTTCTCGGCCCAATCCCGCAACGCGTCGAGGTACGTTCGGCGCGTCTCGCGCAGACTCGCAATCGCCTCGGGAGGCATCGCGAACTTCGTGCGGTCCATATGGCGGAATCCGTCGGTCGTCCCCGCTGTCTCCGTGGGGCGGACGATCATTCCCTCTTCGTCGATCCACACCGCCTGGGGGACGTTCACCATTCCATAGAGGTCGGCGACCACGTGCTCGCTGTCGATCAGACAGGGGTAGGTTGGGTTCGCTGCGCGGATCCACTGACCCGCGGCAGCCACGCCCGCGGTATCAAGCGCTACCGAGATGACGACGAAATTCTTGGCTTCGAGTTCGGTGTAGAGCGCCTGCCAGACTGGCAGGTCCATGCGGCACCCTCACCACGATGCCCAGCTCGCGAGGAAGACCTTCTTCCCGCGGTAGTCGCTCAGCGAATGCAGGTTTCCGTCGATATCCGGGAGCGTAAAGTCCGGGGCCTGGAGCGAACGCATCTGTTCGTTGCGGTCTTCCGGTCGTGCGGCGATACACCACGTGTCGCCGCGATGCGCGATGGGGTGGCCCATGTAGCGCATGAACGCCGTGTAGTTGAACGCGCTCGGCGACACGAACTCCGCCTCACGCCCGCGGGGCATGGGCACGCAGACTTCGCCCTTGCAGGCGCCTTCGGGCTTGATCGCCCAGCCGGTGGCCGCTCCGAGCGAAGCCATGGGAATCCAGAGGTCGGCGCCCTCTGAGCGCCCCGAAGAAACGGGAATGCGTTGGCCCTCGGCCAGGATGGTGTGTGGCACGGGATGACTCCTTGTGCTGAACGATAGGGCCGCCACGCCCGCCGTTCAAATCCCTTGCTCCCAAACGTGGCGATCGGCTATCCGAGCCGCGCCCGGGAGGAAGCGGGCAGGGCCAAGCAAACGAACCGCTGGCAAGCATCCGCCATGGGACCCCGACGGGCCCGATGCTCGATCCCCGAGCCAACAATCATTCACGCAAGTTCCGACATGCTCACACGGGAACGCCCGCCCGCTCCGTGTCCATCGCGGCTCTGATACCGATCGTACATTGCATCCGAACTGACACTGGGCGCGGACTGCGGTAGAGTCGGCCCCACTTCCCGCAGCCGGAGCAAGCCTATGGACGCTCTCGAAGGCGCCACGGTGGTCGATTTCACGAGCCACATCGCCGGTCCCTATGCAACAAAGGTCCTCGCGGATCTTGGCGCGCGCGTGATCAAGGTCGAACGCCCGGGCGCTGACGGCGCACGTGCTCTCGGCCCGTTCTTCGAAGACATCCGCGGTCCAGAGCGCAGCGCGACCTTCCACTTCCTCAACACCAACAAAGAATCCATCGTGCTGGACCTCAAGAATCCCGCCTTAGGGCAAGTGCTACGCGCGCTCCTGCGTTCGGCCACGCTGATTGTTTCCAGCTTCGAACCGGCCGTGTCGGAGCGGCTCGGACTCGACTACGCGGCGGTCGCGAAGATGACGGCTGCCCCGCTGGTAACCATCACCAACTTCGGCTGGGACGGGCCCTACCGCGACTATCGCCTCTCTGACACGGTGCTCTACGCCATGGGCGGCGAGATGTTCAGCCACGGTCTGGCTGGCCAGGCGCCGCTCAAGTTGGGCGGCACGGCGGCGCTCCTCCAATGCGGGGCGATGGGCGCAATTGCCGCCCTTGGCGCCGTCCACGCATTCGAACTGCACGGCATCAGCCAGCACGTCGATGTCCCCCTCTTTGATACGCAGATCAACAGCGTCGACCGCCGCAGTTCGACCATCCTCGCGTACCGCTTCTCCGGCAGGGTGCAGCAGCGGCCCTCGTCAGCCGCCGGGATTGCCGGCGGTATCTATGCCTGCGCCGATGGCCACGTCGAAGTGACCGCCTCGGCTGGGAACTATTGGGAGCGCTTCGTCGAGATGGTCGATGAGCCGGTCCTGCGCGAGCCGCGCTGGTTGAACCCCCTTATCGGCCAGGACCCGGCCGCGAAGGAAGAAGCCGACGGAATCATCTATCCCTGGATGCTGGCCCACACCAAGCGCGAGATCTGGGCAATGGCACGCAAAGCGCACGCCATCGCGGCGCCGTTGTTCACCGCCCGGGACATCTACGAAGACCCGGTCCTGCACGAACGCGGACTCTGGGAGGAGGTCGAGCACGCAGTTATCGGACGCGTGCCGATGCTTGGCAGGCCGTACATGCTGGAGAAGACGCCTTGGCGAATCCGTCGGGCGGCGCCACTTCTTGGCGA
>DAOTTM010000006.1:0-10546 GCA_034437915.1 Dehalococcoidia bacterium | reverse complement strand
TCGTGGCTGGCGGCGCGGCTGAACGCGGACTTCGGCGGCAAGATGGCGGGGGAGATGGCCGCGCGCGAAAACCCCGAGCCGATGTCGAGCGTCGAGGCGGTGGTCGTCGCGGCGGTTGCGGAGCTGCTGCTGCGCGAACAGGCCTCGATGGTGGAGACGCCGGTCGTGGAGGGCGTGCGCGAACTCCTTCGCCAGCCAGAATACGAAGGCAGCGACCGCATGCTGGACACGCTCGAAGCGGTCGATGGGCGTCGTCTGCGCGACGCGGTGCCGGCTGGTGCGGCGGTCGCTTCGGGCGATGTGGCGATCGTTATCGGCGACGAGAACAGTCCCGGTGCATACCAGGACATGAGCTTCGTGCTCACGCGCTACGGCCTGCCCGGGGGCGCCAGCGGCGTGCTCGGCGTGCTCGGTCCGACGCGCATGCAGTATGGCGACGCCGTGTCGCATGTGCGCTACGTGCGGGACGTGCTCACGGAGTTGATGAAAACGTACTACGGGGAGAGTACCGAGTAGCGAGTTCCGAGTTCCGAGTTCGGACACGGCCAACTCGGAACTCGCTACTCGGAACTCGGAACTTCATTGGAGGTGGTTGATGGAAGTCAATGAGGATGAGCGGATTGTGGATAAGCGGGCGGCTTCGCGCATGGGCGACGGGGACGTCGGCGATGGCGGTTCGACAAACGAGCCGACGCCGATCGTGTCTGGGGACCCGGTGGCGGAGGTCGCGCGGCTGACTGAGCTGGCGGACAACAACTACAAGAGCTGGCAGCGCACGGCGGCGGACTTCCAGAACTTCAAGCGCCGGGTGGAGCTGGAGCGCAGCGAGACGGCTCGCTTCGCCAGCGCGGCGCTCGTGATCAACATCCTGCCGGTGTTCGACGACCTCGACCGGGCGGTGGCCACGGTGGACGCGCACCTCGCGGGGTTGACGTGGGTGCAGGGCGTGGTGGCCATCCACCGCAAGTTCGCCAACCTCCTGCAGGCGATGGACGTCAAGGAGATCACCTCGGAAGGCGAACCTTTCGACCCTTCGAAGCACGAAGCCGTGAGCCAGGCCCCCGGCGAAGAGGGCAAGGTGTTGCACGTCGTACAAAAAGGCTATCAACTCGGCGACCGCGTGGTGCGGCCGGCGATGGTGATCGTTGGGAAAGCTGTTAGCTCTTAGCTGTTAGCTATTAGTGAAGCACTTTCGAAGCTGAACAGAGTCGCAAGCTGCGAACCAACAAACTAACGGCTAATAGCTAATAGCTAATAGCTCGTTTCCGGAGGAAACAATGGCAAAAGTACTCGGAATCGATCTCGGGACAACGAACAGCTGCATGGCGGTGATGGAAGGCGGCGAACCGGTCGTCATCCCCAACAGCGAAGGCGCGCGCACGACGCCGTCGGTGGTGGCGCTGACGAAGAGCGGCGAGCGGCTCGTGGGGCAGGTGGCGAAGCGCCAGGCCGTCACGAACCCGGACAACACGGTGTTCAGCATCAAGCGCTTCATGGGCCGCAAGTACAGCGATGCCGAAGTGGGCCGCGACCTCAAGCTCGTGCCCTACAACGTCTCGGCGGCAGCGAACGGCGACGCGCAAGTGAAGCTCGGCGACAAGCAGGCGAGCCCGCCGGAGATCTCCGCGATGATCCTCCAGAAGCTGAAGGCGGACGCGGAGGCGTATCTCGGCGAGCGCATCACGGAAGCCGTGATCACCGTCCCCGCGTACTTCAACGACGACCAGCGCAAGGCCACGCGCGACGCCGGCAAGATCGCGGGCCTCGAAGTGCTGCGCATCATCAACGAGCCGACGGCGGCCGCGCTCGCGTACGGTCTCGACAAGAAGCACGACGAAGTGATCGCCGTGTACGACCTCGGCGGCGGCACGTTCGACATCTCCATCCTCGAACTGGGCGAGGGCACCTTCCAGGTGTTGAGCACGAACGGCGACACCCACCTCGGCGGCGACGACTTCGATCAGCACATCATCGACTGGCTTATCGACGAGTTTAAGAAGGGCGAGGGCATCGACCTGCGCCAGGATCGGCAGGCCCTCCAGCGCCTGAAGGCGGAGGCAGAGAAAGCGAAGATCGAGCTTTCCAGCACACAGTCGACCGAGATCAATCTGCCCTTCATCACGGCGGATGCGAGCGGGCCGAAGCACCTCAACGTCACGCTGACGCGCGCAAAGCTGGACCAGCTCGTCGCGGATCTGGTGAGCGGCACGCTTGAACCGGTGAAGAAGGCGCTCGCGGATGCCGGCAAGAGCGCGTCGCAGGTGGATGAGGTTGTGCTCGTGGGGGGGCAGACGCGCATGCCCGCGGTGCAGAAGATCGTCGCGGACTTCTTCGGCAAGGAGCCGCACAAGGGCGTGAACCCGGACGAAGTCGTGGCCATCGGCGCGGCGATCCAGGCGGGCGTGCTCAAGGGCGAAGTGAAGGACGTACTCCTCCTCGACGTCACGCCGCTGACGCTTGGCATCGAGACGCTCGGCGGCGTCATGACGCCGATCATCCAGCGCAACACGACCATCCCGACGGCGAAGAGCCAGGTCTTCAGCACTGCGGCCGACAACCAGCCCAGCGTGGAAGTGCATGTCCTCCAGGGCGAACGGCCAATGGCGACGGACAACAAGTCGCTGGGCCGCTTCATCCTCGACGGCCTCCTACCGGCGCCGCGCGGCATCCCGCAGGTCGAAGTGACCTTCGATATCGACGCGAACGGCATGGTCAACGTGACGGCGAAGGACAAGGGTTCTGGCCGCGAACAACGCGTCACGATCCAGGGGTCGTCCGGGCTTTCGAAGGACGAGATCGAGAAGATGCAGCGCGAGGCGGAGATCCACGCGGACGAGGACCGCAAGAAACGCGAACTGATCGAGCTGAAGAACGTCGCCGACAGCACCGCCTACCAGGCGGAGCGCACGCTGCGAGACAACGCGGACAAGATTGACGCGGAACTCAAGACGGAAGTCGAGGACCGTGTGAAGGATGTTCGCGCCGCCCACGAAGGTGACGATGTCCCGCGGTTGCAGGGCGCGCTTGATGCGCTGAGCACGGCGATGCAGAAGATCGGCGCGGCTGTCTACGGTGCGCAAGGCGATGGCGCAGCGCCGCCCGAGGGTGGCAACGTCGACCCGAGCCAAGGCCCCGCCGAAGAGGGGACGGTCGAGGGGGAGTTCCGCGAGGTGTAGGCGGGGGGCGGGTCCGCAGAACCGGAGAAAGTTTGACGCGCCCGATTCCGGGCGCGTAGAACTGTATTCATGAAGAACGCACCGCCTGCCAGCTCGTATTTCGATAACGTCGACCGCGACGACACCCTGTCCGGCGGGGTGAAGCTGATCCCGATCGAGACGCCCAGCGGAACGTTCAACGTGTGGACGAAACGCGTGGGAAACAACCCCACGATCAAGGTTCTGCTGCTGCATGGCGGGCCTGGGGCGACCCACGAATACTTCGAGGCCTTCGATAGCTTCTTCCCTGGCGCGGGCATCGAGTACTACTACTACGACCAGCTCGGGTCGGCGTTCAGCGATCAACCGAACGACCCGGATCTCTGGGAGATAGCGCGCTTCGTCGAGGAGGTCGAGCAGGTTCGCCAGGCCCTCCACCTGGACTCGCGCAACTTCTACCTGCTCGGCCATTCATGGGGCGGTATCCTCGCTATCGAGTACGGCCTCAAATACCAGCAGTACCTGAAAGGGATGGTCATCTCCAACATGATGGCCAGCATCCCCGCTTACGTGGAGTACGCGGAGAAGGTGTTGATGCCGGCGATGAACCAGGCGGCTTTGGCGGAAATCAAGCAACTCGAAGCGAAGGAGGATTACAGCAATCCCCGCTATATGGAGCTTCTTGTCCCGCACTACTACGTAGATCACATCCTGAGGATGCCGCCGGACGAATGGCCGGACCCCGTGAATCGCGCCTTCGCCCGCATCAACAACGATGTGTACATCCCGATGCAGGGTCCAAGCGAGATGGGCGCCAGCGGGAAGCTCGAAAAGTGGGACCGCACGGCCGACCTCGGGCAAATCAACGTGCCGACGCTCACCATCGGCGGTCAGTACGACACCATGGACCCGAAGCACATGGAAAAGATGGCGGCACTGCTCGCGAAGGGCCGGTATCTTTATTGTCCAAACGGTTCCCACATGGCGATGTACGACGACCAGGAGACGTACTTCGACGGCCTGATCGAGTTCATCAGGGACGTGGACGAGGGCCGCTTCTAGCCAGGCCCGAGGTTAACGGTAGTCCTCGGGGCGGAGCTCGACTATGCGGGCGGGCTGCCGCTCCGCCACCGGGGCGATGCGTTGTTCGAAATGCTCGGGAGCGGAGGTCTCGAACAACGCCGTCGCGGTGCGTGTTTCGTCACACCAGTAGGCGCGGGCGAAACGCGTGAGGCCGTCGTCGGCGGTCGCCATCGCGGAGAGATCGGCGAGCAACCGAGGTGACGGCAGCTCCTGGTCGCGGTCGAGCCGTATCGAGACAGCGACACGCGTGGGTGTGTCGTCGGCGGTCGGGGCGGCCCCCGCAATTTCCACGACTTCTCGCCCCTCGATGAAACCGGTGCCGCACAGGTCCTGGTAGTCGCTCAGAACTGCCAGGTCCGGCGCCTCGTAGAGGCACATGCCCCATGTCCCACCCTGCTCCCAGTACGAGCGAATCCAGCGGATGCCGTGATTGGATGTCTGTGGCCGTTCGGTGCCGCGATACATGTAGGTCGCAAGCGTTGCCATACTTGCGAGCGCCATGCCATCGAGTTCGGCGCGGGTCATTTCCGGGTCGAACGCACGGAGCAGCGTGTACTTGGGCATGCAATCACCTCAACGGAAGTCTGCCGGGTCCACGGGTTCGAGGACCGCTTCGAGGTCGGACTCCCGGATTCGAAGCACACGACGGCCGGCAAGACGGCTGGCCGGAAGCTTACCAGAGCGGATCCATGCCCGCACGGTCTGCTCGTTTACGCCGAGCCGTTGTGCGACATCGTCCGGGCTGAGGAACGTTTCCGACCGCGAGTCAGGAAAGGCGGGCCGACGTTGTTGACGCGAATAGGCCTCCACTGCCTCAGGGCGAATTCCGAGTTCCCCGAAGATGCGGGCAGGCAACCCTTCCGGCGCGCGCATGAACGCGAGCAGGTAGTGCAACTCGTTCGGGCGACGTGTGTTTGACCGCTCAATTTCTTCTCCAAGGCGCCTGTAGAAGTCGTGGAAGCTCGGGGTCACGCGGTGCGCCCCGACCGCCGCCTCGACCGATGCAAGCGAACGGACGTAGCTATCTTCCACAAATCCCACGTCGATGACCAAAGGGCCATAGCTAAATATGCCGAAGCGCGCGGTTTCGAGGAGGTATCCCATGAACAGGAGGTCTACATCGACACCGTGGATCTCGGGATAGCGCAGACGCAGCTCGACTACGCGGCGGTTCATGCCGTCCGCGATAGGCTCCATTGGCGCCGCGTGGGCTTCTTCACCGTCCATGGCCATGATCCACAGGGTATCGCCCTGACGAGTTCACCGCAAACGAACGTTATCTAACGATTGACCACGTCGAACAAGTGTGGTCAGATGCGCGAATCCAACCCGGAGGACGCCATGTCAGCCTCGCCTATCACGCTTCAGACGGTTCGAGACCTCACTCCATTGATCCAGAAGCACTCGGCGGGCGCGGAAGCTGCGCGGAAGATGGCGCCGGAGGTCATGGAGGCGCTCGTCGATGCCGGTATCTTGCGGATGTGGATTCCACAGGCGTTTGGGGGGAGCGAGATGGACCCGAACGCGGCCATGGACATCATGGAGGCCTTTGCCGGCGTCGATCCCGCAGCGGGCTGGATTGTGAGCAATTGCGTCTTCATTTCGATCGTGGGCCAATTCCTGGAAGCACCGGTTATCGAGCAGATTCTCGGCAACCCGAAAGCTGTGACGTGTGGTACGTTCGTCCCCCCAGGAGCGGCGCGGGCAGTCGCCGATGGCTATTCGATCACTGGCAACTGGAGCTTCGGCAGCGCTTGCCACTACGCGACGAGCCTTGTGATGCTGACACTCCTGACCAACGACGATGGCTCGCTCGTGATGCGGGACGGCGGCCCCGTGAGCGTCGTGGCGTTCGCCTCGGCGAAGGACGCGACGATCCACGACACATGGCACGTGCTCGGGCTTCGTGGCACGGGTAGCAACAACTTCAGCTTCGATGCGCACCAGATCCCAGCGAACCAGACCTACATCCTCGGGGCGTGGGAACCGCGCCTGCCCGCGTTCTCCGGACCACTCTACCGAATGGGAGTGTGGGTCGATACGCTCCGAATCGCGCGCGTCGGAGTCGGCATCGCCCAGGGAGCGCTGGACGATTTCATCGAGCTGGCGCTGGCAAAGACGCCCGCCTACACGACGACGCTCACTGCCGACCGCTCCACCGTACAGGAGCGCGTGGCGAAAGCGCAGGCGCTGATCGAGGCGGGGCGGAACACGCTCCGCGCGGAAACGGCCAAGTCATGGGAGGCGGTGCAGACGGGGCCGCGCATCAGCGGCAAGAGCGGGATCTCGCTCGGGCTGGCAGCGACGTTCGCGCTGGACGCCGCTGTGCAGGCCGTTGATCTGCTCTACGAAAGCGCGGGCACGACGGCCTTCCGCGACTCCTCCCCGCTTCAGAAGCGTTTCCGCGACCTGCAAACGCTCCGCCAAAACGCCATCACCTCGTGGAGCCGGTACGAGTCCTTCGGCAAGATGATCCTCGGCCGGGAGAGCGACTGGGCGTTCCACTCGCTGTAGGCGGCGACGCTATACGCGGGAGTTCTCGAAGTGCCAATCGCGTTCGCTCACGACGTTGCCCGCCTTATCGTCCCGGTAGCGTCGGTGGGCGCGCTCCCCGCGGGCAATCCGGCCCATTTCCTCCACGGGTACTCCACGCGGCGGCAGCTTCCCCGCTATCTCGCGGATCGTTAGCCCCCTCTTCCGCAGGCGGGCTTCGTCACCCTCCACCACGATTTCGACTTCATCGCGGGGCTTCAGGCCAAGCTTGTCACGTACGCTCTTGGGGATCGTGACCTGGCCCTTTTGTGAGCGTCGTAAATCGAGTCATCGGTGTACCTCCGATAGCGTACTACTGCCTGAAGCGGTGTTACTTCCACCGTACCACCCCGCGGGCGTCAAAACCGGAACCAGACCATCACCTCCCGGCCAGGCCCCAGCGCGTTTGCACCCAGCTCTCGAGCGGCCCGAAGACGAGGCGGTCGAAGAGAAGTCCGATGCCCACGATCACCCCCATGATCCCGATCACCAACGACATGTTGTTCAAGTCGCGGCCCAGTTCCAGGAGGTGACCGAGGCCCACGCTCACGAAGATGAGTTCCCCGGCCATCAATGAGCGCCATGAGAATGACCACCCGAGCTTCAGGCCCTGGGCCATCGAGGGCAGCATTCCTGGAAGCGTCACGTAGCGGATCGTTTGCCAGCGGCTCGCGCCGAACACCTGCGCTGCCCTGCGTTGAAGTATGGGGATGTTGCGCACGCCGTCGCGGGCAGAGATGGCGATGGCCCAGATCGAACCCATGATGACGATGAAGATGATCGCCTTCTCGCTCAGGCCAAACCAGAGGATGGACAAGGGTAGCCAGCTGATGCTTGGCAGAGACTGCATCCCCAGCACGAGGCTGCCCAACGTCTCGTCAATCCAGCGCACGGAACCGATCGCAATGCCGATTGTCATGCCGATCACGAAGGCGATCGAGAACCCGATGAGCATGCGTTGCATCGTCGTCTGTATCGATTCCCAGAGGACACCTTTATCGAAGTACCGGCGCAACGCCTCATACACCGTCGTCGGTTCTGGCAGCAGATACGGCGACCAGAGGTGGGCTTCGAAGATCAGTTGCCAGAGCAGCAGGAGCGCCCCGTAAAAGGCGACCACGCGCAGGATGCGGAATGCCTTAGATTTCAAACCTCGCCCCCGGAGTGCGCGCGGTATAGTCCTCGTGTTGGAGGGCGGCGCGAATTTCTGCCGCGAAATCGACCACGGCGTGGGTATCGAGGTTTCGCGGCCGCAAGAGCGGCACCGGAATCTCCGCCTTCATTCTCCCGGGGCTGGGCGTCATCACGAACACACGGTCGGCGAGCAGAGCAGCCTCGCGGACGTTGTGGGTGATGAAGAAAATGGTCGCGCCCGTGCGCTGCCAGATCTCCTGGAGTTCGAGCTGGAGCAGGTCGCGCGTCTGGGCATCCAGGGCCGCGAATGGTTCGTCCATGAGCAGCATTCTTGGCTCGACGGCAAGGGCTCGCGCAAGCTGGACGCGTTGCTTCATGCCACCGGAAAGTTCGTGCACGAACGCTTTCTCGAATCGAGTGAGGTTGACGAGCTCCAGGTACCGGTCAACGATCTGCTTTCGCTCCTTCTTTGGCGTCCCCTTGATTTTGAGGCCGAATTCAACGTTGGCGCGGACATTCAGCCACGGGTAGAGGGCGGCTTCCTGGAAGACCACGACGCGCTCGGCAGCGGCGCGCTTGATCTGATGTCCGTCAAACAGAAGTTCTCCGCTGCTGGGCCTGTCAATCCCGGCGATCAGGTTCAGCAGCGTCGATTTGCCGCAGCCGGAGGGGCCAACCACGCAGATGAACTCACCCTCCCTAATGTCGAGTGAGATGTCCTGTACGGCCGTCGTATCGTGGCGGCTGGTCTGAAAGCGTTTCGATACGCCACGAACGCTGAGGAGAACGTCATCTTCTTGAGGGTCCCAGGTGGTGGTTGGATCAGTCAGGGTGGCGCCCCATTCCCGTTCGCCAACCGAAGATAGGTTCCCCGATCATACGATACCCTTCACATCAGCCAGGTTCTTCTCTTTGAGGACCCTGTTCAGGGCCCTCAACTCGTAAATCGGACTGAGATCGGGCTTCTTGTCATAGAAACCCAGCTTGAAGGCATCGTCTACGTTCTTTTTGAGACTCGCGGCGATTGGGTCGTACGTGATCTCCTGGTTTAGCCACGCGGCGTCGATGACCGCCTGTGGTAGGGAGGCGTTCGTGACCTTCAGGATGTTCTGATTGACCAGCTTCTTGGCTTCCTCGGGGTTCGCCAGGATCCATTGCGTGGTCTCAACGTGGCCGCGCACGAGGTTTTCGATCACGTCCGGGTTCGCGTTCAAGTAGGAGGTCCGCACAGCAAGGTGTGTCGTGACGAATTGGCCACCGGGCCAAAGCGAACGTTCGTCGAGAAACACTTTTCCGCCGGCCTCCTGGAGGAGCCGGGTAGCCCAGGGCTCAGGCGCCCAGGCGCCATCGATGTCGCCTTTTTTGAACAGCGCGAGGGTATTGGCGTTGGCCGACGCAACGACGGTAACGTTCCCGCCGTTCTCCTTGGGGTTGAGGCCGTTGGCCTGGAGCCATGCGCGCAGGGCCACGTCCTGCGTGTTGCCGATGTGCGGAGAAGCAATCTTCTTTTTCGCGAAATCAGCGGGCTTCAGGAGGTTGGCTCGCGGCCGCACGATCAGCAGCGCGCCGCCACTGGTTGCGCCGGCCACGATGCGAAGCTCCTTGCCGCCAGTTTGGGCGAAGGCCGTGGTCGCCGGGCTGGGGCCGACGAAGGTTGCGTCAACCGCCCCGGCCAGGAGCGCCTCCATCGCGGACGGGCCGGCGTTGAAGCGCTTCGACATGTCGAGCGTGACGTTGGGTCCCAATGCCTCGGCATACGTCCCTCGTTGCAAAGCGACCTGGGGTTGGGCATGCGTGATGTTGGCGAAGTACCCCAATCGCAGGGTGACCTTCCGATTCTGGTCGGGCGGCGGCTGATTCGCGCCGCTGGCGGTTGGCTTGTCATCGCCCGTGCCACAGGCCGCAGCTGCCATGAGGCCTCCCGTCAAGAAGAGGAGATGGCGCCGGTCAATTCGCTGTCGGATCAAAGTATGTGCATCCTGCGGATAGCTGAGCGGGTCCCAAGCATCCGGGAACATGGGTCGCTACCCTATCGGCTCAGGTTAGTTGTTGAGTTAGTTGATTGACATTATCAGGAACGGACACCACGCGTCAACCTGCCTTCCAGCGACGTCTTGACCGAAAGTTCGTGAATTCAAGCGAGGGTTACCCATGAGCACGCGGCCCGGCACCAGCGGGTGTTGTTGGGGGCGCTACACCGCTCTTTTCCACGGCGCCATGCCAGCGCCAGGCCGAATGGTCCCGCAGCCTGCCCTGGCGGGCATTGTCAAAGCGTCACGCCCAGATGAGATAGCCGACGAAGATGCCGACGACGAACCACGCGAGGCCGCCGATGACGCCGAACAGGACTGGTTTGGGGATGTACACGGCACGGATGATAGAGGCGGGAGGACGGCTGCCAATGGGATGAGGCTCTCGACCAGTGAGGGGCCGGTTGACCCACCGCTCGCTCTCGCTCGCGGTACTGAAACGGTGACGGTTCGACAGCGAACTGGCTAAACGACACCACCCGCGCGCAACGCTTCGACATCCCTGGCGGTCAGGCCCAGCTCGGCGCGGAGGACTTCGGCGGTGTGTTCGCCGAGCAGGGGGGCGGCGCGAAGCTGCGTCGGTTCGTGGTCGATGATCACGGGGTTGCCGAG
>DAOTTM010000005.1:0-28830 GCA_034437915.1 Dehalococcoidia bacterium | reverse complement strand
GTTCCGTTCGCCCTGAGCCTGTCGAAGGGCCGGTCACACTCGAACCATGGACAGTGGCGTGTTCATCCTTCGACAGGCTCAGGACGAACGGGGGTGACAGGCGGAACGACGTGAAAATCGAACCAGGACAAGGCGCACGCAAAACTCTGACGCCCACCCGGCACTGACTGTGCGCCCGTTCTCGGAACCCGTTACTCGGAACCCGTAACTCGGAACTCGGAACTCGGAACCCGGAATCCGGATCTCGCTTACCGCCGCCCGGTGTGGTGCTGACCGTCGTTGATCGGCTCTTCGATAAAGAGTTCGCCGTTGCGGATCTTGATGTTGTAGCCACAATCCGGGTTTGTGCAGACCCAGGCCTTGAACATGATTGGCGCGCCCTGGCTGCCAAAGTCAGAAAACGGCACAAGATCGCCATCCTCACATTTGCGGCACTGTGGAAACTGATACATCCCGCCACCTCCCCATCTACGGGCGGGATACTACCAGCCAGCGTGAAGGTCAGCAAACCTCAGAGCGCGCCCGGCGGGAGCTACGCCGGAACTGTGGCCGCCGCGAGATCCATGTCCGCCCGCAACATCGCGAAATCATCCTCGGTGGCCTCGTGGAGGTTGCCCTGGTAGGCGAGCGTCCAGTTGGCGCGCGGCCATTTCCGCGTCCAGCTGAAACGGTCATGATACGGCTCCGCGTCGAGCCAGCGGTCCTCGGGCAGGACGATGACGGGCTCGATGGAGGCGCGATAGGGGTAGAGCTCGTCGGCCTTCTTCGAATTCGTCCAGATCCGTGTCCGCTCCTCGACTACCGGGCCGGTCACACGTGCCATCGCACCGATCTGTTTCTTGCCCGTGACGTAGAACGCCAGGAGATCGCCGGGCGTGATCTTCGAAGCCATGATGCGCCGCGTGCTCTTGAACCCGTGGCGCGTGAAGCCCATCTCCGCCGTCTTGCCGAAGACTTCGGGTCCGCCAACGACTACCCAATATCGCGTCATTTCGTCGTGCTCCTCGCAGCCAACCGTGGAGTCATCCTATCGCGTTCGGTGCGCTATATCTCGCTCAAGAACCCGCGCACGAGAACGTCTTTTCCGATCGACTCAGTCGTAGGGTCTCTTAGCGTCCAGGCATCGGCCATCGTCCCCGCCCCTTCGCCGCCGACGGCGCTCAGGCCCGCCCCTCCAAGGATGACAGGCGCGATGAACGCCCACAGTTCATCCACATAGCCGCCGTCAAAGAGCGACCCAAGCAGCGTGCCGCCGCCTTCGCACCAGACCGACATTATCCCGCTGGCGGCCAAGACGGGCATGAGTTGTTCCATGCGGACGCCACGTTCGCCGCCTTCGCAAATGACGACGCGCGCGCCGGTGGCCACGATCCGCTCGCGCCAATCCAACGGGGAGTCGTCGGTCGTCACCACGATCGCCTTGCCCGGTTGTCCGAAGATCCGTGCGCCCGCGGGAATACGGCCCCGCGAATCGAGCACCACGCGAACCGGCTGATGCTTCGCGAGGTTCCCGCCGGGCCGCGCAGTCAAAGCAGGGTCGTCGCGCAGCACCGTTTCGCTCCCCACCATGATTGCGTCGATCCAGGCGCGCTGGCTGTGGCCGAGGTCGCGCGCTGCCTCGCTTGTTATCCACTTCGAATCGCCGTTCGCCGTCGCGATCTTGCCATCGAGGCTCGCCGCGAACTTGGCGATGACGTACGGGATGCCGAGCTGGCGGTGCTTGAGATAAGGTCGAAGGAGCGTCCGCGCCTCCTCCGCGCCGTCGCCCACTTCAACTTCAATCCCGGCAGCCCGCAGAATTGTGACTCCCGCGCCAGCAACGCCGGGATGGGGATCGAGCATCGCGACATGTACCTTGCGGACCCCCGCGGCGACGAGGGCTTGCGCGCACGGGGGCGTGCGTTTCCCCGGGAATGGCGCACACGGCTCAAGCGTGGTGTAGACATCCATCCCCCTCGCATCGACGCCGTCGAGGGCGACCGCTTCGGCATGGCGACCACCGTTCGCTTCGGTCGCTCCCCTGCCGACAACCTGTGAACCCTGCACCACCACCGCGCCGACCCAGGGATTAGGCGACGTTCGCCCGCGCGCGCTCTTGGCGTCATCGAGCGCGAACTTCATGAAGCGCGATGCGGTCATCCCTTCGCGGCCCCCGCGAGCCAGAGATCGTGGAGCGACTGCGCGTGGCCCACGTGCTCACGGAGATGTGCCACACCGTGGAGCAGGCACTGTGTGCCCGTCTTGGCAAAGGAAGCGTCCTCCGGGAAGTCGATCCAGGCCGCGAGATGCGCATCCGTGCCAGCTTCCAACAACCCCGAGACCTCGGCCTCCAGCGCATCGACCTTCGCGATGAGCTTCGGAACGGTGACACCCCGGGTGGCGAACGACGCCGCGCGTTCCCCCACGCGGTATTCCGTCAGCGAAGCCGCCCGCCCGCAACCGAGACCGATGAGGAACCGGGAGGCGGTCAGGCTGTGGACAATCAGGACGCTGAGAGGGTTCGTCACTCCCGGCGCGGGGCTCCAATCGAGCGCTTCGTCCGGCAGGCCGTCCAGGGACGCCCGGAGCATGTCGAACGAATCTTTGGCGACGTTGAGCGCGGCGATGTGTGTCGGTGTCATCGCCACATAGTACCGGAGCCTGGGCGGAAATGACGTGCCTGCTGCGTACGCGGACTGATTCTGCCGATAGTCGAATCGGGAGTTGTACGTGTCCGTGGAAGTCCAACCCGTCGCGCCTGGTCCTGCGCTCGTGCTCGGAGGCGGCGGGGCGTTCGGCGTGATCCAGGCGGCCTACATCCTCGCAGCCTACGAGGCGGGCTTTCGGCCGAAGATCGTCGTTGGCACCAGCGTCGGTTCGCTCAACGGCGCCCAACTCGCCCTCCACCCGGATGAGCCGGAGCGGCTGCTCAAGATTTGGCTGGGCCTGGACTCCATGAAGCTTGTGCAAATGCAGCCGCTGCGGGTGATGCGCCAGGTGCTGCGCAATCCCCGCGCGCTCTTTGCCAACGAGATTGTCCCCCAGGTGCTCGCGCGCCACATGCGTGGCGCCTCATTCGCGGACCTCAAGCTCCCGCTCGGAGTGGTTGCGACGAACCTCACGCGCGGCGAAAAACGCGTGTTTCAGACGGGCGCGTTAGAGCAGGCCATTCTCGCATCGACGGCCATCCCCGGCGTCTTCGACCCGGTCACGATCGACGGGGAGCTGTATGTCGATGGCTGCCTGGCCGCCTCCGTGGACATCGCCACCGCCGTTGCCATGGGCGCGACCGAGATCCTCGCGATCGACCTCACGCCGTCTCCCGGCCTCGCTCAGCCGAAGACGATCTTCGGCGTGATGCGCCAGTCATTCTCCATCCTCTCGCATTCGACGACGGAGGCGATGGAAGAGTGCGTGGCCCGCCAGATGCCGGTCCGTGTCGTCCGCCCGGACCTCTCGCAGTCGTCACCGTGGCGGCTGGGCGATAGCGCGGGCGCCGTGGCCCACAACATCCGCCTTGCGCGCGCCGCCATCCCTGATGTGCTCGCCGGAGGGCATATCATCCCCGCCGAATCGGTCTGTAAGTTACCGGTCTTCGAAGAAGCTTCGGAACCGGTGCTCCAGAGCCAGTTCTTCCGCGCGCGAAAAGCGGGCTGAACTACCCCTCGGTCGTTAGGGCATATTCGAACGCGTCCGCCAGGGCAATCCAGCTCGCTTCGATGATGTCCGTCGATGAGCCCACGGTCGTCCAGTAACGCACTCCGTCGGTGGATTCGATGAGGACGCGGACTTTCGCGCCCGTGGCCGCCTGACTGTCGAGGATGCGCACCTTGTAGTCCACGAGTTTGACATTCGCCAGCGCGGGATAGGGCACGGTCAGCGCCTTGCGCACGGCTGCATCGAGTGCATTCACCGGGCCGTTGCCCTCCGCCGCCGTGTGGTGCAGTTCGCCCGCCACGCGCAACTTCACGATCACTTCGGCGAGCATCTCGTTGAGTTGCTGGCGATCGGTGCTGTGCCGTCTCCGTTCGACGATGACGAAGTCCTCGAGTTCAAACGGCGCCTTGTAGGCGGGCATCGCGCGGCGCACGAGCAGTTCGAAGCTGGCCTCCGCGCCCTCGTACTGGTAGCCCTCGCTCTCGCGCTGTTTGACGGTTTCGAGGAGCTTCTTGATTTCGTCCTGGGTGAAGGGGTAGTCGATGCGAAGTTCCGCGAGCTTCATCAGCAGGTTGCGCTGCCCGGAGAGTTCGCTCACGAGCACGCGGCTGGTGTTGCCCACGAGCGCTGGGGAGGTGTGCTGATACGCGCGATCGTCCTTCATCATCCCCGCGACGTGGTACCCCGCCTTGTGGGCGAAGGCGCTTGCGCCAACGTAGGGCGCCTGCATGTTGGGCACGAGGTTCGCCAGTTCGCTGACGTAGTTCGAAACCTCCGTCAGCCGCGCGAGCTGTTCGTCTTCGACGACGTTGATGCCCATCTTGAGCTTGAGGTTCGCGAGGATAGTGAGGATGTCCGCGTTGCCACAGCGTTCGCCGTAGCCGTTCACGCAGCCCTGCACCTGCCAAACGCCCGCTTCGACCGCCGCCATCGTGTTCGCGACGGCGAGGCCGGCGTCGTTGTGGCAATGGATGCCCAGGCGCACGTCGTTCATGCGGTGCTGAATCGCGTCGATCGCGCGCAACATGTTGAAGGTTGTCATGCCGCCGTTCGTGTCGCAGAGCACGAGGGCGTCCGCACCGGATCGAGCGGCTGTGGCGAGGCACTGGAGCGAATAGTCGGGGTTGTCGGCGTAGCCATCGAAGAAGTGCTCGGCGTCGAAGAAGACGGTCTTGCCGAGGCCCTTGAAGTACTTCACCGTGTCCGCGATCATCGCGAGGTTCTCTTCGGCGCTCGTCTCCAGGATCTCGCGCACCTGGTACATGCTCGCCTTGCCGACGAGCGTAATGCCCGGCGTGTCGGCGGCGGCCATGCTCTGGATGTTGGGGTCGGCCGCACAGGTGATGCCAGGCTTTCGCGTGCCGCCGAAGGCGCTCACCCTGGCGTTCTTCAGCTTCACCTCGCGGAGGCGCCGAAAGTACTCCGCATCCTTGGGGTTCGAACCCGGGAAGCCGCCCTCGATCCATTCGAGGCCTAGCTCATCGAGCTTCTTCGTGATGCCGATCTTGTCTTCCACGGAGAGCGAGATGCCCTCCATCTGAGAACCATCGCGAAGGGTGGTGTCGTAGAGTTGGACGCGGTCGGTGGGCATCGTGAAGTTCCCGTCTTGAGTGTTGGGGATGCGGTGGGCGCCGGCGCGAACCGGGTTCGCTGGAATAAGTTGGATAACGCGGCGCCGAAGGTTCGTCCGGCTCGTAGGGCGAACCCTTGCTTACGCGCGGGCTACGGTACGGCCAGGAAGTGGGCGCGGCGTGGAATGCCAGCCCCGCGGGATTGCCGCGGGGGATCTATCACCAGGCGCGAAGCACGCGTGTTCACGATAGCAAGGGTAACACGGCGTGTACTGACAGTCCGTAGCGCGCGTAAGCAAGCGCTGGGATGCCCGGCCCGTGACCAGTTGTGCGGCCGCCAACAGGATACTGCCGGGTCACGGGCGCGCCTTGGAGGCGCTGAAGAAAGTCGCATTCTTGCACTCCGGGACGTTGGCTTCCTTGCTCGCGATGCGCCTTCGCACGTCTTCCGAAGGCAGGGGCGGAGTCTTGGTTACGAGAGAGGTGGGATCGTCGAGCGCGTCCTGGAGGTACTTCTGGAAGTCCTTGTGGAACTTCGCCAGGTCCTGGGGCGGTGTCACCGGCTTCAGACTGGCAATATATTCCTTGATGACCTTGGCAATCTCGTCGGACGAAGTCTTGCTCACGAGCGCGTCCGAGAAGTTCGACAGTCCGGTGCAGATGATCTTGAGATACTGCTCGTCTGTGGAGGCGTCGCCCGCAGGTTTGGCGTCATCACCGCTGCAGGCGGCGAACAGGAGCGCGATGGCGGCGAATGAAGAGACGGTGAGAACGGCGAGAGTCGAAGGTCGAACCATAGACCTTCATGGTACAAGGGCGATCACTGTGGCGCTCCGCGCATGCGGCGAAAGACCCTGGCCCGAACCCCCCAACCGTAGCGCGCGCGTAAGCAAGCGCTGGGATGCCAGGCTCTGCAATCCCCAGTTTCGCAGTCACACTGCGGCGGACTTCCCGATTCAAGCCATTGACAATCTGCTCCGAAAGCTCAACGATCTGCTTGCCGTCTATCCGCGAGGAAGGCGAGCCTGAACTGGCGAACCCGAGACCCGAAATCCGCCTGGACCCGCGTGGCCGGTACGGATGGCAGATCACAGCGACGGTCGAGTGACCCGCTTCTGACTCCTTCGACCGAGCCCCGCCGGAACACGGCGAGGCTCGTTCTCTTTCCGGGAGCGCCGAAGGTCGAGGACACCGTGGCCCGTCTCTCCATCCACAAGCTGGCCGATTGGAAACACCAGGGGCAACGCTTTGCGATGCTCACCGCCTATGACTACCCCTCTGCCCGCCTCGTCGAGCAGGCGGGTATACCGGTCATCCTCGTCGGCGATTCGCTCGGGAGTGTCATCCTCGGCTACGAATCCACTGTGCCGGTAACGATGGATGACATCCTCTACCACACGCGCGCAGTGGTCCGCGCCACGCAGCGCTGCATCGTCGTAGCCGACATGCCCTTCATGAGCTACCAGGCCAATGCCGACGATGCAATCCGCAACGCCGGGCGTCTCCTCCAGGAGGGCGGCGCGACCGCCGTGAAGCTCGAAGGGGGCAGCCACGTCGCGCCGCTCGTCCGGCGCATGGTCGAAAGCGGTATCCCCGTGATGGGCCACCTCGGGCTCACGCCCCAGTCCGTGAACCAGTTCGGTGGCCACAAGGTCCAGGGCAAGACGCCTGCAGCGGCTGCGAAGCTCATCGCCGACGCGCGCGCGCTCGAAGAGGCCGGCGCCTTCGCCGTCGTCCTCGAAACCATCCCCGCGGAACTCGCGAAAACGGTCACGGAAGCCCTGGCGATACCCACGATTGGCATCGGCGCGGGCCCGGATTGCGATGGCCAGGTGCAGGTGTTCCACGACCTGCTGGGCATCTACGATGACTGTCGCCAGATGAAACACGCCAAGCGCTACGCCAACCTCGGGGAAACCATCCGCAACGCCGTGCGCGAATACAACGGCGAAGTCACCTCCGGCCTGTTCCCGACGCTCGGGCACGCCTTCAGCGCGGAGGAATCGAAGCGCCCCGAACTGGCCGGGGTCGGTTGAACGGCATGGAGATCCTCACGACTCCCGCCTCCATGCGCGACTGGCGGCGGGCGCAGTTCAGCTCGATCGGCTTGGTGCCCACGATGGGCTATCTCCATGAGGGCCACCTCTCGCTCGTGCGCGCCTCGAAGGAGCGTGACAACCGGACCGTAGTCAGTATCTTCGTCAACCCCACGCAATTCGGACTGGGCGAAGACTACGACCGCTATCCGCGCGACGAGGTCCGGGACCTTGCCCTGCTCGAATCAGCGGGTGTGGACGCGGTCTACCTCCCCGCGCCAGGCGAGATGTACCCCGAGGGGTACCAGACCTACGTCGCCGTGGAGCAGGTCACACAGCCACTGGAGGGCGCCGCCCGCCCCGGACACTTTCGTGGAGTGGCAACCGTCGTCCTCAAACTCTTCAACGCGGTTGAGCCGGACCGTGGGTACTTCGGGCGGAAGGACGCCCAACAGCTCCGCGTCATCCGGCGCCTGGTCCGCGACCTCGATGTCCCCGTGGATGTGGTCGCGTGCCCAATCGTGCGCGAGCCGGACGGCCTCGCGATGAGCAGCCGCAATATCTACCTCACGCCCGAACAACGCCACGCCGCACCGGTCATCTTCCAGTCGCTCGAAGAGGCGAGGCATCGCTACGAGGCCGGTGTCCACGACGCCACCGCTCTCCGCGAAATGACCCGGCGGATGCTCGCGGGCGAGACCCACGGCGAGGTCGAGTACGTGAGCCTCGCGGACGACGACTCGCTGGTGGAGCTGGATGGCGTCGTTGCTGGGTCTGCGCTCCTCTCTGTCGTGGTCCGTTTCGGAAAGACGCGGCTGCTGGACAACCTCGAACTGACGCCGCGATAGTCGGTCGAAAACCGGCTCACGCGGAGACTCGGAGACGCAGCGCTCAGCACTCCAACAGTTCGGCGACTTTGCCCGCCTCCCCGTAGACGACGGCAAGCTGGTTGAACTGACGCCCCAGCGCAAGGCCCTCTTCGCGCGTGGCGCCGATGATAAGCAGGCTCTTCTCTGCCAGCCAGGCGCTTACGCCGACGCCTTCGCCGGGGTAGGTCTGCCAACCGTGGGCGCCAACCTCGGCGACGAGTAGTGCCTGGAGCCGCGCGTTCTCGTCCGCCGTCTGTTTCACGGAACCCGGATTCCAGGCGGTGACGTACGCCCAGGTTGTGGCGCCTGCGTCCGTCAGGAGCTTTTCGACTACCGAAGGCACGGGCTTCCCCGCACGTATGATCGTCTTCGCGCCACCGGGTAGCTCGACCACGTATCGCGTCTTTTCGTATGCATCCAGGAGCCGGGTTGCGAGCATTGGGAATCCTTCAGACGAGCGTCTCCGTCATCATCAGCCAAGCCCTGCTCGTGTGCATCGTCACTTCATGCGGCGCTTGCTCGGTTGCACGCGGGGTGGTTCACCCTCTGCCTTGGGATAGTTCGGCGGATAGGGCGCCTCGCCCTGGCCGTCTCGTTCATGTTTCGCAACGAGTTCCAGGAGGGGTTGCAGCGAAAACGCATGGTCGTCGATTGTCGCCGAGGCATCGCCACGCTCTGCGAACAGCGGGGGCACCGTGAGGATAGTGTAGTCGGCGAGTTCCACAGTCGGGACTTCGGACCACTCAATCGGGAACGACACGCGCGCGTCGGGCGTTGGACGGATGGAGTACGCGGACGCGACCGTCCGGTCCCGCGCGTTCTGGTTGTAGTCGATGAAGACGCCGTGTCGTTCTTCCTTCCACCACTTTGTCGTCGCTAATGCGGGCACACGGCGTTCGACCTCTCGGCCGAGGGCCAGGGCACATCGTCGCATGTCGCTGAAGCCCCAGTTGCGTTCGATACGCACATTGATGTGGATGCCGCGCGACCCCGAAGTCTTTGGGTAGCTGCGGTACCCCAGTTCATCCAGCACGGCGCCGCACTCCAATGCGACGTTGCGAACGTCGGCGAACGTCGCCTCGGGAGTGGGGTCGAGATCGACGCGCAGCTCATCCGGGTGGTCGACATCGTCTGCCCGTACGGGCCAGGGGTTGAGGTCCACGCAGCCGAGGTTCACAGCCCAGAGCAGGTCCGCCGCATCGTCGCATACCGCCAGGTCGGCGGAGCGCCCACTGGGAAATTCGACATGGGCGGTCTCCACTCCGGGAGGTCGCTTATCCGGGGCCCGCTTCTGGAAGAACGGTGGCTCTGTCGTGCCATTGACAAAGCGCTTGAGCACCATCGGGCGATTCATGACGCCGCGAAGGGCGCCATCGGCAACGGAGCGGAAGTAATTCACGACATCGAGCTTCGTGTACCCCGCGGCGGGGAAGTACACCTTCTCCGGGTTCGTCACCGTGACACTGCGCCCGGCGACTTCGATCTCGATCGATGGATCGGCCATGCGGGTAGTCTACCGGATCACCGGACGTTCCGGCCGCGCCAAAGAACCTCAGCGAAACGCAGGAACGACATCGTTCATAAACGCGTCGTAGGCCTCGATCTTCTTGCCCCCGCGCCCGAGGTTGAAGTCCGGGATGATGACTTCGCTTACGCCCGCGTCGCGGTATTCGGCGATGATGTCCCGCACCTGGGCGGCGTTGCCCGCAATCAGCGGTCGGCCCGCGGCCTTCATCCGTTCCACCTGCTCGGCGTCATCGGTCAGCACGAGCAGTGCGACGGCCGAGCGCTGAATAGCGGTCCGCGGGCGCCCGATCTTGTCACAGTGCTCATCGAGGATGGCCATCTTGTTGCGGAGCGTCTCTGGCGTGCCCCAGACGTTCCATTCGTCCGCATACTTCGCCGTGATCCTGAGCGTCACATGCTCGCCGCCACCGCCGATGAGCAGGGGCAGGGGGTTCTGGACGGGGCGTGGATTCAGGGGCGCGTCTTTGAGCTGGTAGAACTTGCCATCGAAGTCGGTCTTCAGGTTCGTTGTCAGTCCCTTGATCACCTGGCAGGCCTCTTCCAGGCGCTTTAAGCGCCCTGGCACCGTGGAGAATTCGAGGCCATAGGCGGCGTGTTCGTTCTCCTGCCAGCCGGAGCCCAGCCCGAGGACGATGCGCCCGCCGCTGATGACGTCGCATTGGGCCGCCATCTTCGCGAGCACCGCCGGGTGGCGATACGTGTTCCCCGTCACCAGCGTGCCGATGCGTACGCGCGGGACGAGTGCGCTCAATGCGGCGATCGTCGTCCAGGCCTCCGCCGTGGGTCCGCTCGTGTCCGCCTGGTTGGGCATGAAGTGGTCCGCGAACCAGACTCCGTCCCAGCCTGTCGCTTCGGCGTGCTTCGCCACATTGAGCGTGTCTTCCCAGGTGTTCGCCGAACCGGGCCAAACGCTGAATCGCATCGTGTTCTCCTTCGTGTGTAAGCCTTGTCCGCCGCACGCGGTGAGGCCGCCCTGACACTAGAGGAATCTGCCGAGCGCGTCTATGGTCCGGACTCACCCGCCGGCGCAAGCACGAGCACCACAGCGCCAAACGCAGTAGAATCGCGCCATCTGCTTCCCTGAGGTACCTCATGCGTTTCAACGACACTCCCGAGCTCGCGACCTGGCGCACGACCGTCAAAGAGTTTGTCAAGACCCACTGGGAAGGCGACGGGGAGACGTACTCCGAGGCTGGCGATATCGCCCATCCGACTGCCGCCGACCGCGACCGCATGGCTGCGCGGGAAGCGAAGAACCAGCGCTGGCTGGATCAACTCGCGAAGCCCGGTTGGCTCGCGGCCGCCTGGCCGAAGAAGTACGGCGGCGCTGACATGTCCGTACTGGAACAGTTCGTCCTCAATTCTGAACTCCACGAGGTTGGCGCGCCCGTGAGCCGCCAGATGCTCAACCTGGTCGGTCCGACGATTATGCTGCACGGCACGGACGACCAGAAAGCGGAACACCTGCCGCCCATGCTCCGCGGCGAGGTCAACTGGTGCCAGGGATTCAGCGAACCGGGCTCCGGCTCCGACCTCGCCAGCCTTCAGACACGCGCCGTCCGCGACGGCGACGACTACGTCGTCAACGGCCAGAAGATCTGGACATCGGGCGCCCACCGCGCGGACTGGATGTTCATCCTCACCCGTACCGACCCGGACGCGCCCAAGCACCGGGGAATCAGCTACCTCCTGCTCAACATGAAGCAGCCCGGCGTGCAGGTCCGGCCGCTCATCAACCTCGCCGATGGCCACGTCTTCAACGAAGTCTTCTTCGAAGACGTGCGCGTGCCCGTGCGTAACCGCATCGGCGAAGAGAACCGCGGCTGGTACGTCGGCACGACGACGCTCGACTTCGAACGCTCGAATATCGCCCGCGCGATCACCGCTCGGCACTCCGTCGAGCACCTCACGAAATACCTCAAATCGCGCACGACGGCGGGCGCGCCGGTGAGCGACGCCTACCGTCTCGAAGTCGCTGACCGCGCCGTGGAGACCGCCGTCTGCGAACTGCTCTCGTTCGTCGTCATCAGCATCCAGGCCAAGGGCGGCGTGCCGAACATGGAAGCGAGCATGTGCAAGATGTACGGTTCGGAGCTCTCGCAGCGGCTGGCATACACGTCGATGCACGTCACGGGCCTCAAGGGTCAGCTGCGCCGCCAGGGCGGACTCGAGCTCGAAGCGGAACTGACGCCCGCCATGAGTTACATGAGCACCGTGCCCGCGACGATCGCCGCTGGCAGCAGCGAAATCCAGCGCAACATCATCGCGACGCGCGGGCTCGGACTGCCGCGCGGGTAGGGCTGAGGTACGGATCGATGCAAAATCGCCTCGTCGCCGTCGTGATCGAAGTCTCTGACCTCGACCGCTCGGTGCGCCTGTACCGGGACGGTTTCGGACTCGACCTCCACGCCTCGAATCACGACGAGGAAGGCGACCGCTGGATTGGCGGCCGCCACGCCGCCCTGTCGTGGACGGATGGCGCATTCCTGCACTTCGCGCTCTACCAGGCGAAGGGCGACGGGCCAACGAAGGGCGTCCAGATCGGCTTCGCGGTCAGCGACATCGACGAGGCACATCGGCGTGCGGTAGCTGCTGGGGCCACCGTCCTGCACGAAGCGCGGGACGAACCGTGGGGCCGCTCCGCGCGCTACCGCGATTTTGACGGCAACGTGATCGAGTTGACGCAGCGAAAGTAGCGATCAGCGGCTCTCGGCATCGTTGGAGTCTGCAGCCTGCTGCGCGCCGAGGACCTTCTTCATGTCGCCAGCGAGCATCGCTCCAACATCGAGAGCGAGGCCCGGAAAGACCAGGCTGTGGACCACTCCATTTCCATCCGGCGGAATCGGCACAAAGTCCCCGTCTTGCAGGGAGAACCACGTGATAACCGCGTCGAACGTCTGCCAGACGATGTATTCGCGCACCCCGTTGCGCGCATATGCCGTCATCTTCGCGCCGAGGTCAATAGACACCGAACTGGCTGAAATTTCGACGACGAGTTCGGGCGCGCCCACGATGTAGTCCTCGGCGCTGAGCCGCGTCTGCCCGCCAAATTCCGATTTAACGAAGAGGACGGCATCTGGTTCCGGTTCGTTGCGACCATCAAGAATGAGACTGCACGGGCCGCAGGGGTAAACCTCTGGATGCGCCGCGCTGTAGACGGTGAGCCAACCCAGGATACGTCCCTGAGGACCGCCATGAAGTGTGACGCGGGTGGGTGATGCCATGAACACCGCTCCTTCTATCAGCTCCACATGCGTCAGTTCCGGTTCCAGCTCGTATCGACGGTGAAACTCGGGTTGGGACAGACGGTCGCCCGCTTGAAGAGGGGGAGTTGTGCGGTGGGGCGATGTTGGCGCGAGTGTCATGTATCCTCCCCATCGCTCAGTTGAGCTTCGAGCACCTTCTTCATGTCGCCAGCGAGCATCGCTCCAATATCGAGGGCGAGGCCCGGAAAGACTTGGCTGTGGACCACTCCATTTCCATCCGGCGGCATCGGCACAAAGTCCCCGTCCCGGAGGGCGAACCACGTGATAACCGCATCGAACGTTTGCCAGACGATGTATTCGCGCACGCCGTTGCGGGCGTACGCAGTCATCTTCGCGCCCAGGTCTATCGACACCGAACTGGCTGAAATTTCGACGACAAGTTCGGGCGCGCCAACGATGTAATCCTTGTCGTTGAGCCGTGACTGTCCGCCGGCCTCTGGCCTGAGAAAGAGAACTGCATCTGGTTCGGGTTCGTTGCGGCCATCCAGAATGATCGTCACCTGGCCATTTAGTTCGACCTCTGGGTGCCGATCCGCGTAGGCGCCGAGCCAATGGATGATGCTCGCTTGCGGTTTGCCGTGGAGATTCGAACGGGTTGGAGAAGCCATGAACACAATCCCCTCGATCAGCTGGACATGCTTCAATTCCGGCTCAAGTTCATAGCGCCGGTGAAATTCCGGCTGCGTGAGCCGATCCCCCGAATGAAGGGGCGGAGTTTTGAGATGGGAGGTCGGTGTCAGTGGCACTTTGCATCCTCCGCTCTCCGCTGGACATCGAGCACCTGCGCCATATTCCCGGCGAGCATCGCCCCGACATCGAGGGCGAGTCCGGGAAACACAATGCTACGCACGACTCCATCGTTGTCGGGCGCGATTGGCACGAAGTCCCCGTCCCGGAGGGCGAACCACGTGATAACCGCATCGAACGTCTGCCAGACGATGTATTCGCGCACACCGTTGCGGGCATATGCAGTCATCTTCGCGCCAAGGTCTATTGAGACGGAGCTGGCGGCGGATATTTTGACGACCAGTTCGGGCGCACCTTCGACGTAGCCCTTGTCGTTCAGTTGCGTTTGCCCGCCGAATTCCGACTTAAAGAACAGCACCGCGTCGGGTTCCGGTTCGTTGCGTCCGTCCAGAATTACCGTGATAGGCGGGCTATAGGCCACGTCAGGGTGGGCCAGTGCATACGTGGCGAGCCAGTGAAGGACACGACCGTGAGGATCTCCATGGAGCGCGAATCGGGTGGGTGAAGCCATGAACACGATACCTTCGATAAGCTGAACATGCGTGAGTTCAGGCTCAAGTTCATAACGCCGGTGAAACTCCGGTTGGCTCAGCCTATCGCCTGGCTGAAGTGCCGGAGTTGTTCGTTGCGGCGAGGCCGGTGCGATTGTCATGTGCCCTCCACGCGTCGGGGTGGATCGAGTGTAACGGATCAGCCGCCGCCGATGGCCGGAACGACCGTCAGCTCCGAGTCCGCGCCGATTGGAGTATGCAGCGCGAGCGTGAGAATTTCGCCATTCATCGCGATCGCCAACTCCGGCCGCACGCGCCCATTTTCCACGACGCGCCCATAGATGCCTGGACAACGCACATCGACGGCCCGGAGGACCTCGCCGAGCGTCGCGCCTTCCACATCAAGTTTGGCGGCCCCGCCACAGAGATCGCGAAAAAGCGCCGGGAGGATCACGATTGCCAAGGGCTATACCTCATCCGTGATCTTCCACGCCAGGTCAGGCAGCACATTGCACTGGACCCCCACTATCGACCAGGAAGTCGATATCGACTTCCTGGTCGGCGGACCCGATTGCTTTGCCCGAGACGCACGTCAATCCCAAGCGCTAACTCTTTCGCTGTGCCCTACTTGAGGTCCCCGATCGCCTCCAGGACACGCCGCGGAGACATCGGCAGGTCGGTGAAGCGGTGGCCGGTCGCATCGAAGATGGCGTTGGCCACGGCCGGGAGCGGAGGCATGATCGGCACTTCGCCCACGCCGCGGACGCCATAGGGATGCCCGGGGTTGGGCACTTCCACGATGATCGTGTCGAGCATGGGCAGGTCCAACGACGTCGGCATGCGGTAATCCAGGTAGCTGGAGTTCAGCATCTTGCCGTTGTCGTCGTAGTAGTACTCCTCGTTCAGCGCCCAGCCGATTCCCTGCGCGGCGCCGCCCTGGATCTGGCCCTCGACATACGACGGGTGGATCGCAGTCCCAACATCCTGGATGGCGGTGTAGCGGAGGATCGTCGTCTTGCCCGTCTCCGGGTCGACTTCAACATCGCAAATGTGTGTGGCAAAGGCGCCACCCTGGCCGGTGGTCATCTTCGAAGAACGCCCGGTGATCGGGCCGCCGGTACGGTTGGCCTGGGCAGCCATCTCCTTGAACGTCAACTCCTTGGTCGAATCCTTGAGGCAGCGGAGGACGCCATCCTCATACGTGACATCCTCGTCCGTGACCTGCCAAAGACTCGCGGCGCGCGATTTCATCTGGCGCAGGACATCGAGGGCCGCCTCGTGTGTCACCATGCCGCTGGCGAAGGTCGTGCGGCTGCCGCCGGTTACGTCGTTGTGGCCGATAGAGTCTGTATCGACAACGGTCGGCTTCACCAATTCATACGGGATGCCAAGCGTTTCCGCGCATTGCATCGCGAGGGAGGCACGCGTCCCACCGATGTCGGTCGACCCCTCGATGAGGTTGACCGTGCCGTCCGGGTTCACGGAGACGGCGACGCTGGATTGCAGGCCCACGTTGAACCAATAGCCCGAAGCGACCCCGCGGCCACGGTTCGGCCCTTCGATCGGCGACTTGTAGTGTGGCGAATCGAGGGCAGCCTGGACGCACTCTTCGTTCCCGACAAGCGCAAAGGGCACCCCCGTGACCATGCGCGTGCCCTGTCGCGAAGCGTTCTCCAGCCGAAACTGGAGCGGATCCTTGCCAATCTTGCGGCAAAGTTCGTCCACCAATTGTTCGGCGGCGAAGGCGGCTGGCTGGCCGCCGGGCGCACGGTATGCGGCGACCTTCGGCTTGTTCAGCGTGACGTCGTACGCGTCGATCTTGAAGTTTTCGAGGTCGTACGGCGCGAAGATAAGCATCGCGCCCGCGCCGACCGCCGAACCCGGGTAGGCCCCTGCCTCGTAGGCGAGCGTCGCCTCGCCGGCGGTGAGCTTGCCATCCTTGACGGCCATCTTCGCCTTGATCCACGAGCCGCTCATGGGGCCGGTCGCTTCGAAGACGTCAGTGCGCGACATAAGCATCTTTACGGGGCGTCCGCTTTTGCGCGAGAGCACCGCCGCCAGGGGGTCGAGGTAAATTGGGATCTTGCCGCCGAATCCTCCGCCGATCTCCAGCGGGACGACCTTGATGCTGCCGATCGGGTGCCGAAGCACTTCCGCGAGCTGGGCACGGACGACGAAGGGACCCTGCGTGCTCGTCCACACGGTGATGGTGTTGTCGACGTTCCAAACCGCTGTCGCGGTGTGCGGCTCGATGTACCCCTGGTGCACCATCTGCGTCGTGAACTCGCGCTCAACGACGAAATCGGCCTCGGCGAAGGCGGCATCGACATCCCCGCCACGGAACTGGTTGTGGCTGGCGATGTTGCTCGGTTTTTCGCTCTTGCCCGTCGCCATGGACTTCGTGAAGCGCTTCTCGCTCAGCAGCGGGGCATCTTCGCGCATGGCGTCGCGCACGTTCGTGACTGAGGGGAGCACTTCGTAGACCACCTTGATCTTGAGTAGCGCTTCTTCGGCGATGTGGGCATTAGTGGCGGCAAGCGCAGCAACGGCATGGCCCCGGTAGAGCACCTTCTCCGAAGCGAGAATGTTTTCGCTGAGTTCGCGCAGGTTCACGGCGCTCTCGCCGAGCTCTTCCACGCGGTCCGCCGCGAGCGGCAGGTCGGCGTGCGTCATGACAGCGAGGACGCCGGTCACCTTCTCGGCTTCGCTTGTATCGATGGAGATGATGCGCGCGTGGGCATGGGGCGAACGAAGGATGCGGCCCTGGATGAGGCCGGGCAGACGGATGTCGGATCCGTATTGCGCCCGACCCGTGACCTTCTCCACGCCGTCTGGCCGGATGGGGCGGGTCCCGATCACTTTGTACTTCGGCTTTTCGAGTGTCGTCATATCACTTCACCTCTTGCATGTTGTCGGATGCCTTCAGGACTGCTCGCACGATCTTATCGTATCCCGTGCAACGGCAGAGGTTGCCCGCGAGCCAATGGCGCACGCGGCCCTCATCGGGGTGAGGTTCGGAATCGAGCAGCGCCTTGGAGGCGAGGATGAACCCGGGGGTACAGATGCCGCACTGTAGCGCCGCTTCTTCGAGGAATGCCTGCTGCAAGGGATGTAGCGTGTCGCCCTTTGCGACGCCCTCTATCGTCGTGATTTGAGCGCCTTCGACTTCAACGCCGAGCACGCAACACGAATTCACGATGCGGCCGTTGAGGATGACGCTACACGCGCCGCAGTTGCCGTTGTTGCAACCCTCTTTGGCGCCCGTCAGGCCAAGTTCATCGCGAAGGATCTCAAGCAGGCTCTGGCGCGGCTCGGCGAGGAAATCGATATCCACCTCGTTCAGGCGGGTCTGGACAATCGTTCGTGGCATAGGGTTAGCGAGCCTCCTGCGCGCGCTTGAGCGCCCCTTCGAGGGCGCGGGTCGTGAGGACGGCGGAGAGCCGGTTGCGTTGGGCAATCGATCCGCGCATGTCCGTGATCGGACTCGCCATCGCCTCGGCGGCTTCGGCAGCCTTCGCGAACGCAGCCGCGCCCGGCGCCTGGCCAACGAGCGCGGTCGCCGCGGCGGGCACCATCAAGGGCGTCGGGCCAACCGCGCCAAGGGCGACGCGCGCGGACTCGATGCGGTCCCCGGCGGCGTTGAGGACGATGCGTACGCCCGCGCTCGCGACCGCGATATCCATCTCGTTTCGCGGAATGAAGCGATGGAAGAAGGCCCCCGAGTGGGCGGGTTGCGCGGGCACGATTATCCGTACGAGCAGTTCGCCTGGTTCAAGCGAATTCCGACCGGGACCCGTGAAGTAGGACTCAACGGGTATGGTCCGCTGGCCGGCCGCCGAGCCGATGACGAGTTGCGCACCGAGCGCGATTAGGGCTGGCGACGAATCGGCAGCCGGGCTGGCGTTTGAAAGGTTTCCGCCCAGGCTCGCCCGGCTCTGGATCTGGATGCCGCCGATAAGCGAGGCGGCATCCACCAGGGCGGGCAGCTTGCGCTTGATTTCGGTGTCTTCATACAGCTCCGCGCACGGCGTTGCTGTCCCAATGCTCAATGCTCCGTCGGCTTCCCAGCGAAACCCCATGGTCTCCGGGATCTTCTTGAGATCGATGAGCTGGTCACAGCTCTTTCGGCGTTCGCGCAGCTGCACGATGATGTCCGTTCCCCCGGCGAGGAACTGGCTCCGTTTGCCGTTGCCGAGAAGCGCATAGGCTTCGGCAAGGGTTCGCGGCGCAACGTAATCGAATGCTTCCATTCCGCGGTCATCCTGTGAAAAGAATTTGGATATTCCCCGCAGGGGCTGGGCCAAGCGGGGTGTTGGGCGAATCATACGGGAGAGACGCGGGCTTGTCTCATTCGCCACGCCGGGCTGAGCAGGAAGTCAACCTGCACGCCATGAAAATTTGCCCGCGCGAAAGGGTCCTCGCGGGACGAGATCTCCAGCTCGGGCAGCCGCTCAAGGTCAGCGGGAGCGAGGATGAGGTCGATGTCGCGGGTGTTCCGGCCCTCGACGTACTGGAGCATCGCGAGGCCGCCGACGAGGACGTAGTCGATATGACGCGATTCGAGGAGGTCGAACAGGGCGTTCGTCGCGCTGTGGATCGCGTCGTAGGCAGAGGGTTCTTCGGCAAGCATCCGCAGGTCGCCAAGGCGTGCGTCGCGGAGGACTTCGGCGATATCGACGTTGCGCGTTGGAGGCACAATTCATTGTACCGCAGTCGACCGGTGTCATGCTGGATTCTGGGGCAGTCCGATCGGCGGACGAAATGCGCGGCAAGGTTCGCTCGACGTACCCCAGTGACTTCACAAACTGGACCAGCCCGGCGCTTGCTTCGGCGCGCGCTACGGACGGACGCGGCATCTCACGTGATGCGCGGCGCAGGTCAGCCGCCGGCGGCCTCGGCGGCGGTGAAGGCGGGGATGCGGTCGCGGATTTCGATGGCGTTGGGGGCCACTTCCTTGCAGGCGCCGCAGCGGATGCAGAGCGGTTCCTCGATGTGGTATACGCCGTTCTCTTCGATCACGGCGCTCGTCGGGCAAATCTCGAGCGCCGCGGGCAGGTGCTCGTCCGTCTGCGAACGGACGACGTACTTGATGAAGCCGGGGAGCGAACGCGTGGGATCCACCTTGTCGCGAATGAGCGATTCGAATTCCGGGCGGAAGAACTTGATCGCGGTTTTGACGGCCGTTGGCGAGAGCTGGCCGTGTTGGCAATTCGACCAGAGCAGCGTCTGCACAAGGCCCTGGAGTTTGTCGAGGTCCGTGTCGCGGCCACCGCCACCGGCGATGCGGCGCAGCGTCTCCACGGCGCGCTGCGTGCCGCCGTGGCAGGTTGTGCAGCGGCCACAGGATTCGTCCTCGCAAAAGCTGGTCATCCAGAGGGCGAGGTCGAGGATGCTCGTACGCTGGTCGAAGAAGAGGAGGCCGCCGCCGCCGAAGAACATCCCGCGCTCTCGGAACGACCCTAGCTGGGCGGGAAGATCGAGGTCGGAAGCGGGGAGGATACCGGAAAGGGGTCCGCCGGGCTGATAACCCTTGATCACCGAGCCTTCGCGCATACCGCCGCCATATTGGTCGAGCATGTGACGGATTGTGCCGGAACCGAAGGGCACTTCGAAGCAGCCCGGCCACTTGATCTGGCCGGAGAGCGAGAACATCTTCGTGCCCTTTTCCGGCTGGTCGGGCGGATTGACGTTGCACCACCATGCCGCCCCCTCGCGCAGGATGAGGGGCGCGTTCGCGTATGACTCGACGTTGTTGACGTTCGTCGGCTTGTTCCAGAGGCCCGCCTGCGCGGGGAAGGGCGGCTTGATCCGGGGCATGCCACGGTAGCCATCGATCGAGGCGATCAGGCCGGTCTCGTCGCCGCAGACGTAACTCCCCGCGCCGAGGACGGCGATGACATCGAAATCCCAGTCGAGGCCGAGGATGTTCGTCCCGAGAAGACCGATCGCTTCCGCCTGCTTGATGGCGTGCTGCATGCGCCTGAAGGCGAGGGGGTATTCATGGCGGATGTACACGTAGGCTTCGCGCGCACCGGATGCGCGGGCGGCGATCATCAGGCCTTCGATGATGAGGTGTGGGTCTCCTTCGAGGAGCGTGCGGTTGACCCATGCGCCGGGGTCGCCTTCGTCCGCGTTGCAGACGAGGTACTTTGGCTGGGCCGTTGCCGCCCGTAGGAAGTCCCACTTCCGCCCGACGGGGAAGTTCGCGCCGCCGCGCCCCCCGACGCCGCTATCGAGCATCTCCTTGACGATCGCTTCGTCGCTCATATCCAACGCCTTTGCCAGTCCAGCGTAGCCACGGTGCGCGAGGTAGTGGGTGATGTTCTCCGGGTCGATCATGCCGAGGTTGGCCATGAGGCGGCGGACCTGGCCCTGCATGAATGGGTGGTCGGCGAGCAATGCGATCTCGGGCGTGGCGTTGCCTTCAACCACGCCCAGCGCCAGCTCGGGCATGTCGCCGCCTTCAACGAGCGTGCGCTGCAGGAATTCGGGGACGCGATCAGCGGTGATGTTCGCGTAGAGGACTGTGCGCGTGCCCGCTCCCGTACGTACGGAGACGGTCGGCTCCATCCAGTTGAAGCCCCATGAGCCGGAGATGCCAATGTCCGCATCGAGGTGCAGGCGCGCCACCTCGGCTTTGACGGCGGCCAGCGTTTCCTGTGCACCGCGCGCCTCCGAGGACGTATCGATGCAAACGGTGACTTTGGGCTTGCCGTTGGTCTGGAAATCGGCCCAGTCCTGGCGGGCCTTGGCGATGATGGAATCGAGCTGGATGTTCATTGGCGGGCCTTCACTTCGCGCGCGAGGCGAATCGCGGAGGCGACGGTGAGGTTGCCGACGACCCTGTCGTTCAGCCAGACCTGCGGAGCTTCGCTGCACGTGCCGTTGCACTGGCCGAGGCGGAATCCGTAGCAGCCGTCCTCGCTCACGCCGCCGAGCGGCAACTGGAGCACCTGTTGCATCGCCTCGCGGATCTTGTCGCCGCCGAGCAGGCGGCAAGTGGGGCCGCTACACCACATGACGTCGCTCTTGCCAAGCGGTTCCGTGCGGAAGTCCGCGTAGAAAGAGAGCGCCCCGTAGATGAGCGCGGGAGTGCTGTTGAGCTGGCGGGCGATCACTTCGATCGCCGGGCGCATAATGTAGCCGTAATGGTGCTGGACCTTGTGGAGCGCGGGCAGCACGTGGCCTTTCCCGGGCTGGAATTCGGCGACCAGTTCCCGCAGTTCCTGGAGGGTGGGCTCAGCTGACATGCGCGCACGCACCTGCTTGTGAAGTGGGCACGATGATAAAGCCGGGTGCGGTTAGGCGTTAGCGGGCGGTGGGTGGCTGCGGCGCTATTCACATGGATGTGAAGGAGAGGCAGGATTTCGATCACCCCGTCCTGTCTGCCCCGTGAACACTCTCGGCCAGTTCCGGATCAGGAATCGATAAAAGACTGCATCGCGGCCACAAACGCAGCGGGCTGATGAAGCGGAAGCTGGTGGCCGGCACCAGCGATTTCCAGCGCGGTGGCGTGCGGGAGGCGGCGCACCATCTCCGCCTGGATCTCCTGTGAGAGCACCTTGCTCTTTTCAGCGCGGACGACAAGCGTGGGACAGGTGATGTGTTCGAGGCTCTCCCAGAGGTAGGGGATCTCGGCGATGGCGCCGCGGCCCGTGGCTTCGTGGATCGCGGGGTCGAAGCGGAAGGTCAGGTTGCCGCTGGCCTCATCGAGGACGAGCGAAGCGGCGAGCTGGCGCAGGTAGAAGTCGTTTGAGCGGTCGGGGTAGAGCGTGGCGAAGTGGGCGAGCGCCTCTGCTTCCGTGGCGAAGCCAGGCTGTGTACGCGCTTCGCCGGTGCTCTTGCGCACTCCACGGGCCCCTGCGTCCGCCATCTGCGGGCCCATATCGACGAGCGCGAGGTGCTTGATGCGGTGGCTATGGTCACGCGCATAGGACATCGCGACGCGGCTGCCGATGGAGTGGGCGATCAGGTCGAACGCTTCGAAATCCATCTCCTCGATGAAACCGCGCAGGTCCATTGCAAACGCCCACACGAGATAGGCGCCGGGGGCATGGTCGCTCTCCCCATGTCCGCGCAGGTCGGGCGCGTAAACCGCGTGCGTCTTCGCCAATTCGACGGCGATGTGCTCCCAATAGCGGGCGTTGTTCATGAGGCCGTGGAGCAAGACGACGGGGTCGTTCCCCGGGTCGCCCCAGCGGATGTAGTGGTGGCGCAGGCCGTGGATCGTCAGGTATCCGTCTTCGCCACTGGTAAGCATTGAGTTCGAAGTGCTCAGGGCTGGTTCAGGCATGGCGCGAGTATAGAGGAAGTACCGAGTGCCGAGTAGCACGCAACTCGGATCTCGGATCTCGGACCTCGTCCGTGTTAGAATCTCCGCATGAGAAACGAGTTCACTGCCATCCTCCAGCCGGGGGACGACGGGTGGTGGGTCGCCCAATGCCCCGAAGTGCCCGGTGCCAATGGACAGGGTCGAACCCCCGATGAGGCTCGCACAGACCTCGCGGCTGCAATCGAGCTGATGCTTGAATTCCTGCGAGATGAGGCATTGAAGGACCTGTCCCCCGCCGCCCGGAAAGAGACGGTGGTAATCGGGTGAAGCGCTCGGCGCTGATCAGGCATCTGTCCGCGAACGGCAGTGTCCTTGTGCGCGAAGGTGCGAGCCACTCTCTTTGGGTCAAGCAAAAAGTGAGCAGGCCCGAAGCCGTCCCACGACATCAGGAAATCGACAACCGCCTGGCCCGAGATATCTGCCGCCACCTTGGAGTCCCCGACCCTGCCGGTTGAACACGAAGCACAAAGGACCGTCCACTCGGATCTCGGATCTCGGATTCCGTTATTCCTCGAACAGTTGGAAGAGCACGCCACCGCTGTCCTTCGGGTGGATGAAGGTGTGGGGGTGCCAATCGCTGCGAATGACACCACCGAAGGGCGTGATCTCGTTCTCGATCAGGGCTGCGGCGCTTTCATCGACCGATTCGACCTCGCAGCAGATGTGGTGCATGCCCGCGCGGCGGGTATCGATGAACCTCTGCACGAAGCTGTCCGGGCGCGTCGGCGCCATGATCTCAAATTGGAGGAGACTGTTGGGGATCGTCATGATGGCGCCGTCGTAGCCGAGTTCCTCGTCCGTCCATCGCCCGGTTTCGACCATGCCGAAGACGCGGGACTGCCATTCCACCTGCTTGTCGAGATCCGCCACAGCCATCGACACGTGGTCGACGCGCTTCAATCCCACGGCCCCGCCGGTCGTCGTGCGGTCCACCTCTGGCGGGAACCTGTGAGGCGTGAAGAGCTGCCAGAGGATCCCGCCGCTGTCCTTCGGGTGGATGTAGGTCAGGTTCCACATACCGTCATTCGTCACGCCGCCAAACGGTTTGATGCCCAGGCGTTGGAGCTCGGCCGCCGCTTCGTTGATGTCCGGGACTTCGATCGTGATGTGATGGAGCCCGGGCCCCTGCTCATCGAGGAACTTTTGGACGAAGCTGTTTTCGCCGATCGGGGACATCACTTCGAATTCGATGCCCGTCCCCGGCACCTGGCTGACGCAACCAGTGAAACCAGAGGTCGTGGCCGCCGGATGTCCGAAGCCGTGGAGGAACTTGAAACCGAGCAGTTTTTCGAGCAGGGCGGATTGGTCGCGCCAGTTGGCTGCGGCCATGCTGATGTGGTCGAGGTGTTTGACGATGATCACTGAGACTCCTGGAGAGCGAGATTGGGTGCCGGTATGGTACGTTTCCGTTCCATGGCCGGGCAAACGGAAAACACCGTTCGAAGCGCGACGATCCTGGTGAACGCCACGGCTCGCCGCGTGGGGCGCTTCGATGCCGATGGCGCCCTCGCCTATCTCCGTCGGCGAGGCGTTGAGGCCCATCTTGAACGCCCGGATTCCCCCAAGGCGATGATCGCAGTGGCGGGAGAATCGGCTGCGCGCCATGACGATCTTCTCTTCGTGGCGGGTGGCGATGGATCGTTGCGTACAGTGTTACCGGCGGTGATCGGCACGGAGACGGCCCTTGCGGCGCTGCCCGCCGGGACTGCCAACGTTTGGGCGAAGGAGACGGGAATTCCCGGTGGGTTCCGTACCGCAATGGATGCGCACCTCCGGGGCCAACGCCTGCGCATCGATATCGGCCGGGCAAACGGAGAACCCTTCCTGCTCATGGCGAGCCTCGGGTGGGATGCGACGATCGCTTCGCGCGTTCGCCCCGGCTGGAAGCGCCTCCTCGGTCCACTCGCCTACGTAGCAGAGGGTGTACGACAGCTTCCGCGCCTGCGCCCGACGCCACTCACCTGGCGCTCCGGCGCGTTCACCGGTAGCGCGCCCATCGCCGTGATGGTGTTGAGCAATACACGGCTCTATGGCGGGGCCGTGCGGTTTTCACCAATGGCGGACGCGACAGACGGCCTGCTCGATCTGGCAGCTCTCTCTCCCCGGCGACGGGGCGACGGCGTCATCCTTGCCTGGCGGCTGGTACGGGGAGGCTTGCACAGTGATCATCGCGTGTTTGATGGCCGTGCCGAGGAACTGTTCGTGGAGACGGAGGGTGTCCCTTATCAACTCGATGGGGATGCCGCTGGCTTTTCGCCCGTCCGGTTCAACGTGGAACACCGGGCGTTGCTCGTCAGTGTGCCCGCGGGAAGGCTACCGGGAGTGCTTGGCTCGGGCCTTTAGAATGGCCGCCAATCCATGCCGGCCAGCGGCACCCTGGGTTCGGGACAAGCGTCCGGAGTCGTTCTAAGCCCAACCCGCTTACCGTCGTGCGCGGCTCTGATGCGTTCTACCGCTCCGGTTGGGGTGCTCCCCGCTGTAATCGGAGCCGCGCACGAAGCAAGCGGTCTGTGCTTTTGCAACCAACGTTCGAACCTTCGTCGTCTCGCCCAAGCGCCCTTTCTCGGACCGCGAGGGGATGCCCGGGGTATGGTTGGCGGCGCTCGGCACGCTTTCTAAGCCACACCGCTTACTGGCGTGCGCGGCTCTGACTTCCGTGTGTATGGGCGAGAAGGGGATTCTCTGGCGGGGAAAGGTTCAAGGGCGCGTTTGCGGGCAGCATGCGCAGCAGTTGGTAGATCGGCGCGGGTGCTTCATCCCGCAGGCGCTTTGGCATCTCCCAAAGAAGGAGAGCGGCGCTGAGAAAGAGCATGATTAAGCCCGCAACACTGAGCGCATCGAGGGTATTCGAGTCAGGGCCTGCCTTCGAAAAGTAGACATCCCCCTGGTTGACGTACACCAGGAAGTTCCAACTGCCGTGGATGAAGATCCCGGCAAGGTAGCCCGGGGCGAATCGCCAGCGATGACGCAGGAGCCCATAAATGCCCAGCGCGGAAAAGCCCGTCGCACAGGCGTGCATCGTGCCCGCGCCTGCGCGCGCGAGGGCGAACAGCCACCACTGGCTGCCGAGGGTTTGGTCCGCGGCGACCTCCGGGCTCACCACCGAGAGACTGTTCTGAAAGGTCTCGATGAGATTGAAGCCCGACCCGGCGAGCACGCCCCAGCAGAAGCAGCGCGCGGCGCCCCCGCGCCGGAAAAAGAACAACGCGACCAGCATCCCCTTCCAGAACTCCTCGTTTATCGGCGCGACGATCGAAAGCACCGAAACATCGAAGAAAATCCCCCAGCCACGGGGGAGCGTGGGCAGCCCGTATTCGAGGTCGGTTGCGTCGCCGGCGCCGAAACGCGAGATGAGAAAGGCGCCCATCGCAATCAGATACACCGTATTGATGAGCGCTGCGACGGAGATAGCGCCGATGGCCCCGTAAATGATCCCGCCCGTCCATTCTCGCCAGCTCATCGGCCAGGAGAAGGGGTTCACGAGGGCGTACCGCCGCGCCACCGTCATCGCGGCCACCAGGGAGGGGATGGCCACGATTCCCACGTTCATGAACGGGAAGAGCCAGGGCAAGCTTGCGGGGTGTTCGACCACCAGTTGGCCAAGGATGACCAGGACCGGGAAGGCAGCGAGGAACGGCCAGGGCAACCACGGGCGCATCACGCCCGACATAGCACCCCCCAGCGCGGAGGCAGCCTGCCACACGATCAAGGTGCCAAGCGTGAGAAGGGTAATCGATGAACCAACGGCGACATTGATCTCGAAGAGACGTTGGCGCGGTTCATCGCTGAGGCCGCCAAGCGCCAACAGCAACACAATGCCAACGAGGAAGGCGAAGGAACCCCAGATGAGCGCGACGAACAGAAGGAGCGACCGGCGGCGGCTGATCGCCCTACTCCCCTTCGAACCGTGTTAGCGTGCCGCCCAGCACCACGAACCGCCCGGCCGCCTTCGTCATCACGTCTCGCACGCGGTCCGGTTCCGCCGTCGTGAAGATCGTCTGCTGGAACGAATCGATGAACTCAAGGACGCCCTTGCGCCTGCGCGCATCGAGTTCGCTCAAGACATCGTCCAGGAGGACGATCGGGTCGTCACCGAGGGCGTGCCGGAGGTAGCTTGCCTCGGCGATACGCAAAGCCAATGCCGCCGTCCGTTGCTGCGCGCGCGAAGCGAAAGAATCAGCGGCCATATCGTTTACTTCGATGCTGAAGTCATCGCGATGCGGGCCTACCAGCGTCGCGCCCGCATTGATCTCCCTGTTACGCATGGCGGTGAGCGCCTTGAGCATGCGCCCCGTCCACTCCGTCTCATCGATGGGGGAATCGGTTTCGTTCATGCCACCGATCGCCGGGCGGTACGTAATCTGAATCTGCTCCTGCCCATCCGAGAGACGATCCATGTAGAACTGCGCCTGGGGGACGACCTGGCCAAGGGCCTCGGCTCGCGCCTGGTAGATGATCCCGCCCGCATGGGCGAGCTCCTGGTCCCAGAAACCCAACTCCGTGGGAGCCGCCTCGCGAGCCTGGATGCGCTTGAGCAGGCTATTCCGCTGCGGCAGGACGTTGGCGTACCGCTGCATCGCGCGCAGGTACCCGCGATCCACCTGCGAGATCATCATGTCGAGATAGCGCCGGCGAAGCAGGGGCGGCCCGGCGACGATTTCGATGTCGAGCGTTGTGAAGAGCACGGCGGCGAGCTGACCGACGGCATCGGACGCACGCTTGGTAACGCCGTTGACGCGGACCCGCTTGCCCGCGCGGTGGCTGGCATCGGTCGTGCGCCCCACGATCGCCACTTCGAGCTGAAGATTGCCGGCAGATCGCTCGACCTGGCAGGTGAGACGCGCGACGGGGAAGTCCGAACCGAGGATATCCCGGCGAACGAGGTCCGCATCGCTGCTCGCGCGGCTCGAACGGAGCGTCGAAAGCAGGTAGATCGCCTCCAACAGGTTGCTCTTGCCCTGGGCGTTGTCGCCCACGAAGAGGCTCAGCCCCTTTTCGAGACGGATACCGGCACGCACATAGTTCCGGTAGTTGGCGAGCTGCAAGTCGAAGATGTACACGGCGAATACCCAGTATAAGTCAGAATGCTTAGCCTGTGGCAAACTTTTTTCCGACCATTTCCGCGCAGTTTACAGACGGTCCTTATGCTCGCGACAGGATCTGATCAGCCGCATACACACTCTCCTTGTCTCGGTCCTCCACCCGCACCTATAATTCGGTATCATCATCATCGAAATGATCAAGCGGGTAGACACATGAAAGTTCAAGTCCTCCAGGAAAACCTGCAGCGCGGGCTGAGTATCGTCGGTCGAGCGGTGGCCACGCGTTCGACCCTCCCCATCACAGCGAACGTCCTCCTAATGACCGACGCCGGGCGTCTCAAGCTGGCCGCCACCGACCTCGATATCTCCATGAGCGCGTGGGTGGGCGCGAAGATAGACGAACCGGGAGCGACCACGGTTCCCTCGCGGCTGATCAGCGACTTCGTAACCTCGCTCCCACCGGGGACCGTGAACCTCGAAATCCCGGACCGCGCCCGCCAATTGAAGCTCGAGTGCGCCCGGAACGAATCGACTATCAATGCGATGGACGCCGAGGATTTCCCCCGGCTGCCCACGTTCACGGACGGGACGAGCCTCAAGCTGGACCCAAAATCCCTTCGCAGGGCGATTGAGCGCGTAGAGTTTGCCGCCGCCAGCGACGATTCCCGGCCGGTGCTCACGGGCATCCAGGTCAAGAGCGACGGCGCCAAGGTGACGTTCGCTTCAGCAGACGGCTTCCGCCTTGCCGTGGCCGATGTCGCGCTGGGCGCAACAACAGAATCGTTCGAAGTGATCGTGCCCGCACGCGCACTCCGCGAACTCTCGCGCCTGGTCAACGATGCGAGTGAGCCTGTGGAGATGCGCATCAACCCGCAGAAGACCCAGGTGATCTTCGCGATGACCGATGTCGAACTGGTCGCCCAACTCATCCAGGGCACCTTCCCGAACTACGCCAACCTCATCCCCGCGAACTTCAACTCACGCGCCGTCGTCAATGTGGACGAGTTCAAGCGCGAAGTACGCATCGCCGCAATCTTCGCGCGCGATGGCAGCGGCATCATCCGCCTCCAGTTCACGCCGGGCGTGGGCATGCCCGGCACCCTGAAGATCAGCGCCAAGGCGGAAGAAGTCGGCGACAACGAAGGCATGATCGACACTGTCCTCGAAGGCGACGACGCCAAGATCGCCTTCAACGCGCGCTATCTCCAGGACGTGCTCAACGCACTGAGCGGCGAAGTCGCGTTGGAAATGACGAGTCCTTCCGCGCAGGGCGTCTTCCGCCCCGTCGGCGACCCGGATTACGTCCACGTGGT
>DAOTTM010000004.1:0-21165 GCA_034437915.1 Dehalococcoidia bacterium | reverse complement strand
CCGCACGGCCGGCCTGCGCGAGGTGATCGTTCCGATGAACGCCACCGACCCCCGTCTCGCGGACCTCACCGCCTGGGAGCCGCCGCTCGAAGACCACAGCGCCAAGCCGGCCCGCCCGGCCAATGGTGCCCCCGCCTTCGCTGGCAACGGCGCACGCGGCCAGCGTCGCGGCTCGGCCAACTTCGGTCGTCCCCAGCGCCGTTTCCAGCCCCGCCAGGGCGACGCCCCGAACTACCGCGCCGCCCAACCCAGCCGCTAAACTCGGCGGGCGAACACACCAAACCTGCTGCCCTCCGGCCCACAATCCGGAGGGCAGTTTGCTATCCCTGGCCAAGCGCCGACGATGCCGACCACACATCATGGGGTGCACCGCGCTCTCCCCGTTCTCCATATCTCCGCATCTCCGGGCTTCCGCGAGAACCCAACTCCGCTGCTTACTCGCCGAACAACGTCCGCAAATACCCGTTGAGAAACCGCCCTTCCGGGTCCAACCGTTGCCGGACTGCCGCAAACCGGTCCCACATCGGATAGAGTCCCCGCAACTCGTCCCGCGTACGAGTATGGATCTTCCCCCAATGTGGCCGGCCATCGTGGTCGCGGAAGATCGATTCGATATCCGCGAAGAACTCCGCGAACGGACGGCGCGCGTCTTCGTGCAGCGAAATCGTTACGGTCACACGTTTGAAGGCCGTGCTCAGGAAAGCATCGTCCGCCGCCAGCGTGCGGTATTCGATCGGCCAGCGAATGTTCGGGTGCCGTTCGGCGATGCGCGCGCGGATGAGCCGGGCACACTCCGGCCCGGCCTCCGCGGGCACCGAGTACTCCATCTCGTTGAACTTCATCTCCCGCACGGAGGGGATGATGTTCGCACTCCAGCCGATGCGTTCGCCCTCGATGCCTTCTACGGACTCAGGCTGCCGTGTCGTCTCGTTCAGGGACTTGCACTCGGCCATATCCAAACCCGGGTACCAGAAGAACTCGAAGTGCTCGTTGCTCGCAACCAGCTCCTCAAGCTGCGCCATCACATCATCGAAGGGCACCCGCCAGGTGCGTTCGTGCAACAGAAACGCAGGCTTGAGCCGCAGCTCCACCGCCGTCGTGATACCCAGGAGCCCCATCGAGACGCGCGCCGCGCGAAACGTGTCCGGGGCGTCGTCCGCCGACACGCGGAGAACGCCGCCGTCCGCAGTCACGATGCGCATTGCCTTCACCTGCGTGGGAATGTTCCCGAACGTCGGTCCCGTCCCGTGTGTCCCTGTCCCGATCGCCCCCGCGATCGATTGCACATCGATGTCGCCGAGGTTCTCCATCGCCAGTCCGCGCTCCAACAACAGCTCCCCGGCGCGCTTCAGCTTCGTGCCGCCAAACACCGTCGCCTCGCGGCGTTCCAGGCTGTGCGATTCGAGGCCGGAGAGGTCGTCCAGCGAAAGCAGCACGCCGTCCGTTGCGGCGATGGGCATGAACGAATGTCCCGTCCCCACCACGCGCACGTCCAGACTGTCGCGCCGCGCAGCCCCAACGATCTCTTGCACCTCAGCCTCACTGCGCGGGCGCGCGATGCGTTGTGGGTGCGACGAAACCGACCCCGACCAATTCGACCATTCTTCAGCCATCCCATGCTCCTGCTTGGCTCCCCTCTCCCGCGAAGTCGGGAGAGGGGCCGGGGGTGAGGGCGCGATGCCAGGCGCACCCGATCCTGTTTAAGCCTGCGACACGACCCCACCAGCGATCAGCTCGTTGACTTCTCCGGCACTCATCCCCGCCTCGATGAGCACCTCGCGCGTGTGTCCCGCCAGCACGGGCGCGGGTCCCGCCGCGACCGTGGGTGTACCCGACATCCGCACCATCGGCCCGACGACGCGCTGCGGCCCCGTGATCTCGTGCGTGAGTTCCGTCATGATGCCGGTCGCGATGACGTGTGGGTCGTCGGCCATCTCTTCCGGGAAGTTGACGACGCTCGCGGGGACTCCCGCCTCGATGAACCGATCGACCCATTCCGCGGCGGTGCGCTTGAGCAGAATCTCCTGGATATCGAGGCGCCAACGCTCGATTCGCTGACGATTGTCGGCGTCCGCGGCATTAAAGCCCGGCGCGTCCGTGTCGTCGCTGAAACCGAGAATCCCCCGGATGGTATCGCGGTTGCTCTGGGTGAGTGCTCCGAGAACCAGCGCGCCCTCCTTCGTGTGGTAGCCACCGTAGTAGAGCCGGTGAGAAGCGAACCTCGGTCCCTGTGCCTTGCGCAGCGCCGCAATCTCGTCGTACTTCGCTCCCGAAGCGCGCTTCGCCTGATAGTCGGCGAGCACCGGGTCGCGCACAACAGAGTCGTGTACCGGCTCGCGCATCACCGTCTGAGAGAGCAGTTCCAGTGCTGAATGCACAAGCGACACGTGAATCTCCTGGCCCTCGCCCGTCGAAGCGCGCCGGAACAGAGCGGCACAGATGCCCATCGCCGCCGCCAACCCCGAGCTGCGATCGATGAACGTCGACCCGGAGATTGGCGCGGGCGCCCCGAAATCGTCGACCTTTGCCTCCATCGCCATCAGCCCGCTGTATGCCTGGGCGACGATGTCCGAACCCGCCCGCGTCGCGAATGGGCCGCTTTCGCCGAAGCCCGTGATGTTCGCGTAGATCAGGCCGGGACGAAGCTTTGACAGCGTTTCGTAGTCGATACCGATGCGGGGCGCCACTCCCGTGCGGTAGTTCGAAACCACGACATCGAAGGTGGGGATGATGCGATGAATCACCGCCTGCCCCTCCGGGCGCGAGAGGTCAACCGTCAGGCTGCGCTTGCCGCGATTCATTGACTGGAAGTACTTGCCTTCGTTCGGGACGACCGCCGCCGAGTTGCGGCGCGCCTCGCCTTCGAGCGGTTCCACCTTCACGACATCCGCGCCAAGGTCGGACAGTGCCAGCCCGGCGATCGGTCCGGCGACGATCTGGGAGAATTCCAGGACGCGGATGCCCGCGAGCGGTCCTGCCATCATTACCCTCGCGGAAGCCCGAGGCCGCGCGTCGCAATGACGTTTCGCTGCACCTCCGATGTCCCGCCGCGAATCGTCGCGGGCACCATGCCGACGTAGTAGTGCGCGTAGAAGGCAGCGTCGCCGTCGTCCCAGAGATTGCCCTTCATGCCCAGCGCTTGCATAGCGGTCTGCGCGATGCGCTGCGAGAGCTCCGAGTTGAACAGCTTCGAGGTCGAGGCCTCGTCGTTCGGCACCTGGCCCCGGTTTTGGATGCTGATGACGCGCATGGAGAACTGGTACATCACCTCGGTCTCGATGAAGCGCTGGGCGATCTCGTTGCGCACCGGCGAAGCATTCACACGCGCTCGCAGCTCGGGGTCGGAGCGAATCAGGTCCATAAGGCGGTTGAGCGTGCGCCGGGCTGCAATCGCGCCGCCGATGTTCGATCGTTCGAAATCGAGCAGCGTCATCCCCACATACCACCCGCGGTTCACTTCGCCCACGATGTTGCGGGCGGGTACGCGCACGTCTTCGAAGAACACCTCGTTGAAATAGTGGCGCCCGCCCATGTCGATCAGCGGTCGAACCGTGATGCCGGGCTGCTTAATGGTATCGATAAGAATGAAGGAGATGCCGCGGTGCTTTGGCGCCTGCGGGTCCGTGCGCACGAGGGCGAATATCGCGTCCGCTGTGTGTGCCCCGCTCGTCCAGATCTTTTGCCCGTTGATGACGAAGTCGTCGCCGTCGCGGACAGCATGCGTTTGCAAGGACGCGAGGTCCGACCCCGACCCCGGTTCGGAGTAGCCCTGGGCCCAGGTCGCCTCTCCCGCGAGGATCGGCGGCAGGTACTTCTTTCGCTGCTCGTCGTTGCCGTGGACGATGAGCGTGGGACCGAGCATCGCCAGCCCGCTGCCACCAACGCCTGGAGCGCCCGCCCGCGCGATCTCCTGGTTGAGGATGAACTGTTCCATGGGCGTGAGGCTGCCGCCGCCGTATTCCGCTGGCCAATGCGGCGCGACCCACTTGCGCTCGTTCAGAGCCGCGTGCCAATCCGTGGCCGCCTTCCGTGCCTCCGGGTCCGGAGACTTGCGGTCGAACTCCCAGGCGCGTTCGCCGGGTCCGCCAGCCGCCGCCATCTGCTTGTAACGCGCGGGCAGGCGGTCGTCGATAAGCGTCCGAACCTCGGCGCGGAAGGCCGCCTGTTCGGGTGAGTCTTTCCAGTCCATGCGGTCTCCTTCTGCCTTCGGCCTATGCGCCGAGGATCACGGTGCCTTCAAGGTAGCCCGGCTCGATGAGCGACGCCGCGGGCACGATGTGGCGCAACTCTTCGCGGATCGGGCCCGTGTCGGTGCCGCTGTCACGAGTGGAGGGCGGCATCCAGTTGTCATGGTGGCCAAGCACAATCGTCTTCGGTTGGAGCAGCTTCGCTTCGATCCCGACGAACTGGGCGAGCGTCCCCTGGATCGGCTCGCCGTCGATGTTCCCGCGGCCGGCCGCCGCCAGGATCGCAACCGTCGGCCGGAGTTGGGCGAGCACCGATGTCCAACAGCCGGATGTGTCGTGGTAGAAGATCGAGCCAATCGGCGTTTCAATCAGGTATGCGAGCGCCCCGCCGGTGTGGCGGCTCCCGACGCTAGTGGCGAGGTGTTGCTGCATTTGGCGCGCAAGTTCGGGGTCGGCGGACGGCCCGCCCCCTCCAGGCATCGAAGCGCGGACGGCTGCGCGTTCGTCTTCGCAGAGGCCGATGTCTCCGGTCACGACGCCATCAGCCCGCCCTGCCGCACGCGTCCAGATGCACGAATGCAGACTCGGGAATACGCGCACCGTGGCGTTCTCGGACAGGCGATACCGCTCTCCCCCCTGCGCGGGGAGCAGCTGCGATTCCGGGACCGCCTGGTCGCGCATCACGCGGCAGCTCTCCGTCGAACCGATGATACGGGCGCCCGTGTTCTTCGCTATGACTTCCGCGCCGGCAATGTGGTCGAAGTGGCTGTGGCCTACGAGCACGAAGTCCGCCCGTTCCACTTCCGCCGTGGTCAATCCCACAGGAGGGGCGGAGGGCACGCGGTCCATATACGCATCCAGGAACACAACCGTTTCGTCGATCGTCAGCCGGAAAGTGGCACAGCCAAGCCAATCGAGCGTGACCTTCATGCGGCGCCTCCCAAGCGGAACTATACCCGCCACACGCCAATTGGCCACATGGCGCAAACGGCACGCCATGCTCTTTACCAGCCGGTAGAGTTGACCGGGTCGCCCGCGCCCCCTAGTTTTCCCGTGGCTGCTTAACGCGTGGCCAACTATCCCCCAACGTTTTGCTGTTCGGCTGCGCGGATATCGCCGCGCCACAGGCTGCGCCGCAGGAGAAGGACACGATGGCTTACAACAAACCCATCCCCGAACCCAGTCCGCTCACCCAACCATTTTGGGATGGGGCGAAGGCTGGGAAGCTCGTCTTACCCCGCTGTACGAACTGCAATCGGGTGCACTGGTATCCACGATATCTGTGCCCGTTCTGCCATTCGGCGGACCTCGAATGGTTCGAAGCCAGCGGCGAGGGCCGCGTGCACACCTTCGCGGTCCAACATCGCGCCTTTGGCGGCTGGGCCGAAGAAGCGCCGTTCGTGACGGCCTACATCGACCTGAATGAGGGTGACCGCATGCTCACCGTCCTTCGCGGTGTCGATCCGAAGAGTCCCGACCTTAGCTGGGTCGGGGCCCGCGTGCGCGTCGAATTCGAACCCGCCAGCGAGGATGTCCACATCCCGTTCTGGCGCGTGGTCCAGGCGTAGGAGGAAACAGATGCCAGGAGAACTCTCTCGCGCCGCGGCGATTGTCGGCGCTGCCGAAGCAAACGAAATCGGCTACCCCGAAAAGAACAAGACTGCGCTGCAGCTGCACATCGAGGCGATCAAGAACGTCAGCGATCAGACGGGCATTCCGATCTCGCGAATCGACGGCATCTTCAGCGCGGGCTGGTCTTCGGAACTCGCCGAACACCTCGGCCTCCACCCGAAGTACATCGATACCACCTCGGTCGGCGGTTGCTCGTTTGAGATGCACGTGCACCACGCGCTCGCGGCGATCCATGCCGGCATCATCGATGTCGCCCTCGTGAGCCACGGCGAAAGCGGCTGGTCATCGCGCAATATCGGCGGCCGTGGGAGTGGGCGCGGCGGCCCGGGGGGTGACCCTTGGGCGCTTGGAACCCAATTCTCTTCCGCCTATGGTCTCTCCGGCGCACCGTCGAATTATTCGCACGCCATGACGCGCCACAACCACCGCTTCGGCACGACGCCATCGGATTTCGCGCACATCGCCGTAGTCACGCGCGAATGGGCCACGCTCAACCCCCGAGCCGTTATGCACTCGAAGGAGACGCATCCCTTCGGCGGCCCGATCACGGTCGATGAAGTGAACAACGCACGCCTCGTCGCCTGGCCGCTCACCCTCCTCCACTGCTGCCTCGTGACCGACCACGGCGGCGCCGTCCTCATCACGAACCCCGAGATCGCCCGTGGCCTGAAGACCAAGCCCGTCTGGATCGCGGGCGCCGGCGAGAACATGAGCCATTCCAACATGCTCGAGATGGAAGACTTCACGGCCACGTCCGCGGCCGCCTCCTCCGCAGCCGCCTACAAGATGGCGGGCATGGGCCCGGAGGACATGGAGATGGCCATGATCTACGACTCCTTCACCGTTACCGCCGGGATCACAGCCGAGATGCTTGGGCTCGCGAAACGCGGCGAGGGCTTCACCCTCTGGAAGGATGGCCACGCACGCCCCGGTGGACGGCTGCCCATCAACACCAACGGCGGCGGCCTCTCCTTCAACCATTCCGGCATGTATGGAATGCAGCTGCTCGTGGAGGCGTATCGCCAGCTCTCCGGGACCGCCGAGGACAACAACTTCAGCGGCCTCAAGGGCAAGCAGACCAAGGCGCGCTCCTGCATCGTCAACGGCACGGGCGGCAGCCTTTCCACGACGGGCACGCTCGTCCTCGTCGCGGACTGAACTCCAGAACTTTACCGGGGGGGCACATGGCATCTGGACCGCTCGCGGGCATCCGCGTGCTCGAATTCACGCAGATTATCGCCGGACCGTTTGGCTGCATGATGCTCGCCGACCAGGGCGCCGAAGTCATCAAGGTGGAGCCGCCCGGAGGCGAACCATGGCGGCTCTTCGCCCAGTTCATGCCCCTGGAGTCAAAGGTCTTTCAGTCGCTCAACCGCGGCAAGCAATCGCTTGTCCTTTCCGCAGCGGATACACGCGCCCAGGAGATCGTCCACCGTCTCATCCCGACGGTGGATGTCGTCGTTATCAACTACCGCCCGGATGTCGCTGCACGTTTGCAGATCGACTATGAATCGCTGGCGAAGATCAAGCCGGACCTGATCTACGTAGACGTCACGGCGTTTGGGCGAAAAGGCCCCTGGGCGGCGCGTCCGGGGTACGACATCGTCGTCCAGGGTGTCTCCGGCCTTATGGCGGGTGACGCCAAGATGGCGCCCGATGGGCGCCCCGAGCAGGTGACAGCAACAGCGATCGCGGATTATGCCACCGGCATCGCCATCGCCTGGGCGGTCACCTCCGCGCTGTTTCACCGGGAACGGACGGGCGAAGGGCAGCTCGTCGAGGCGACTTTGCTGGCCACCGCTCTCGCCTTCCAGGGGAGTTCCGTCATGGAACTGCCTGCCGCCGATGAAACACTGCGAAATCCGTTGCGAAGGAGACGACGCGAAATGAAGGCGGAGGGCGCTTCATACGCGGAAATGCTTGCCGTCGCCAGGACGCACCGCGTCGCCCCGAACATCTATTACCGGACGTACCGCACCAGCGATGGCGCCGTGGTCGTTGGCGCCCTCTCGCAGTCGCTCTGGGCGAAGGTACGGAAGGCGCTTGGCACTGAGTTCCTCGGCAGCGCCGACCCAAACTATGACGTCACCAACTCCGAGTACGTGGCCTGGGCCACGGAGCAAGTAGCGGCCATCGAGGAACGGGTCGCTTCCAAGACGACCGATCACTGGCTCGCGGCATTCGAACGAGAGGGCGTGCCCGTCGGGCCGGTCAACTTCTCGGATGAACTCTCGGAAGATCCGCAGGTACTCGCGAACGACCTCATGGTCGATCTCGAACACGAACTCTCCGGCCCCCAGCGGATGGTTGGCCCGATACTCAAGTTCCACAAATCGCCGATGGTCGCCCAGGGTGCGGCCCCCGTCCTCGGTCGTGATACCGAGCACTGGCTGCGCGAAATCGGCTACGGCGACGACGAAATCGCCACACTCTATGCCGATGGCGTCGTCGGATAGCCCCGGGTTCTCGATCGGTTTCCGTAGCCCGCGCGTAAGCAAGGGTTTGCCCCAGGCTGAGGCATCGACCAGAGCGTTGTCCGAACACTGTGCCGCGCCCGCGTCGCTCATCGTTGTGCCACCAACCCCTCTGCGAATCGTGTATTCTTGTGCGACGATGGGTGCCGTTTCGCGACGTTAATCGGCGCCTACGACACTATTTCGAGGAGGATCAATCACATGGCAAACTATCTCTTGGCGTATCACGGTGGCGGCATGCCAGAAAACGAAGCGGAAGGCGCGAAGGTCATGCAAGCATGGATGACCTGGTTCGGTACCCTCGGCGGGGCGGTCGTCGATGGCGGTAACCCCTCTGGCGCCGCGAAGACCATTAACGCCAACGGCTCGGTCACAGACGGAGGCGGGGCGAACCCGATCACCGGCTACAGCGTCGTTTCCGCCGATAGCCTTGATGCCGCCGTAAAGATGGCTGCCGGGTGCCCAATCCTCGCCAGTGGCGGCAGCGTCCAGGTCTGCGAAACCTTCAACGCGATGTAGGCGGACTCATCCCCGGGGGAACCACGAGCAAGCAGGGGTTTGGATGGGTTAAGTAGCCTTGGGGGCTGCTCTGAAAGGACCGACTCCGCTCGCCCTGAGCTTGTCCGAAGGGTGAGCAGGCTGTTCGACCATCTTCGCGCTCCCGCCCATGCTTCGACAGGCTCAGGACGAACGGCGAATTCGCAACGACGCCCACCCGCTCACCCGTTGCATCCTTGGTTGTGGCCATAGGCTACCTACGACTCAGGGCACGTCGAGGACGATCTTCCCGAAGTTCGCGTTTGTCTCCATGTAGGCATGCGCCTCACCCGCTTCCGCCAGCGGGAATACGCGGTCTACGACCACCTTCACCCGCCCCGACGCCAGGGCAGGGACGACCGTCTTTTCGAAGAGTCGCGTTGCTTGCGCTTTCTCTTCCAGCGGGCGCGCGCGCAACGTCGTCCCGCGCACCTGGAGCCGCTTGCCAAGCAGCATGCCGATGCCCGCGTTCGTCGTCGCACCACCCATGAGACCGACGAGGATCATCCGGCCCCTGAGCGCGAGGGCGCGCATGTTCTTTTCCCAGTAGTCCGCGCCGATGACATCGAGCACCGCGTCGACGCCGAGCCCGTTTGTAGCAGCGAGCACGGCATCAGCGAAATCCTGCGTGTGGTAGTTGATGCCGATATCGAGCCCGAGTTCTTTCGCGCGCGCGAGCTTTTCGTCCGTTCCCGCCGTGCCGAGGATGAGACTGGCCCCCATCGCCCGCGCGATCTGGATGGCCGCCACACCGACGCCGGACCCGGCCGCGTGGATGAGCACGGATTCGCCCGGGAAGAGCTGGCACTGGAGGAGGGCGTCGTGCGCGGTGATATAGACCTCTGGCGTCGCCCCGGCCTCGTGCCAGGAGAGGTTGGTGGGGACCTTCATCGCCTGGCGGTGATGCACCACCGCCTGCTCCGCATAGCCGCCGCCCGCGAGCAAACCCATGACGCGGTCGCCGACGGCGAAGCCCGTGACACGCTCCCCAATCGAGAGCACGTCTCCTGCGAACTCCAGCCCGGGCACTTCGTACAAAGGCTTCGGGCCTGGCTGGGGATATCCTCCGCGCCGCTGGGAAAGGTCCGCGCGGTTCAATGCCGTCGCACGAACGCGGACGAGCAGGTCCTCAGGCCCCGCGATTGGGTCCGGGATCTCCTGGAGCTGAAGGACTTCCGGGCCGCCCGGCGTAGCGATAACGATTGCTTTCATGGCCGCAAGTCTACCTTGTCGGAACGTTGCACCGCACGCCGCCGCGAACGTTGTGGCAGACCCTTCGTGCTGAGTCGCTGATGGACCTTTGGCCACAACCAGGGATGAAACGGCAGTTCCACAGCCTGGCGGAGGTGGACGGGCAGCGTGACAATGGGCGCACACAGCGTGCTCACCCTCCGTCCGTAGTTCGCGCGTGAGCAAGCGCTGGGATGTCCCGGCTTGCGAATCTCGCTGCGCGTCAGTTCCGTCATTTTGCCGGTCCTTCCCATTCCTGTGGACACCTTGAGCACTCAACCTGCGCACTATCGCGGCTTCACCTTGCGGAACAGCCCCCAAAGCAGCACGTCGTACGTCGATTTCAAGACCGCGCACGCGACGAACGGCGCCCCGAGTCCGACGCCCAGCAACGCCCCACCGATCGAGGGCCCCCCGCTCGATGCGATGCTCCTTGATAGACCCGTCACGGCGGCGGCGGCGGCGCGCTCTTCGGGATGTACCACGGAGACCACGAGCGTCTGGCGCGGCGGGACGTCCATCTGCGAAAGCATCGATCGTGCGAGCAGGAAGGCGATCGCGATCCCCGCGCCTGGCGCCAGTGCAACGCCTACCAACAACAGATTCGAAGGCAAGTGCGTGAACACCATCGTGTTTACCAGCCCGAAGCGGTTCGAAAGCCGCGCGGAGATCAGGAACGAACCCGCCGAGGCGAAATTCGTGCCGAGGAAGACCGCCCCCGTAACCGCCGGGTCGAGGTCGAACTTTCGGAAGAGGAAGAGGGCGATGATGCTCTGCACGGCCATGCCTCCCGCGAACGAATCGATGCTGAACAACGCCGAGAGCGCGAACACCCGCTTTCGGGATTCGCCGAGGCCTGTACGCCGTTCGCTCGGCTGAAGTTCGCTGCTCGCGTTCAATCGCAGGACAAGCGCCAACGAGAGGATGCCGAGGAGGCTGTAGGCCGCGAAGAGGATCCGGATCGCCTCCGTGCGGTCGATTGAGCCGACGTTGTCGATGAGCCCCGTGGAGCCGCTCAGTAACGCGCCGATGCCCCCGGCAAGGGAACCGACGACGTTGAACCAGGCGAATGTGCCAACGCGGTTTTCGGTCGTCGTTTGTTGCGCCAGGATCGCCTGCTCAACCGGCAGGAACGCGGACACATCGCCCGACGTGGGGTTCACGGTGCCGAAGAACGCGACGATGACGAGGATGGGCAGATGGGTACTCGTCGCATAGGCCACGCCTGTCGCGGTCGTGAGTAACGCGCCCCAGATGAGCACGCGCCGCCGACCGAGCCGTTCCACGTACTGACCCACCAGTAGCGTGGCGACCGCCGTCCCCACGAGGGCCGAAGAGGCCACGAGCCCGGTCTCCAGGCCGGAGAGGTGCAGGGCGATCGCGTATTGGGCGAGGGCCACGCTCATCATGCCATCGCCCAGCGAGCGGATACCCTTGAGCGCGAAAAGGACCTGGCGTGCGCTGATGGTCAGGCGCCCCGCTCTGCCGCCGCGCGGCAGGTGGCGTACAAAGCGTCGTAGACGGGGAACTCAAGCCGAAGGATCTCGTGGTCATCCGTTCCGATGCGCGCGAACCCTTCCGCGATCGCTTCCAGCCCGCGGCACTCAGGCTCCAGGTCCTTGGCGGCAGTATCGGCCCCCCGCACGATGCGCGCCATGCGTTCCATCCCCGGCGCCGAGATCGCGTACTTCTTGATGAACGCGTCGAACGAACAGAAGTCGCCATCATGGCCGAGCTCAATACCGGCGATATCGAACGGAATCGCGCCCTCACACTCCGCCGTCGCGAGAACCTGCTCATTCGGAACGAAGAGGAACTCGGCGTTCGCATCGACGAACCTGGTCACAAGCCACGGGCAGGCGACGCGATCGACCTTGACTCGCTCACGAGTGACGAACTTCATTCCTTGTTCTCCTTCGGACTGACGGGACGATCGGGAAGAAGGACTATCCCGCTGCGGAGGCTTCGTATCCCGGCACGAACTTGCGCCAGCCTTCGTGGTGTCCGAGGTACTGGAAGAACGTGTAGTACACCGACACGCGCGGGCGTCCCGGTTCGCTCAGCATCACCATTCGCGCTTCCGAAGGCGTGCGCCCCGCTTTCCGATGGTTGCAGGGCTTGCACGCGCTCACGAGGTTCTCCCAGGTGTGCGGCCCGCCCCGGTGCCGCGGCATCACGTGATCGAGCGTCAGCTCCCGCGTCGCGCGTCCGCAATAGACACACATCCAGCCATCGCGCGCAAAGATCTCCTTGCGCGTGAGGCGCACTCGTGGGCGTGGCCGCCGGATAAGCGAAATAAGACGGATGACCGACGGAAGCGGGAAGACCGTGGAAGCGCTGTGGAGGACTTCCCGGCCAGCCTCGATGATCTCCGCCTTGCCGCGGAGCACAAGGATGACCGCGCGCCGCATGTTGCACACATTGAGCGGCTCGTAGTTCTGGTTGAGCACGAGAACGGAGGAAGAATCCATCCCGCACGGCCCGCCTTTGACTGATGGTACCAAAGGAACGATCCCGCCCGCAAACGAATGGCGTCGTTCCCAACGCCGCCGGCGTGTTCATCCTTCAACCAGCTGCCCTGAAAATCACGGAGACGTCGCTCGCCCTGAGCCTGTCGAAGGGTGAGCAAGTTGTTCGACTATCGTCGCGCTGCCCGTCCATGCTTCGACAGGCTCAGCACGAACGGGAGATTGTGTACGCGTCCACCTTCGCCGGGCTGTGAAAATGCCGTTTTTTGGCTTGTGGTGGGCGAAAGACCATCGGCGGCTCAGCACGAACGGTTTCGCGCGCGTTTCGAGACGTGACGACAACTCGCTCTTACATACCGTTCTTCGTGTCCAGTCCCAAGTCCCAAGTCCTTGCTACAGCCCCTTGCTGAAATCCCCGAACGTGAAGTACTGGTTGAGCGATGTCAGGCGGTCGGTCCAGAGCAGGACGCCGAGGCTGATGATCATGACTGCGCTCGCCACCTCGATCAGCGGAGCGTACGGCTGCAAACGGCGCAGTATCTTCGTCGCATCCGATAGCGCCAGGCCCGTGAGGACGAAGGGCAGGCTCAGGCCGGCGGAATAGAACGAGAGCAGATAGAGACCTCGCCATGCGTTCGCGGACTCGGCGGCAAGCGTGCTGATGCTCGCGAGCACCGGGCCGATACACGGGGTCCAGCCCAGCGCGAAGCTACCCCCCACGAGGGCCGAGCGTGTGTATCCAACGCCGTGGGTCCGCGCGAGATCGACCTGGAACGAGCGCTGGAAGATCGCGAGGTCCAGGTACCCGGCGAAGCGCAGCCATGCGAGGCCCATCAGCGCTGCGAGGATCCCGAGGCGCGCCTGATCACCATGGAGGCTCGCGAGTTCCCGCAGGCCAAAGAACACGACCGTGACCCCGACGAGTACCAGGGCGGAACGCATCGGCGACCGGCGCCCGTACGCAGGGACCAGCAGGAGGCCCATAACGATCAGCACGGCCCCCGCAACCTGTTCGAAGTCCCGCTGGTGGTCCGTGATAAAGAACGAACCGAGGAGCCCCAGGCTCACCCCCAGCAGGATGAAAATCGCGGAGAACCCGCTCACGAACACCAACGAGTGCGTGAAGGTCGCGCGCCGATTCGCGTTGAGGCGTCCGCCTTCGAAGGTCGCGCCCGAAAGATGGGTGATATACACCGGTACGAGTGGTAACACGCACGGCGAAAGAAACGAAAGCAGCCCCGCCGAGAACGCGACCGCTGGCCCGCCTGGCCCCTGGAGGCTGAAGCTTTCGCCGGAAAGCGGGCCAAGGGCGAAAAACGCCACGGGCAGCGCCACCAGCACTGCCATGACGGCATAGGCGATCAGTCGCCCGTTTCCGCGTGCCACCACTCGTTCGCTCGCCGCAGTCATCGTTGTTCGTCCATGCCGCGATCGTACAGCCAACGCCCGGCGCGGTCATGAACACGCCCTAACGAAACGGGTTTCCGCCGTCGGAGACTGCACCCATGGGACTCGCTTCTATTCCGAGCAATCGAAGACGCGCCGCATCGTACGCGTCCTTTGCTCGCGCCTCCCGGTTCAACAAACCCTTTATCTGGGCCGGCCCGAGCTTTTCATCTTCCAGGAATACGCGGTGCACATGCTCCACCTGCTTCACCCACGCCTCCCACGCGCTCCTGTACTGTTTGGCGACGGATTCATCGACGAATGACATGACGGGACGACCTCACGACGGGTTGCGGGATGTTCACCAGTATCGCGCCTTGAGACGCCGTTACAAGACACGGCGGGCGGATCCACAAGGCGGGCAAAGCGGCTTGGCAACGTTCGGAGGCGCCCGATCGGTATCGCCTGCCGGATTCGAACCGGCCGGGCCTTGGGCCGGACGAGAAGCATCGGACATCACCCTGGCCGGTCGAGGGGAGGGCAGGCCCGAAGCTGCCGATGGCAGGCGAACATTGTTGCTGGTACGTTTCCGCACGTGAGCGCATCCGCTGAGCAAATCCTGGAAGCCGTGGCCGTGGCGCTTCGTACGAGGATAGGTCCCAACCTCGCTGACCCCTTCGCAAAGACCCAGGCATTCATGGCGGCCGTCGTATTCGAGAAGCTGGCCGGGCAGCTCGTCGCGAGCGCCGCCGATGCCGTCGCCGGGGCAGCAGCGCACGGTGAACTGGTGCAAGAGCTTCGGACCGCCGACCGTGCATGCCTTCGCTGCTGCCCGCCGAAACGCCAGTTTTCACCTCGGCGAGCACACCCGGCATCACTCTGGCGATCCACGCCCCACGCCAGACATTCACCCCGCGAGTAACACAGCTTTCTCGCCCTTCGACGGCCCCGGAGAGGATTGGGTGCCTCACCGCACCTCCGTGTAGACTTCGCCCACGTGATAGCCGCAATCCACCGCCGCCTCCCCGCGACCAGGCACAAAGACTTTCGCGCCCTCTGGGGCGGCACCGCCTGCTCCAGCATCTCCCTCTGGACACTTCTCCTCGGGAACGCCTACATCGTCTTCAAGCTCAGTGACTCCTCGTTCTGGGTGGGTGTGGCCACCTTCGCCGCCATGGTCCCGTACTTCCTCGCGCCCGTTGGCGGCGTCATCGCGGATCGCCTCGAACGCCGCATCCTTGTCCAGCTCACGCGCGTGGGCGCCTTCGTGACCACGTCCATCCTGTTCGTGCTCGCTCTCACCGACGTCATCCAGGTCTGGATGGTGGTCACCATGGCCTTCATCCAGGGCCTTGTGCGGGCGGTGGAGATCCCGGCGGACAGCGCCCTCCTCCCGAACGTCGTCCCGCCGGAAGATCGCGCCAACGCCGTTTCGTTGAGCACTATGACGCAGCAGGGCTCGCGGGCAGTGGGACCCGTGCTTGCCGCGCCACTACTCGGCACGGTCGGCGTCGCCGGCGCCTACGCCATCGCGATGGTCTTTGCCCTCCTCGCGTTCACTTCCATGCGCCGGGTGCGGACATCGTCCCGCGGCGGTGTCGCGAATATGAGCGATGTGGTGGTTAACCTCCGAGTGGGTTTCGATTACGTGCGCGCGACGCCACCAATCGCTGCGCTGTTCGTCCTCGTCGTTGCCCATTGCGCGCTGACCATGTCGTTCGATGCGATGCTCCCCGGGTTTGCGGAGACCGAGTTGCATCGGCCGAAGAGCGGGCTCAGCCTCATGAATTTTGGCGTCGGTATCGGCGCATTGGTGGCAACGTTTCTCCTCGCCGTCTTTCCCCGTCGCCGCGGGACTCTGTTCCTGCTGACCGGGCTCGGCAGCGGTCTCTCGCCAATCTGCATGGCGTTGAGCATGAACGTCGTCCCGGCGACCGCGTCCGCGATCTTCATGGGAAGTTCGCAAGCGTTGTTCATGGCCCTTACGGCCATCTTCCTCCAGGAAGTCGTCCCCGATGCCGTCCGTGGCCGCGTCATGAGCCTCTACCTCATGTCCGCTGGCGGGATCATGGCGGTTGCGAACCTCGGATTCAGTTCCGCCGCCGATGCCCTTGGCGCACCGCTGCTCTTCCTCGTCCCTGGCGCCATCTTCTTCGCCATCGTCCTCGCTTCGATGGTCGTCGGCCCCCACCTCCGCCGCGTGTACACCACGGGCCGCGTCGCCCTCGCCCCAGGGTAACGGTGAAAACTCCGTTCGTCCTCAGGGCGAGCGGTGTCCCGGTGATCTTCAGAGCAGCTTGTCGAAGGGCCGGTGCTCTCTGAACGACGATCAAGCGCGTGTTCATCCTTCGAGAAGCTCAGGACGAACGGATTCATCAGCCGTCCTACCCGATCGCCCCCGCCGCCCGAAGCTCCGCGATCTCCTCCGCCGATAACCCCAGGTCCCCGGCAAGCACCTCGTCCGTATGCTCCCCCAACAGCGGCGCTGCCGTGAGGGCCGCCTGAGAGGCGCCCATCAGCACAGGGTTCCGAAACACCCGCACGGGACCTGCGGTTGCATGCTCCACGGTGTGCACGAGCTTTCGCTCCTTCAGGTGGGGGTCTTCGAAGAGGTCGAGGGTGTCGAGGATCGCGCTGCACGGCACACCCGCGCCTGCCATCTCATGCATTGCCTCGTACTTCGTGCGCTCCAGGCACCACGCGGTCGTGAGGGCGTACAGCTCCTCGGCGTTTTCGGCGCGCCCGATCGCGGTCGCGTACCGCTCGTCGTCCGCCAGGTCTGGGCGGCCCACGACCACGCAGAATGTGTCCCACTGCCGCGTCGTCGCCGTGAAGATGAACACGTAGTCGTTCGGTCCGCCGCCCTTGCATTGGTAAATGCCGCTCGGCGCGCCCCGCCGGTTGCCGATTCGCGCCTGCGGCGGTCCGCCCCACGGAGCGAGGCCCGCCGTCTTCATGAAGTAGGTCACCGCTTCCTGCATGGAGGTCTCGATATACTCGCCCTCGCCCGTGCGCAGCTTTTTCACGTACGCCGCGACGATCGCGAACGCCGTCTGCACGCCCGTGCCAGAATCGGCGAAGGATGCCTGGATCATCGTCGGCGGGCCGTTCGTCTCGCCCGTGATCGAGAAGGTCCCCCCGGCAGCCTGCGCCACCCAGTCGTAGGAGTTGTAATCGGAATACGGCCCCCACGTCCCGAAACCCTTGATGCGCGCATACACGATGCTCGGGTTTATCGCCTTGAGCACGTCGTACCCCAGGTTCATTCGTTCCATCACGCCCGGTCCATAGTTCTCCACGAACACATCGAAGTGCGGCACGAGCTTGAGAAAGATGTCGCGCCCCTCCGCACTCGCCAGGTTGAGGACGATGCTGCGCTTGTTCCCGTTGTAGTTCAAGAAGTACTGTGAGACCTGCGCAGGGTCGCGCCGTACGCCACGCCCGGGATCCCCCGTCGGCGATTCCAGCTTCACGACGTCCGCGCCCATCCACCCCAGCTGCTGCGTACAGGACGTCCCCGCTTCGTATTGCGTCATATCCAGGACGCGCATTCCATCAAGTGCGGGCATCGAGACCACCTCCACCAAGCCCGCATTCTACGCGCGTACGGCTCGTGTAGGTACGGCCCTCCGTGGACGGGAGCCACGCGCAAATCTCCGGCGCTTGCTCTTTCGCCACGGTGCCCTCCCGTTCCGCCGAGCGTGTCCAAGGACGAGGGACGAGGGACGAAGAACGAAGGACTCTACCCCCTCCGATGCACCGAAACCGCATACCCTCCGCCCGCCACCCACGCGTCCCCATCCCAGGTCGCGAACCGTTCGCTCAACACCAACCCCGCAGCCTCCGCGAGCTCATCGTACGTCGCGATGCTCAATCCGCCCGCCCGCAACTGGAACCCCGCCACCAGTAGCCCGCCCGGCGCGAGGTGCCGCGCCAGGTTCTTGATCACCGCCCCCTCGCTCCCCGGCGTGAGGAAGATCATCACGTTCCCCGCCATCAAGACCGCGTCAAACGTCCGCCCAAGGTCGACTGTCTCCAGGTCCGCCACTTCCCAGCGCATCTCCGGCGCCTTGCGTTGCCCCACCGCCAGCATCGCGGGGTCGAGGTCCACGCCCACGACGTCGAGTCCCCGCCGTGCCAGCTCCCGCGCGATCCGCCCCGTCCCACATCCCGCGTCCAGCACCGACTTCAATTCGTACCGCCCGAGGAATCTCGCCTCGCCGTGCACATCCTCGCCCGCCGCCTCGCGCCGCTCATACGTCGTGTCATACGCTTCGCCATCGTGCGCCTGCGCCAACCAGGGGTTCTTTGGGCGTGTCATGTGGAGAGTCTACCCCGCCGCCATCTCTCGAAATCAACCGAGGCACTTCTCTCGCGGCGTTTCGAACTCTTGAAGCCTTGATGAAGCTGATGTTTCGCGTATTCATTGGGACCTGACAGCTCGCTAGCATGTCCTCATGCTCTCCAGCCCTCTCTCCCAGGCGCTCGAAGATTTGTACGCGCGGTTCAAGGACCTCTCGTCCGGCGAAGTCGCGACGTACATCCCGGAGCTCGGAAGGGCGGACCCGGACGATTTCGCCATCGCCATCGCGACCGTCGATGGCTCGGTTTATTCCGTTGGCGCCGCTGACCGCGAGTTCACCATCCAATCGATCAGCAAGCCTTTCGTCTTCGGTCTCGCGCTCGACGATGCCGGCCTGGACGCGGTCACGGCGCGCGTGGGCGTCGAACCGAGCGGCGAAGCGTTCAACGCGATCTCGCTTGAGCCCGGCACGGGGCGTCCGCGCAACCCCATGATCAACGCGGGCGCGATCGCCACGACCGCGCTCATCAGCGGCGCCACGCCGGAAGCCGCGTTCGCCCGCACGCTCGAACGGCTCAGCCAGTACGCCGGGCGGACGCTTCACGTCGATGAAGACGTGTTCCACTCCGAACACGAGACCGGGCATCGCAACCGCGCGATCGGACACCTCCTGCGCAACGCGGGCATCCTCAAGGGCGAGGTCGATCCCGTCGTCAACCGGTATTTCCGCCAGTGTTCGGTGCTGGTGAACTGCGTGGACCTTGCAAGGATGGCTGCGACGCTTGCAAGCGGCGGCGTGAATCCGCAGTCGGGTCAACAGGTCTTGCCCCCGGCCCATGTTGCACGTGTGCTGAGCGTGATGAGCACCTGTGGCATGTACGACTTTTCCGGTTCGTGGGTGTACCAGGTCGGCATGCCCGCCAAGAGCGGCGTTTCCGGCGGCGTCATCGCCGTCCTGCCCGGGCAGTTTGGCATCGGCGTCTATTCCCCGCTTCTCGACGCGTTTGGGAACAGCGTTCGCGGTGTCGCCGTATGCGAAGCCCTGTCGCGCGATTACCAGCTCCACCTTCTTCGACCGCCGATCAACCTTTCGAACGTCGTCCGAACGGCCTGCTCGCTCCGGGAAGTAGGGTCGAAGCGGCAACGAGGCCCGCTCGAGACGTTCTTCCTGGACGAGCACGCAGCTACCGTGCGGGTGTTCGAACTCCAGGGTCCGCTCGTGCTAAGTACGGTGGATGTCGCACTCGCCGCAGCCGGAATGTGCGTCGGAGAGAGCCGCGAAATCATCGTCGATATGCGCCGCGCCTCCAGTATTGAAGCGGCGGCGTGCTCGATGCTGGCGCAGTTCGCAAATCGGGCACGCGAGCGCGGTACACGCGTCGTCTTGACGGGACTCAGCGAGCGCGACGAACGCCTGATGCTGGGGATCGAGGGCGTTGAACCCGCCGGCCTCCGAAAAACGCTGGACGAAGCCCTCGAGGAGAGCGAAGAGCGGATACTCCAGCGGCTGGGCGCGCACAATATGGGCGCCGGGGAGATACCGCTACGCGAACACCCTTTGCTCAAAGGCCTCGAACCGTGCGACCTCGAACACATCGAGGCGATCAGCCAGCGCGAACAATTCACCACTGGCCAGGTCGTGTTTAACGCGGGAGCGCCAGGCGACAGCATCTACCTGATCGCGGGGGGCGTTGCAGCCGTCACAGTACGGCTCCCGTCTGGCATGTCTCATCGCGTGGCCGTCCTTGGCCCGGGAACGTCGTTCGGGGAATTCGCGCTTCTCGAAGAGGCGCCGCGCTCAGCCACCGTCGAAGCGCAGGAACCCCTCACCTGCTGGCGCATCCCGATCGTCGAGCTCCTGGATAGGAGCAAGGACAACGTGGCACTCAGGTCGGCTCTGGTGGAGGGAATCGCGCGCGACCTCGCATCACGATTGCGCCGCGCAAACGCGGAAATCGCCGCTCTCGTTTCCTGATAGCGTCGATCGTCGGACGCTCGGGTTGGCAATGCCCTTCCCTTTCGCCCCTCCCGGCCATCCGCTATCCTTCGCCCATGAAATTCGGCGTACTGCAGTTCTTCTCCTGGACCCGGCGCATCCCCCTTGAAACCGTCTACGAACGCGCCTTCGAGCGCATCGCCATCATGGACCAGACCGGGTACGATTGCGTCTGGCTCGCCGAGCACCACTTCAACACCTACAGCGTCTGCCCCTCCGTCACGCTCATGGGCACGCATATCGCCGCCCGTACGAAAAACCTGCGCATCGGCATGGGCGTCACCCTAGCCCCGCTCTACCACCCCCTCCGCCTCGCCGAAGAGCTCGCCATGCTCGACATCTTCTCCGGCGGCCGCCTGAACTGGGGCGCCGGCCGCGGCTTCGATGCCAGCGAATTTCGAGCCTTCGAAGTCGATGTCGCCGATAGCCGCGCCCGCCTCAACGAGTCCGTCGAGATCGTCCACGAAGCCTGGAAGGGGGAACGCTTCTCCCACCACGGCAAGTTCTGGCAGATCCGGGATATTGAAGTCCTCCCCCAGCCCAAGCAGAAGCCGATGCCGCCCTTTTGGATGGCCGCATCTTCGCCCGACGCGGCGATCAACGCCGCCGAGAAAGGCTTCTCGATCATGCAGGATCCGCACTCCTCCCACGTCGAGATCGGTCGCAAGCGCGCCATTTACATGCAGGCCATGAAGGACAACGGCTTCTCGATCGAGGGACGAGACCTCCCCATCGTCCGCGTCATCGCCGTCGGTGAGACGCGAGAACAGGCGCGCCAGACAGCGAAGGAAGGCGCCTCATGGATGCTCGGCTCGTATCTCAAAGTGCGCGCCTCGCAGGCCGCCGGGGACCCCGCCGAAGAGTACGTGAACGATGTCGTTATCTATGGCACCCCCGAAGAAGTCGCCGACCGAATCATCGAACAGCGCGACACGATCGGCATGGACTACCT
>DAOTTM010000003.1:0-3087 GCA_034437915.1 Dehalococcoidia bacterium | reverse complement strand
TAGGCGTCGAGGATCTGGCGCACGCCCGTGCCGCCCACCGGGTGGCCACAGCCGATGAGACCGCCACTCGGGTTGATCGGCAGCTCGCCATCGAGGTCGATGACCCCCTCTTCGATCGCCTGCCAGGACTTGCCCGGAGGGGTCAGCCCGAAGTGGTCGATCGCCATGTATTCGCTCGTCGTGAAGCAGTCGTGCGTCTCGATCGCGTCCATGCTCCAGACATCCGCCACCTTCGCGCGCTTGAAGGCGTCCACGATCGCCTGGCGCGTGTGCGGCAGGACGTACTCGTGGTCCTTGCTCTCCGCCACCTTGTCATCGAAGCCCAGCGGCGCCGTGTGGTGCCCCCAGCCGAGGATCTGGGGGATGGTGTTGATGTCGATGTTCTGCTTTTTCGCGTACTTCTCCGCGTAGCGCTTGCTCGCGAGGAAGACGCAGATGGCGCCGTCGGTCACCTGTGAGCAGTCGGAGATCTTGATGCGCCCGCCGATGATGGAGTTGAAGCGGTCCTCGCTGTTGGCGTGCTCCTCGCTCATGTACCAGCCGCGCGTCTGCGCCAGCGGGTTCTTCTTCGCGTTCGCGTAGTTGATCGCGGAGATGCGCGCGAGGTGCTCGCTCTTCAGGCCGTAGCGCTTGTCGTACTCATCGCCAAGGCGGCCGAAGAGCTTGGGGAAGGGGAAGCTCACGCCCTGCGCTTCCTTCTCATACCAGGCGGCCGTGCCGAGGAAGTCGCCCCCCCGCGCGGAATCGACCGTCTTCATCTGCTCGATCCCGACGATCATCGAGAGGTCGTAGCGGCCGGCTTCGATCTCCGCGGAGGCGGCGAGGAGGGCGATCGAGCCGGACGCGCAGGCCGCTTCGTGACGACCCGTGGGCAGCCCCGAGAACGCCGGGTGCGTATCGACGAGGAAGGCGCCGAGGTGGCCCTGCATCGTGTAGAGCTCGGCCGCGAAGTTGCCAACGTGGCCGGTCTCGACGTCCTCGGCGGGGATGTTCGTCGCGTGCAGCGCCCCGTTCACGACCTCCTGGAACATCGCCGAGATGTGCTTGTTCTCCTTCGACCAGTTGCGGGAGAAGTCGGTCTGGTAGCCACCAAGAAGAAAGACGGGTTCGGGCATTTCTATTTCTCCAAACTATCCGGCGAGGTATCGGCCGGGCATGACGAACGGCAGGTTGAACAGCGGCGTCGCGATCTCTCCGCGGGCGGCCGCATCGAGAATCGCTGCCGGGGGTAAATTATACCGCTTTAACGCATCGACCGTCCGCTGCACGCCGATATAGTCGACGAGCCCGCTTGCGGGGATCCAGTTGAAGCCCGCGCTCATGATGCGGTCGGCGTCGGCATAGGTCGCGACGACTTCGTCCGGGCCAACGCGGTTGAAGCAGTAGCTCACGTAGCCAAGGATGACCTTGCGGGCGATGTCGGCGTGCGCGCCCTCGGCGGCCATGAACGTGTCGATCGCCTGTTGGTAGCGTCCCCCGCGGTTGAGCGCCTTGATCTCTTCGACGAAGGGCACGCTGATCTTCTGGCTCGCGATGTACTTGCCGCTCACCGGGTCGAGGACCTCGGTGCGCATCTTGCCTTCCTCGTTGATCTTGCGATAGAAGCCGCCCAGTTCCGGCGTCTTGTCGCCAAGGTGGCCGTGGCGCATCTGCTCGCGCATGTATTTCGGCATGACGAACGAGGCGATCGCTTCGTCCTTCACATTCGCGTAAATGTTGTCAACGATCGCCTCGTGCACGTCCCAGCCGACGAGGTCAACGGTCGCGAGCGGCGCCATCGCGCGTCCCGTGTACGGCCCGATGAGCGTGTCCATCATCTGGACGCCGTGCGTCTCCGCGAGCTGCGCGACTTCGTTCATGACCTTGAAGCCGATGCGGTTGCCGGCGAACCCGGGCATGTCCGCGCAGGTGATGGAGGCGCGCCCGAAGCGCTCCGTGAGGATGGCGTCGATGGCGGCCACGAGCTTCTTGTCCATGGATGGGTGGGGGATGACCTCCACGCCGGTCATCACGTGGGGCGGATTGTAGAGGTGGATGCCCGCGAAGTGCGATTGGAAGCTCTCGCTCAACCCCTCCGTCATCTCGCGGATCGAGAGCCCCGACGAGACGGTGGCGACGAGCGAGTCCTTCGGGCGTGCGGCATCCACCTTGGCGAACAGTTCCTTCTTGAGGGCCATGTCTTCCGCGAGACATTCGAAGATCAGGTCCGCGCCCGCGAGCACCTTGTCGAGGCCGTCGGCGTACGTCGCGCACTTCACCGGGTCGGCGACGCGCTCGGACTTCGCGATGCCCTGGATCTGGCCGAGGGCCGCCTCGGACTTGGCGAGGTCGCGCGAGACAAGCGTCACTTCGCACCCCCCGGACGCGAACATGGCGGCCGAACCAGCCCCCATCGCGCCGTTTGCGCCAAGCACGACGACTTTGTTAAGCCGCACCGCTGGCAATGATTCCGTGGTCAAAAGCGTTCCTCCATGACGAACGATTGGTGTAAGCAGAACATACCGGAGGCAGCGTCGGCTGTACAGTTGCGTCGATGGGAAGAGCTTGAGGTATCAGCGATTCCTATCGTTCGAACTTTCGACGTTCGCGACGCGCGCAACATGGTCCCCGCGACACGCGCAAACTCCTCGTCGAATTCGCCAAACGCGCCGAACCGCTGCGCACGCCCGGCCCCCGCGCGTTTTCGATGCGGTAGTAGCGTGGGGCGAGATCGAAAGCATTTGCGTCGAGCAGACCATTCCGTAGCCCGACCCTCAGGGAGGGTTGCTCCGTGCCTTTGAAGCTCGTCGGAGCTGCCTCTCCATCCGTCGTCGCCTGGGGGCGAACCCTCCCTGGCGGTCGGGCTACGGAAGGATGTCGGAAGGCGGCGATCGCGCTCCACAACTTGCCAAACCGCTCCGTACGCCCGGACTCACACCGGTCGCGATGCTCCCGTTTCGTGGAGTTTCGCCCTCTTTCGCAAAAAAGCTTGACATTCTTTTCGCACGAGAATAGTATCCCGCCCATCTACCACAGGAGCACCGTCATGGGCGGTATCCGGACTTTCGTTTTGGCCGTGTTCGGCGCTCTCACCCTTATCGTTCCCGT
>DAOTTM010000002.1:0-5403 GCA_034437915.1 Dehalococcoidia bacterium | reverse complement strand
CCGATCGGGCCGTCCGGGAGCGCCGGGTGGTCGTTGATGAAGGTAAAACGGTCGATCAGCGGCTCCGTCGCGATGAGCATGTAACCGAACATCACGCCCAAATCGAATTCAAAGCGGCTGAGCGCATCAGCGACCGTATTGTCATACTCGGTGCGCCATCGCTGGAGCGGTTCCCCGGGCTTCGCCACTGTACCGCCCCTGGACTTCCGAAACGCCACCGAAGACCGCGCCTCCAGGGGCACTCCGTGAGACCTCGCGAGCGTTATAAGCCTGTCTGTCGGTTCCGCTTCGCCAGGATCCCGGTTCACGAAGACCACGGCTATTTCGACCGGTAGTCCTTTCGTGATGGCCTTGAGTGTATATTCGAGCGCCCCGTACGACCCCGGCCCGCGGCCTGTCGTGAGCCAGGCGATGCGCAGGGTCATTCGTCCGACTCGAACGCTTCGTATTCTGCTTCGGGTTCGCGAAACTGGTTGTCGTCGCTGTCCACCTGACCGCGAACCGTGCGCACACGCAGTTCCGCGGCATCCAACACCGTCCGCAGTTCGGCCACAACCGCCGCGCCCTCTTCGTACAACTTCAGTGAGTCTTCGAGCGAGAGGTTGCCCTGCTCCAGGCGCCTGGCGCGCTCTTCCAGCGCCGCATACAGCGTCTCGAAGCTCTTCGTTTCTTGCGATTCCTCCGCCTTCGTCCTCGTAGCCACCCTCAACTCACCTCCGTCGAAAACGCGCCATCGGCCACGGAAACGATCAGCCGATCGCCGCCGCGCACCTTGCGCACAGAGGTTACCACCGTCTTGCGGTTGCCCGAAGCCTTCTCCACGATCGCGAAACCGCGCGCCAGCGTGGCATGCGGGTTCAGCGGCGCGAAACGTGCTCCCAGCTGTTCCATGCGCGCCCGGTCCGTGGCGACCAATCGCTCGACGGAGCTGCGCATCGCAGCTGTCAGTGTCGTGACGTCGCGTGAGAGCAACGATGGTTCGGGTCCCAGGCGGTTCAACTCGCGCACCGAAAGCTGAACCTCGTTCTCGGCGCGTGACACGGCCGCGAGGGCGGCGGATGCCATCGTCCGATTGAGCGCACGCAAGGCCCGTCGAAACTCCGCGATATCCGGTGTGCAGCGCTCGGCCGCGGCGCTCGGCGTCGGCGCACGGAGGTCCGCCACCATGTCGGTGATCGTTGTGTCCGTCTCGTGGCCAACGCCCGACACGATTGGCACGGGGAATCCGAACACGGCGCGTACGACGCGCTCGTCGTTGAACGCCGAGAGGTCTTCGCTGCTCCCTCCGCCACGCGCGATGATCGCCACATCGAGGTCCGCCTCCCGCGCCAGCCGTTTGAGCGCCGATTCGATCTGCCCCGCCGCCGCGTCGCCCTGAACAAGCGCCGGCGAGAGCACCAGCTCCGCCAGCGGCCAGCGCTTCGCCAATACGTTCTTGATGTCTTGCAAGGCCGCGCCCGTGGGTGATGTGACGAGGCCAATCTTCCGCGGGAACGGTGGCAGTGGGCGCTTGCGCGCCAGGTCAAACAGTCCCTCGGTTTCGAGGCGCGACCGCAGCTCTTCGAACTTCGCTGCCTGGATGCCGACGCCCTCCGGCCGAACGAAGTCGCAGACGAACTGGAGTTCGCCCCGCTTTACGTAGATGCTCACGCGGCCATGGGCGTACACGCGGTCCCCGTTTTCCAGCTTCCCCGCAGGCATCGTGCTGGCGAACCACACCGAGCGCAGCGAAGCATTCGCGTCCTTCAACGAAAAATACCGATGCCCCGCCCCGGACCGCGTGTAGTTCGAAACCTCGCCCGCGACCCAGAGGTCCGAGAAGATCTCGTTCCCCTCGATAACCTCGCGCAGAAAGTTCACCAACGCCGATACGGGAAGCGCTTCCACTATTCCGATTCCTGACTCCCCCTCGCCCGCAAAGTCGGGAGAGGGGGTTGGGGGTGAGGGCGCGATGTTGGGGGTGAGGGCCTAGCCCACGCGCTCGATATACGTCCCGCTGTCCGTGTTGATCTTCAGCCGCGTCCCCTCTTCGACGAAGAGCGGCACGTTCACGACGAGGCCCGTTTCCATCTTCGCGGGCTTCGTCCCGCCAGTCGCCGTATCGCCCTTGTAGCCGGGGTCCGTCTCCACGACCGTCAACTCGACCGAGAGCGGCAATTCGACGCCGATCACCTCTTCGCCATAGAGCACGAGTTGGCAGACGTCGTTCTCCTTGAGATAGAGGTTCGCGTCGCCCACCTTATCGGCTGTCACCGCGACCTGCTCGAAGGTCTCCGTGTTCATGAAGTTGTAGAACTGGTCGTCGCTGTACAAATACTGCATGTCGCGCCGTTCGACCCGCGCCCGCGCGAACTTCGTGCCCGCCTGGAAGGTCTGCTCGATGGTCGAGCCGGTGCGCACGTCGCGCAGCTTGATCCGCACCTGGGCAGAGCCACGCCCCGTCTTGATGTGGTTGTAGTCCATTATCGCGAAGAGCTTGCCATCGAGTTCGATGGTCGCGCCCTTCTTCAATTCGCCTGTGGAAATCATCCCTGTGCTCCTGCCGGTACCAGTGTCTTGGCGTGGCTGAGCACACGAGCCCTGCCGCCTTCGAGTACCACGATGTCTTCAATTCGGACACCACCCCAGCCGGGGATGTAGATGCCCGGCTCAATGGTAAACACCATGCCCTCTTCCAGAACATCCTCGCTCGTCGGCCCGAGGTACGGCATCTCGTGCACTTCCAATCCAACGCCGTGTCCGAGGCCGTGTCCGAACTGTTCGCCATAGCCCGCCGACTCGATCACCGAGCGCGCAAGCCGGTCTGCCTGCGCGCCGGTCATCCCTACCTCGACGCCCTCAATCGCCGCCCGCTGCGCTTCGAAGACGATCCCGTAGATCTCGCGGAACTTCGCGTTCCCTTCCCCCAGCGTCGTCGTCCGCGTGAGGTCGCTACAATAACCGCCGAAGATAGCGCCCATGTCGATGACTACCATCTCGCCCTCGCGCAAGGGTTCATCCCGTGACGTGGCATGAGGCATCGCCGCCCACGGCCCACCCGCGACGATCGTGCCGAACGAGACACCTGAACCTCCTGCGTGGCGAATCGCTTGTTCGACGGCGATCGCGACGGCCGTCTCGGTCTGCCCGGGTAGGAGCGAGGCAAGAACGGTATCGTACGCGCGGTCGCAAATCTCGATCGAACGCTCCAACGACGCCATCTCTGCAGCGTCCTTCCGCACGCGGAGCTTCTCCACGATTGGCGGCGCCGCGCTCAAGAGTGGCCGATCTCCCGCGCCAATCTCACCGAGCGCAGTGTTCAGTTTCGCGAATTCGCCATAACTCAGATCGGCGCCCGATATGCCCAACTTTTTCCGGCCAAGGCCCGCCTGCGCGATCATTCCCGCGCATGCTTCCGAACGCTTGCCCTTGATATCGAACACTCGGAAACCGTTGGACACGCTCTCGCGTTGAGCCTGCTCCGTGTAACGCGAATCCACGCCGACGATTGCCTGCGACTCCGTAATCAGCACGTACCCCGTGGAACCCGTGAAGCCCGACACGTAGCGCCTGTTCTGTGAATGGCGCCCGAATACGTCATCCACGGGCGAGGCGATGAACAGCCCGGCCAATCCGGCCTTCGTCATAGCCTCTCGGGCCCGTGACAATCGATCCACATGGTCTCCGTTCGTGCGCGCTCGCTATGCCCGGTATTTGAAAAGTTCGGACTCCCCTCGCCCGCGAGCGCAGCGAATCGGGAGAGGGGTCGGGGGTGAGGGCTTGATGCCATGCTCCGGATGCTCTATCGAAGTTCCGATAGACCGTCTCGTGGCGCGATGCTAGGCCTGCGATTCGAGCGCATCCAACAGCAGGTTGACCGCCGTAGTGTACCCGGCCCGCCCGAGCCCGGTCACCTGCCCGATGCACACCGGCGCGATCATCGAGATGTGGCGAAACCCTTCGCGCGCGTGCGTGTTGGAAATATGCACCTCCACCGCCGGCAGGTTCACGCCCTCGATCGCATCGTGCAGAGCGACTGATGTATGCGTGAGGGCCCCCGCGTTGATGACGATCCCGTCCGCAACCTTTCGATGGCCGTGGAGGAAATCGAGGACCGCTCCCTCGGAGTTGCTCTGGAAGCAGACGACGGTCGCTCCGCGTGCGTTCGCCGCCGCCGCCACGTCGTTCTCGATATCGAGCAGCGTCGTCGTCCCGTAGACCTCGGGCTTGCGCTCGCCCAGTAGGTTGAGGTTCGGCCCATGGACAAGTAGAAGCACCGGTGACGAGGCGGAATCGGTGGTCATTGTGCCAACGCCCGCTTGCGTCGCCCGCGTTCCAATGCCTGTTCGGCGATGCCTTCCCAGGCTTTCCGAGTAACTTCCGCCTGGCGCGCCTGGCTCACATGCGTGTAGATCTGCGTCGTGTTCGCGGAGGAGTGGCCGAGCAGGTCCTGGACGATGCGTAGGTCCGCCCCGCCATCGAGTAGGTGGGTCGCGAAGCTGTGACGAAGGAGGTGGGGATGCACGTCCTGCAGGATACCGGCAGCGAGCGCGTGGTGCTTGATCATGCTCTGCACGCTCCGCGCCGAGAGACGTGTCCCCGAACGATTCAGGAAGAGTGCCGCTTCCGTCCCCTTCGCCAGCGAAGTTCGGCCGTCGCGCAGGTAGAGGATCAGGGCCGCAATCGCCGGCGAGCCGAAAAGCACAACGCGTTCCTTCGCGCCCTTGCCATGCACGATCGCCGCCCCGTTTTCCAGCTCAATCTGCCCGGTATCGAGCGACACGAGCTCGGAGATTCGAAGCCCGCCGCCATAGAGCAGCTCCAGCATGGCGCGGTCTCGCTGTCCCGCGGGCGTTGACACATCCGGCGCCGCCAATAGCGCCCCGATCACTTCCCCATCGAGCACCTTTGGGAGCCGCTTTGGACGCTTGGGCAACGCAACGCCATACAGCAGGTCCTTGTCGACCGCGCCCTCACGCTGCAAGTAGCGATAGAAGCCGTGCACGGTGCTCGTCCGCCGCGTGATCGACGCCTGGGCCATGCCGCCCTCGCGCAGACCACCCATGTGTTCGCGAAAACGCTGGCGGTTCGTCTCCAGCGGCTCAAGCTTCCTTTCGCCGCACCACGCGAGGAACTGGCCGATGTCGTTCCGGTAGTTGCGGACCGTGTGCTTCGAACGCCCGCCCATCGCCTCCAGCTCGCGCAGGTACGCCTCGAGAAACGCCTCGGCGGTCTTGTGCGGCGCGACGCTCACCATAATCACGAGCATACCACCGCCCCCTTAACTGCACCCCGACCGCGAGGGAGGGGGTGGGCGTCAAAGTTTTGCGTGCGCCTTGTCCTGGTTCGATTTTCACGTCGTTCCGCCTGTCACCCCCGTTCGTCCTGAGCCTGTCGAAGGATGAACACGCCGCTGTCCATGGT
>DAOTTM010000001.1:0-2292 GCA_034437915.1 Dehalococcoidia bacterium | reverse complement strand
CCAACGGTTCAGTTCACGGGACTCACGGGGCCGACGCTCAGCTTCCTCTTTTTCGATAGCGACCCTGCATCGCCCTGGGGCAAGGACGAGCGCGTCCGCCAGGCCATTTCCATGTCGCTCAACCGAGACGACCTCACGGAACTCGGCTACAACGTGAAGAAGCTCCGGGAAGCCGGCCTCGACGTGAAGACGCCCTGGCACAACATCATCCCGGCCGGCGAGACACGTTGGTGGCTCGACCCACAGGGCAAGGACGCCGGCGACGGCGCCAAGTTCTTCAAGTACGACGTCGCCGAGGCGAAGAAGCTCATGTCCGCCGCGGGCTTCCCGAACGGTTTCGAGACGACGTACCAGTACACGGCGAACCGCTACGGCAAGCTCTTCAACGACATCGCCGAGGCCAACATCCAGTTCATGACTGCTATCGGCGTCAAGAGCACAACCGACGTCCAAGACTACAGCTCCAAGTACATCACGCAGACCTTCGCCGGGAACTTTAAGGGTATCGCCTTCGGATACGAAACCCCGTTCCCGGAAGCCGGTTCGTACTTCATCCGCCAGTTCACGGATGATCCCCTGAATCATGGCCGCATCAAGGATCCCAAGCTCGCGAAGTACGCCGCCGATCAGGCCGTCGAACTGAACGAAGAAAAGCGCAAGGCCATCTTCTGGGACGCCCAGAAGTACCATGCGACGAAGATGTACTACGTGCCCAACCAAGCAGGCGCTGGCACTGGCTGGACCGGCTACCAGGGCAACGTGAAGGGCATCGAGTACCGCACCAAGGGGTACGGTGGCGCCACCGAAGAAGCCGTCTACCGCTGGAAGGCGTAGTCGCGCTCGAATCGTAATTGGAAGGGGGTGGGCGGATTCAGCCGGACCGCCCGCCCCTTCTGCTTGCGCCCAAGTGCCCATCCGCGTAGAAGACGAACAATCTGGTGGGGAGACTGATCGATGCAGCGCTACATAGCGAGACGGCTCCTGCTCATGATCCCGACGCTCTTCGGCGTCACGTTCATCGTGTTCATTATGGTGCGGGCCGTCCCCGGGGATGTCGTGGACCTCATCGCCGGCGATTTTGGCGCTGCGGACCCCGAGGCCAAGGCTGCCCTGCGCAAAGAGTTCAGCCTCGATGACAACGTTGCCTTGCAATACGTCAACTGGATAGGGGACCTCGCGAGGCTGGATTTCGGCAAGTCCATCATTAGTGACCGGTCCGTCACGAGTGAACTGAGCCACAGGCTCCCCGTAACGTTCGAACTCTCGTTCCTCGCCATCCTCGTTTCGCTTTCGATAGCCATACCGATCGGCATCGCCTCCGCCATCCGTCAGGACTCCTGGGTCGACTACGTCGGGCGCAGCTTCGCGATCGGCCTGCTCGCCATTCCCGGATTCTGGATCGCCCTCGTGCTTATCACGATGGCCGGGCGCTACTTCAACTGGGGCGTGCCCCCCAGGAGCTACATCGGCTTCACAGAGGACCCGATCAGCAATCTGAAAGCCATGGCCATGCCCGCCCTCATCCTCGGTTCGGGCCTTTCGGGCGGGGTGATGCGATTCACGCGGTCCGCAATGCTCGAAACACTGCGTCAGGACTACATCCGCACGGCCTGGTCCAAAGGCCTTCCGGAACGCGCAATCATCATTCGCCACGCTCTGCGCAACGCCCTCATCCCAGTCATCACCGTGGTGGGGCTACAGCTTCCCATCCTCGTCGGCGGAACCGTCATCATCGAGAGCGTGTACTCGATCCCGGGAATGGGCCGCTTCTATGTCAGCTCCGTCAATAGCCTCGACTATCCGCCCATCCAGGCGATTAACATCATCATCGCCTTAATCGTTGTCTTCGCGAATTTCGGCGTGGACTTGCTCTATTCGGTCCTCGACCCACGAATCAGGTACAACTAAATGGCCACCGATGCGGGAGTCCTCGAACAATTCGCCCTTCGCCGCGAAATCTCGCGGTTCGAACGTATCCGTGTGGGCCTCTTCCGATTCGCACGCCACAAGCCCCTGGGGTTCATCGGCGCAATCATCGTCATCGTCCTCGCTGCCATGGCAGTCGTTCCCGGCGCGTTCACCTCTGACGATCCGAATATCGGCAAGATTAGCGACCGGCTCCAGGGGACTTCGGCCGACCACTGGGCCGGAACGGATCAGCAGGGCCGCGACCTCTTTACGCGCATCGTGTATGGGGCCCGCACGTCGATCGTGATTGGCCTGCTCGTGGTGCTCGTCAGTTCATCGGTCGCCGCCCTTCTCGGTGTCGTCTCCGGCTATTTCGGAGGATGG